>JANRFH010000016.1:99740-105022 GCA_030725745.1 Akkermansiaceae bacterium
AGTGTCCATTTCGCGCCTTTGTTTCCGCTATACCACAGGGATAAATCACCGGGGGAGCGGAAGCCGTAGGCGAAGGGGGTGCATTTGCCACCGGGGGTGATTTTCAGGACGCAGCCGCGGTAGGCGGCGCGGGAATACATGCGGCCAGCTTCACTGGCGTATTTCTTTTTGATCTCGGGCTCCTTGAGGCGGACCATGAGTTCGCGGTCGAGCCCGATCTCGGTGAAGGGGCCGCGAATTTCCTTGGAGATGGGGCCGTTGTTGGAGGCGACATTGAGGACGACGTAGAGGTTGCCGTTCTTGTCGCGGGCGGGGCCGTAGGCAAACTCGTGGTAGTTTCCGGTGATGCCGAAATCGTTGCAGACGTTCTGGTATTCATCGGCGAGGCCGTCGCCATCGGTATCGCGGAGGCGGGTGAGGCCGGACCACTGCATGGCGAGAATGGAGCCGTCCTTTTCCTCAAGCAGTCCGAGGGGGATCTGCAGGCCTTGGGCGAAAGGGCCCCAGGTTTTTTTCGCGGGATCGTATTTTTTGACTTCACCGCTTTTGAAACAGGCGGCGAGGCGACCGTCGGCGAGGGCGATGAGGCCACCGACCTGCTGATCGACATCGGCGGGAAGCGCGATGTCTTCGTAGGTGTAGTATTGCGACCAATCGACGGCGGCGGAGGCTATCAGGGTGGAGGCGAATAGGATGGAGAGGCCGCGCTTCATGGTTTGGAAAAGGTGAGGGTGAAGGATTTGGCTTCGTCGCCGGTGAGGGTGAGGACGTCCCCGGTGAATTTTCCTTTGTCGGAGGTGATGGTGACGGAGCCTTCGTGGGCGAGGTTCAGGGAGAATTTCGCAGGTGGGTTGGTGAGGGTAAAGGTGCGCTGCCAGGTGTCGGCGGTGGAGCCGTTGCGGATGAGATCGCGGACTTCGGTTTCGCCGATCCTGTAATGGAACTCGGGGTAGCCTTCGATCAGGCGGAAGCCGAGGTAGGTGGGCTTTTCGGCGAGGGAGAAAAAGGCTTCGCCGGTTTCTCGGTAGAAGGGTTTGGAACTGAGTTTTCCAAGCCACATCCCGTTGGCAAGATTGGTCTTGGAGTTGTGCCAGACGTAGCTGACGCGGCAGGATTCGGTATCCCAGCAGAGGGTGAGATTGCCGGGGAGGACGACGCCGAGGGAGGCGGGGCTGGTGTCCGGAAGGAAGCAGTGAACGACGTAAGGAAGCTTGCGATGGGGTTCCCTAAATTGCGGGAACTGCGGTTTGCTCTTTTGTTCCTTTTTGTCCGTGGTGACGGTCAGGATGTAGTCGTGGATGCGAATCAGGGCGTCGTCAGGGACGTGGGCCATGGAGGGCATTTCGATGAGAGCGAGATCCTTTTTCCCGGGGGCTTTCGCCCATGCGAGGAATTCGGCTTCCTTTTCCTTGGGGTAGGTCTCGGCGATGGCGACGAGGGAGGGGCCGCCGGTTTTGGTGTCGATCTGGTGGCAGGCGATGCAGTTGACCTGGTAGTCGGCCTCGCCGGTGGGAGGAGTCTGGGCGAGGGCGAACTGGCCGGTGAGGGCGAGAAAAAGGATGGGGCGTGACATGGAAATCAGGGAGACGAGGAGAGAACTTTGAGGTTGTCGAAGTCGATAGTGGAGCCGTTGATGGTCATGCCGAACCGGGATTTGGTCGGCTGGCCGATGAGGGTGCCGTCTCCTCTGATCCAGGAGGAATCAGAGGGGGAGTTGCCTTCGAAAACGGCGGGTGCTTGTCTATTTCCTATTTCTTATGGGCTTTTTCCTTGGGAGCTTCGGTGGAGATGAAGCCGGGGGCATCGCGGCCGGCAACTTTCATACTGAACGGTTTGATTGTCTTGATGAGGCGGTCGCGTTCGGCGCGGTGGGCTTCGGAAACTTTTGACCAGTCATTGATTTCGGGAAAGGAGATGAGGTCGGTGGGGGTTTGGGAAATGTCCCACCATTTATCTTTTCCGTCCTTCATGACAAGGGAGCCGCGGACGATCTGGTCGGTCTTGTTATAACCATAGGTGAAGTCGCGGATGTTTTTGTCCTGGCCGTAGAGGAAGGGGACAAGGGATTTTCCGCTGATCTCGAAATCGGCGGGGAGATCGACATCGGCGAGATCTGCGATGGTGGGGAGGAAGTCTGCCATGCTGACGAGGACGTCCTGCCTGCCTTGCTTGGTCATGCCGGGGGCGAGGATGATGAGCGGGACGTGGGTTCCTTTCGAGCGATCACTCATGCCTTTGCCGTAGCCGGAGGTGCCATTGTCCGCGCAGAAGATGAGGATGGTGTTATCGGCGATACCCATTTCCTCAAGCTTGTTCTGGTAGAGCCAGACCTGGTAGTCGAGGTAGTTGACGTGGGTGTGGATCCCGGATTCGGTAACGGTGCCGTGGGTATCATACACGCCCTTGTCGCCGGTGATGCGGGGTTGGGTGCGGGTGTATTTTTCGCCGTCCCATTCGATGACGGGAGTGCCGGGCCATTTGCTGGTGGAGGCGGGGTTGAGCCAGTCAAAGGCATCGTGCCCTAGGTGAGTGGTGTGGTAGATGAAGAAGGGTTTTTCGTCAGCCTTCTGGCGCTCCATGTATTCGAAGATGAAATCAAGCTCAACGTCCGGGCCGTAGGTATGGAGGCCGAAGTTTTCGATGGATTCGGGGGTGTTCGGCCACCATTGGAAGCCATTTTTGCCCTTCTGGTTCATGAGCCGGACGTGGGGATAGAAATACCAGCCATTCTGCTGGTAGGTATCGACGGGGAGGTCGGTGTCTGAGTTGAAAAGGGTGCGTTTGCCGTCGATTTTCTTGTAGTAGTGCTTGAAGTCAGTGAAGGGGTTGTCGCGATCCTCGAGATTGCCGGGTGTGAAGCAGCCTTCGTGGAAGCCGTAGGCGGTGAGGTCGCCGGGCATTTGGGTTTTGCCTGCCCAGTAGGTTTGGTAGCCGCCTTTTTGTGCGACGTGGCCGATAAGCATTTCAGGCGAGGATTTGTAGAGTGGCCACTTGGCGGGCTTACCCTTTTCATTGAGATAGTTTCCGACTTCATGGTTGTGCCACCATTTGTGGAGGTGGGCGAATCGGCCGGTCATCATCATGGCACGGCTGGGGGAGCAGATGACGGAGGCCCAGGCGTTGGTGACGTAACAACCCTCCTCGGCGAGCTTGTCGAGGACAGGGGTTTTGGCGCGGAATTTTTCATCGCTGGTGTCACCGCCTGTCGGAGGAGACCAGACGGTAGACCCATAGACGGGGAGTTCGCGGGCGGAGATGTCGTCCGCGTAGATCAGGATGATGTTGGGCTTCTCTGCTGCGATGGCGGAGGAGATGAGAAGGGAAAGTAGGAGAAAGGGTTTCATGGATTATTTAATGGTCAGTGAGATGGAATCGGTAATGCCGTTTCGGAAGTAGGTCACGGGTTCGTTATTGGCGGTAGGATGTGCGTCCTGCCAGGAGTAGAGATTGATTTTCACGGTGCCGGATTGATGGGCGGTGAGGGTGCCGAATTTGTCGATGGAGGCAATGGAGGGGTCGCTTGATTCCCAGATGACGTTGTTGCGGGTGGCATTGGCTGGAGTCAGGGTGGCCTTCAATGAGACGGATTTGCTTTTGGAAAGAGTTGCTTCCGTTGGAGTGATTTTGAGTGATTTCAGGGGAATGGTTTTATGTGAATTAATCACGGCACCGAGACGGTCGAAGGCGGCGCTTTGCTCTGGAGTGAGCTTGTCGAGGTCGAGGCCGCTTTTGTAGATGATCCCGAAGTTCGGTGCTTTTACTTTCTTGTCGCCGGCTAACTCCTGGGAGTCGGTCTCGATGTCGAAGAATCGGCCACGGGGGAAGCCTTTGTGGGGTGCGTAGCGTTTGTATTTTTTATCAAAGGCGTAGCGGAGGGTCACAGGATCCTCACCCTTGTTCTGGGCTTCGGGGAAATAGGGTTCCTCGTAGTAGACATAGATGTGGTCGCGGTGGGAGCTTCCTTGGTTGAGGATTTGAGGCCAGAAGTTGAGGCCATCAATATCAGTCTGATAAGGGACGTCGGCGCTGGCGCACAGGGTGGGGTAGATATCGATGAGATCGACCAAGCCGGGGTAGGTGCCTTTGGAGATGCGGCCGGGCTGTGAGAAGATGAGAGGGACATGCGTGCCGTGATCCGTTGTGGTGCCTTTTTTACCGGGATATTCTGTGCCGTCTTTAAGGACATGGATGAAGGGGATCTGGGTGCCGTTGTCTCCCATCAGGACGATCAGGGTGTTTTCGCGGAGTTTGAGTTCATCGAGTTTATCCACGACCTGGCCGACAAGGGTGTCGGTGTAGCGGATCATGTCCGGGAAATGTTTGCGTGTGGATCGGTCATTTCCTTCGGGTGACTGGAAGTCGTCGTCAAATTTATCGAACTCGTCGTGCGGGGTGGAGTCCGGTGTGGGGACGTGGTAATTGCCCTCGTCTTCCTTGTGAACGAGCGCGAAAGAGTAATAGAGAAAGAAGGGTTGGTCTTTGTTTTCCTCGATGAAATTCAACGCATGGCGGTTACAAATATCCGGGCCGAACCAGCGTCGACCGGTTTCGGGGTCGATGGAGTCGTCGAAGCGCTTGATTTCGCCATCAATGACCAAATCGGGATTGAAGAAACGGTTGCCTTGCTTGACGAGATCGAAGCAGCAGAACTTATCGTAACCGAATTCGTGGAGGTATTTTTTCGCGTGGATTTCCTTGGTGCCACGTGATTGCTTCCACTTGCCAAATACACCTGTTTTGTAGCCCGCTTTTTTGAAGGAATCGCTGAAGGTGATGTCGGAGGCGTGCTGGGACTTTTTCTGGAGGAGGTTCCGGTGGTTCAGTTTACCCGTCATCAGGGCGATGCGGGTGGGCTCGCAGAGAGGGTAGGCGAAGGCGCGCTCACAGAGCATGCCTTCTTCGGCGAGAGCGTCGATGCGTGGGGTTTGCAGGGCGACGGGCTCTGGAAAATTGCCTTTGAACGCCATTTTCTCCGAACCGTAGGCAGAGATGCCGTAGTGGCTGAGATCATCGATGAGGATGAAGACGACGTTGGGCTGCTTTGCTGGCGAGGCTTGTGCGAATAGAGCGAGTAGTAAGGAGAAGAGGAGTGTTTTCATGATCGATGGGGCAGGCCAATTTCAGTTTGCGCAAAACGGCTATTGAAAGCCATACGGAGGCCTTTTTGGTCTAGGTATGACTAGTGTTACGCTATATTGTAGACAATATTGCAAAAAAGTCACAATATCAAAGATACCGAATCGAGGTATCTGCTTGAGCTGGGACAAATTAGAGAAATACTT
>JANRFH010000017.1:0-13019 GCA_030725745.1 Akkermansiaceae bacterium
CGGGCGCCAGTATCGCACGTTTCACCAGATCATGCACCTGAGTCGGCACCAAAGACGTATGGGACACTCCATCTCTCGGGATCCACTCAGAAAATGCCCCGGCATCCCATTTCTCAGGAAACACTGCCAACCCACTGCCCGCCGCATACGCACGAGCAACAATCCCAAAGCCCCCCACATGATTCAACGGCAATGCCAGCCCCCAGACCGACCGCTCATCCACGCCAAGCCACTCATTCACCGCCCGGGCAGAAACCAGCAACGCCGATTTTCTTAACACCACCCATTTCCCCTCCCCGGTCGACCCGGAAGTCCGAAATAGCACACAAGCTCCCGGCACACTAACATCCGGCAACTCCCCCTCCCATTCACCCGCCACGAAACAACCGGGATCTTCCCAGAATGATTCGTGAGTAAATTGTTTTAGGTCGGACAGCATGCGGAGCGTCTTATTGAAAGTTGAAGTTTGAGAGTTGAATTTTAAAGTTTTATCCAAGTCAGCGCTGCCAGCTCGTCATCAAAACCAAGCCCCGTGCCATCTGGCACCTTGAAGTTAGGCTTCCAGTCCCCCAGCCTTTCCACGAAAGCATCCTTTTCAAAGAGATGATGCGTCTGCAACCCGCAGATCCCCACCAACCCCTGAAACAAAAGCTCAAGCCGCGCCGCCTCCCACGCCGCGAACGCCTGCCCGAGCGGATGATCCATGTAGCTTGTCAACACCACCCGCTGGGAATTCATCGCCGCCGCCTCACCCAGCAGGAAAGGCTCGTCCACGGCCGGCTTGATTACCGTCACCTGCGCCGCCTTCCGGTGTGGCGCGGCTTCCATATCCACCGCCAGCGGCACGCGGTATTTCCTCCACAATCCCGCCCAGGCCGTCTCGGAAAACGCTGTGATGTCTTCTAGAAAATCCACCTTCCTCCTAACGGACTCACCGAGCGCATCGAGAAAAGCCGCCGCGGATTCGGGATCGAGCGACTCATTGAAATCCAACCGCCATTTCAGCCCGGGATGTTGCTCGGCCATTTCCTTGAGGAACTCCACTTCCTTCCCGGAATTCCTGCCCGCCTTCATTTTCACCATTGTGAAACCCGCCTCCACCGCCGCAGCCACTTCCGCTGCGTCAGCCGTCACCAATGTCGCATGACTGGCTGGCACTTCCATTTCCTCAAATAACGACTCCTCCGCCGTGCGTGCCGCATTGTCGAACTCCGCACAACGCATCGCCCTGCGCACGATAGGCCAGAAACGCCTGCCTTTGAGATCTTCCAGACATTTCTCCAGAGGCGGATCGCCCAGCTCCGGCCACGGATGGATGCATCCATACCCATCCCCCACGCGTATCAGCACACCGGCGAATTCACGTCGTGCGGAAACTGAATTCAGAAATCCCCGTGACTTGAGACGGTAGGGCGAAATCCAAATATCTTTGCGTTCGAGAAATTCCATAATCTGTGGCTGGCGGCAGCAAAACCCCGGAATCCGCACTCGGCAAAACAAATACCCGATTTGGCCTCGCTTTGCGTATAGCAAGGGCGTTAAAGGTTGTGCGTTGACGGCACGGACTTTTGGTTACATCCTTCGCCTCCAACCATCCGAAACCTCTTATACAAAATGACTTTATTCCGACGTTTTTTCAGCGTGGCACTTGCCGCATCGCTTCTCACCACTGCCATCGCACAGGACGCCAAGCTCAAGATCGCCACCGTGGACATGCAGGAGCTTTTCAAGCAATACTACCGCACCGCTGAAGCCCAGAAGCAGATCAACGTGGAGCGCGCCCGCATCCAGAAGGATAACAACGAGCGCCTCGCCCGCATCCGCGAGTTGGAAACCAACCTCGGTAACCTCAAGAAGCAAATCGAAGATCCAGCCATCAACGACTCCAAAAAGCAGGAGCTCTTCAAGGACTGGCAGATGCAACAACAAGAAGGCATCGCCCTCGACCGTGAGCGCCGCGAATTCCTCCAACGCCGCAACCAAGCTCTCAACGAGAAAATGGTGCAACGCATGAAAGGCATTCTCGAGGAAATCCGCAAACTCGTCGAAGAGCAGGCTAAGACTGACGACTACGACTACGTTTTTGACAAATCCGGCCTCAGCACCTCGCAGGTTCCTATCCTCCTCTATACCAAGGACGCAACCGATGTGACCGCAGGTCTCCTCAAGGATCTCAACAAGGACGCACCTGCCGAATCCGAAACTTCGGAAGAGGAAGAAGCACCTATGGAAGATCCGGCTCCTGCCGAAGATTCCGCTCCTACCGAGTAATCCCCGGCCTACCTACACTTTGGCAATCAGCCTAAGTCTTTCAGAACTCGCCGACCGCATTGATGGCACGATCATCCGCGGTGAGGCGAGTTCTCTCTTTACCGGCATGGCATCACTGGATGCTGCGGAACCATGCGACATCAGCTTCCTCGGAAACGAGAAATATGTCCCGCAGTTCCTCGCCACTCGTGCCGGTGCCGTCATCGTCCCAAAAGGACACGATTTTCCTGATGGCAGCCCGGCATTGATCGCTGTCGGCAATCCCACCCTCGCCTTCTCGGCAGTAGTCAGTCATTTCGCGGCCGAGGGCGTCCGCTTCACACCCGGTATCCATCCTTCCGCCTTCGTCTCGCCAACCGCGAAGATCGATGCGGAGAAATCATCTGTCGGCCCCGGAGCATGCATTCTCGAGGGTGCAGTCATCGGTGATGGCACTGCCATTTCCGCGAATGCGGTCATCCAACAGGACGTCGTCATCGGAAACGATTGCCGCATCGGTTCAAACGTGAGCGTTCGTGAACGCTGCGTGCTCGGCAACCGCGTCATCATCCAGCCCGGAGCAGTCATCGGATCAGACGGATACGGCTACGAGCTTGTCGATGGCCGCCATGTCAAGATCGACCAAGTAGGCATCGTGGAAATCGGAGACGATGTCGAAATCGGAGCAAATTCCACCATCGACCGCGCACGCTTTGGCAAAACCGTCATAGGCGATGGCACCAAGATCGACAATCTCGTCCAGATCGGCCACAACGCCATCATCGGAAAGCATTGCCTCATCGTCTCACAGGTAGGCATCGCAGGAAGCGCAATCATCAAGGACTACGTCACCATCGCAGCACAGTCTGGAGTGGCTGGCCACATCACCATCGGAGCGAACTCAATTCTCGCATCCCGAGCCGGTGTCACCACCAGTCTTGAAGGAGGTATGGTCTACGCAGGTAAACCCGCCATCCCCATGAAAGAGGACACCAAGATCAAGGCTCACGTACGCAGGCTACCTAAGATGCTTGATCGCATCAAAGCTCTAGAGAAGCGTCTCCCTCCTCTCGAATCTTAAGTCACTGCTCTTATGTTCGATTTTACCTGGTTCGCTGATCCAAATGCATGGGCAGCTCTGCTCACCCTTACGCTGCTTGAGATCGTCCTCGGCATCGACAACATCGTTTTCATCTCGATCCTCGTCGATCGCCTCCCGCCAGAGCAACGCAAGAAAGGCCGTATCATAGGACTAGGTCTCGCGATGATCTGCCGCCTGTGCCTACTGGCCACCATCTCATGGATGATGAGCCTCACCACAAACCTCTTCTCCATATCAGTTCATCCTGTTCTATGGAAAATGATACCCTACGCCGCCGAGCACGGAGGCCAGCTGGGCATCAGCGGGAAAGGCCTCATCCTACTGGCCGGCGGATTTTTCCTCATCTGGAAAGCCACCAAGGAAATCCACCACAAACTTGAGGGGGAGGAGGAATCGCACACTTCTTCCAAGGCAGCAACTTTCGGAGCCATCATGGCGCAGATCGCGATTATCGACATCGTCTTCTCCCTCGATTCCGTCATCACCGCCGCAGGCATGGCGGATCACCTCTCAGTGATGATGCTTGCCGTTGTCATCTCCATCGGAGTCATGATGCTCGCCGCGGCGTCCATCGGCGATTTCGTATCAAAGCATCCTTCGGTGAAAATGCTCGCCCTCTCGTTCCTCATCCTCATCGGCACCGCCCTCATCGCCGAGGGCTTCCACTTCGAAATCCCGAAAGGCTACATCTACTTCGCCATGGCCTTCTCACTAGGCGTCGAGCTGCTGAATCTGAAAATCCGATCAAAGTCCACTCGCTGATTGTGGCATGATTCCCGCTGGCGGAGCGTTTAGCAACAATGCTCCCCTACTTCGCGAAACTCAAGACCACCAAGCTCATCCTCTGGTGCTATCTCGTCTGGTATGTCGCAATCATTTGCCAATACTTTGATCAGAACTTGAATCTCTGGCTATCCTCCCTCGGCATCGCCGCCCTGATTGGCTTCGCCCTGAACCTAGCCTCCCGCCAGGGCGATCAAGCTCCAGAGCGCTGGGTCATCTTCCGGCTATACTTGTTTCCCTTCTGCGTCTCCAGCTACTCGGCACTCATCAAGGGGAAAGGCTTTTTCCTACTGTTTCCCCCTGAGCTCAAGCCCATGATCATCGCCTCAAGCTCCTGTCTGCTCTTCCTTGTATTCGCCCTAATCTGCAAAAAGACGCTAATTCCCTCATGAAGTCCGGACTAGGAAACACGTTTCCAGATCGGCACATCCTGTTTCAGGCGGTCGATGGAATCGGCTAGAAAGCGCAGCCCCTCGCCACGGTGAGCACTGAGAACTCGGATATAAAGCGAAGCCTCACCTACAGGCACCCAACCGCTGCGGTGGATAAATTCCACTGACTCGCAGCCATGGATTTCACCGAGCTCCTCCAGATGCCGACGTAGCACCTTTTCCGCCATCTCCGGGTAAGCTTCATAGAAAAGCCCATCCAGTGCCTCCTCTCCCTCCATTTCCCTGACTAAGCCCTGAAACTCTACCACCGCCCCGATCTCACGAGACCCAATTACCATCTCCGGCACCACGATCCCCTCCTCCGTAAATACGATAGTAATCTTCATTTCAGCCTTTCAGTTTTCAGTATTTACCCGCCGGAAACCGGCGGTAAAAACGCCATTTCTTTCGCGTCCCCCACTGGCGCATCCCAATCCGCAAATTCGCAATCCAGCGCCACCCTGATCCCGGAAACATCCATCCCCGGCACGATCCTCGCCACCAATTCCCTCGGCGTTTCAGTAGCAGCCACCTCGATTTCTTTTTCAGAGAAACCGAAGTCATCCTTCGATTTTGCAAATGCCAGTAATTTCATCACATTCCAACGAAGCTCATATACCACTGCCAGATCCTCCAGCCCCCGAACATCCACGCCACCCCGCCCAACGCAAGGAAGGGGCCGAATGGCAACTGCTTTCCAAAACCGATGCGACCGACCAAAGCTGCAACAATCGCAAACAAGGACGCCGCAAAGAGCGAAAAGAAAACCCCGGTAGCACCGAAGAACGCCCCGAGCATACCCAACAAATGCACATCGCCCATACCCATCGCCTCACGTGGTACAACTGCGCCCCTCGCCCTTCCGCTCAAGGAAACCATCTTCTCCAACTCGAACGACCGACCATCAGATAACTCAATCCCGGTCGCCCTTATCACCAACTGACCTTCGCCCGTTTCCTCACCATCTAAGATGACTTCCGTTGCGTCCACCAACAGACGGTCGCTGTCCCTAGAGAAAATATCCCACCAAGGGATCTCGTCGCCATCGATGACGAAAAGCATCGGGTCATCGTCGCCCTCGGGTTCCTTGAGGTGCCAATCCACTTCCTTGTCGAACTTCATCGCCTTCTTGCCGAAAGCCTTTTTCCCCAACTCAACCACCACCCACAATCCACCGAAACCAAAAGCCCAGCCAAATACTCCGTCGTAAAAGCCATGCAGCCTAGTTTCATTGAAACCCGCCATTGCGGAAATCTGTGGCCAGGCGAAACACGCACCCAGACCGATGAGAGAACCTGCCCATGTCAGATTCGTCGGGATGATGAGATGTGCTGCATCGATCCAAGTGATCGCCACCAGCAACCCCATCAACACCCACAGAAAGATAACTACTTCTGGCGTCGCTGAAAAAACCCACCACACTGCACCGAAGAGAGCCGCCGTGACGATCTCGACGAGAATGTAGCGGAAAGGGATCGGCGCCGAACAGTGAGCACATTTCCCCCTGAGGAAAAGCCAACTAACTACGGGCATGTTCTGCAACATGGTCAGCTGGTTCTTACAAAGCGGACAAAAGGAACGATTCGGCTTATTCACCGACATGCCGAGCGGCAAGCGGTAAATGACCACGTTCAGAAACGAGCCAATACAGGCACCGATCATCACCGCCGGAATGACCCAGATCCAGGAATCGAGCGGAGGATAGATTACAGGCACGCCCGCCACCTTTCAACTTCACGCTTCACATTCTCCACGGAGGGCGCACCGGGATTCGTCCGTGCCGCCAATGCCGTGCTAAGAGAAAAGACCGACTTCATTTCTTCGGTGTAGGCCGGATCAATCGCGGCCAGATCCATCTCGTCGAGCGGCACACCTGTTTTCACAGACTCGCCAACCGCTTTACCAACCAGCTCATGTGCAGAGCGGAAAGGAACACCGCTTTTCACCAAAGCATCCGCCAAATCAGTCGCCAGAAGCATGGGATCGGAAGCAGCCGCAAGACACTTATCCTCTCGCATCTCCATCGCCGCGATCATTTCCGAGTTCACCGCCAGAACCATCAGGATGGTGTCGACCGAATCGAAAAGCGGCGGCTTGTCTTCCTGTAGGTCACGATTGTAGGTGATCGGCAAGCCTTTCACCGCAACCAGAAGGTTCATGAGGTTACCCACCAAACGCCCAGTCTTGCCGCGAGTAATTTCGCAAACGTCAGGATTCTTCTTTTGCGGCATCAGTGACGAACCTGTTGTGTGCGCATCAGAGAGCGTCACGAAACCAAACTCACTGCTGCACCAAAGAATGAGGTCTTCGCTGAGTCTCGAAAGGTGAACCCCGCAGAGCGAAATGATGAACAGTAGTTCAGCAATGTAATCACGATCCGCAATCGCATCCATCGAGTTGCGCGTGACCCCATCGAAACCAAGTTCGTCAGCAATTGCCTCGCGATCGAGGTTGATTGTCGATCCAGCAAGCGCCCCAGAGCCTAACGGCGATATATTCAAACGCCTGCGGCAATCATTCAGCCTACCTCTGTCACGCTGCAGCATTTCCACATACGCCAGTAAATGATGTCCCACCGTCACCGGTTGGCCACGCTGAAGATGTGTGTATCCAGGCATCACGGCGCCCGCGTATTTCGAGGCCTGTTCGACCAGTGTCTTTTGCAGCGAGGAAATGCCCGCGTTGATGTTGTCGATCTGTGTCCGGCAATACAGTCGCGTATCGGTCGCGACCTGGTCATTGCGAGAGCGGGCGGTGTGAAGTTTCCCGCCCACAGCGCCGATGCGCTTGGTCAGCTCCGCCTCGATGTTCATGTGAATGTCCTCCAGCGAAGTCCGGAACTCGAACTTGCCTTCTTTGATATCAGCTTCGATTTCCTTTAGGCCTTTTTCGATTTGGGAAAACTCCTCTTCAGTCAGTAGACCCGCGTTTTTCTGGGCACGGGCATGCGCGATAGATCCCGCCACATCGTGGGGAAAAAGCCTCCAGTCGTATGAAATCGATTCGCCGAACTGCTCAACGAGCGACGAGGTATCTTGTGCAAATCTTCCTTTCCACATAATCAGTAGCTCCCAGTTGAATAGGTTCCCGCAGCGATCACCTTGCACTCAGCAGCGGTGTTTTCAAAAACGACATCACCCTCAATCACCACGCCGTCCTCGAAAGTTACGAGCCCGTTAACTTTTAGCGAATCACACTTGATCAAGCTCGGCACGCCAAGCGGCTCAAGTGCATCGACGAGTTTGTATTCTCCGGAGAGAGAAATATCCGGCGGAACTCCATTGCGCTCAGCACGTAGCCTCACCTGTCCATCTTCTAATACCTCGTAGGCATCGGAGCGCAGAGCGAGAAGATCCGCCGTTGTTTTTACCGGGGCGAAACGGCTCCTCGGCACCTCCACAGCCAGCGCTCCCTCGAAGCACTCGATGGCAGAGCCCATGGCGATTTCCAATTGAAAGACCGGTGTCGAAGACGAATCGCGAGGATCGACGGTCTTCTTGTTTTTGATCATCGGCAGCGGCAGTGCGCCCTTGTCCGCGTTGAGCTGTGCTTTCAGCTTTTCAAGATTCAGCCACAGGCTGTTCGTGTTGAAATAGAGGTGCTTGTCGATGTTCTGGAACTCATCGAGATCATCGTCGGAACACTGCGCAACCTCACGCAGCAACAGTCTACCGTCACTCTTGCGCTTCGCCAAATGACCGCCTTTCTTATCAGCTGCCGTCCTACGTGTGACTTCCATCATGAATGGGGCGCCCGACTCCGCGAAATACGCCAGCAGCGCCGGATCGAGGATCGCGCCGAGGTTATCGGAGTTGGAAACGAACGCGTATTTCACGCCTTCAGTCAGAAGCTTGTCGAGCCAGCCGCTACCCACCAAAGCTGGATAAAGATCGCCATGTCCCGGCGGGCACCATTCCTGTTCCGGATCTGCCTGCCATTCCGCAGGCTTCAGGGTCGCCGCGTCGATCTTCGGAACCATGTTCTGCATCATTTCCACCTCATCGGCGGAGGAAAGCCCCTGAGCTTCGTAGCGTTTCAGATGGGCGAGCGTGTCCTCGCTGGTGCTGAAACTGTTCATGAGCAGCAGCCGCACCTTCTGGCCGCTCTTCTCACGAAGCGAAAGCGTCTGGCGAACCATCAGATCAAGGAAGTTCACCCCTTCCCTTACGGACAGCAGGCTCTTCGGCCCCTGCAAGCCCATTCCCGTTCCAAGACCGCCATTGAGTTTCAGCACACACACCTCGCCGAGCAGCTTGCTGCCGTCGCCCGCCTCCAGTGCATCCGATTTCGGCAAATCAGCCGATGGCTCGATGCTGTCTTCCGGGATCATCCCTGTTTCGTCGCGCAGCAGCGCCTCATAATTCCGTTTAAAAACAGCCACCGGGGCATCACCCATTCCGGCAGCCCGCATTTTGATCTCGAAAGCATCGAATTCGCTCATGCCGAAATCCTCCACAACCCAAGCGTTATTGGCAAAGGCAAATGCGGGAAAGCGGAGGAAATGGGCTGATGAAGTCAGAAAAATCACATCCTGCATCATCTCATGATCCCGGATGGGACTAAAGCCAGTAGCCGGGGGTCGAGCAAAGCTAACACCCCCGGATATGCGTGTATGAATTGGCGATCATGAAGGGATCGAAGCGAGCCGCTGGCATCCCTCCGGGATGCGACATGCCAACGCGTCGAACCGGGGGTGTTTGCTACGCTCGACCCCCGGCTACTTGCTGCAATCCCTACCGGGATTTTCAATGGGTCACCCCCGCCCCTTCGCGTCGTTCTCGATCCATTTCCACAGCCCAGCCAGCCCGTCCTTCACCTTCTCCTTCGCAGCGGGCAGATCCCCTTTCACCTCGGACTTGCCGAAGAGGTAATACTTGATCTTCGGCTCCGTGCCGGATGGCCTAACGGCGAACGAACGACCGTCCTCAAGATCGAAGAACAACATCTTCTCCTTCGGCAGTAGATCGCCTTCCTGGTCGTAGATGTCCTGCGCTGAGAAGTCGCGGAAACGGATCACCTCCGAGCCATCGACCTCCTCCGGCGGGTTCTTCGCGTAATCCCCGGCCAACGCCTGGATTTTCGCGGCACCATCGGCGCCCTCCATCGTCAGCGACTTGCCGATCTCCAGGTAGTAACCGTATTCCGAATAAATCTCATCTAGCAGCTCCACCAAGGTCTTGCCCTCAGATTTCGCATAAGCCGCCACTTCCGCAAACATCAAGGTCGCGCCGTTCGCATCCTTGTCGCGCACCGCATCGGAGCCGAGGTAGCCGTAGCTTTCCTCACCGCCGAAGACGAAGAAGCGTGAAAACTCCAAGCGCAGAGCACGTGTCTGCTCCTGCGTCAGCGAGCGATAGTCGCCCTTCTTGTCCGCAGGGATCGCCATCTCATATTTCTTTAGCTTCGCCGCGATGTATTTGAAACCGGTCAGCGTATCCACCACGGAAACGCCGAAGGCATTCGCAATCGCCGTCTGAAGCTCAGTCGTCACGAAAGTCTTCACCAGCACCCCGCGCGTGCGGTTCGCATTGGTCAGCCAGCCGAGATCGAAGCAGGTTTTCAAGCGATACCACGCCATCAGCGAGCCGATTTGGTTACCGGTCAGCAGCACCATCTCTCCCTCCTTGTTACGCACCGCCACACCCATGCGGTCGGCATCGGGATCGGTGCCGATCACGATCTCCGCCCCACTCGTGTTCGCGAGGTCGATGGCCATTTTTAGCGCCGGGCCGTTCTCGGGATTCGGGGAATCCACCGTAGGGAAACGTCCGTCCTGGATGTCCTGCGCCGGTACCGTCAGCACATCGAAGCCAAGCCCACGCAGCATCGGAACATTGATGTGACCGCCGGTGCCGTGGAGGTTAGTGAAAACAATTTTCGTCGGCGATTTCTCCAGCAGCTCGGGACGCAGCACCAAGGTCTTGAGCAGCTCCACATACTCCGCATCGAAATCCTCTCCAAGGGTCTTCACCTCACCCGGCTCATCCGCATACTCGTAGCGCTCGCTGGTGATCGAGTTCACCTCGTCGATGATCGCCGAGGCATGAGGCTCCACGATCTGTCCGCCATCGTTGAAATACGCCTTGAACCCGCAGTCGTGCGACGGGTTGTGGCTCGCCGTGATCACCACGCCCGCATCCGCACGCAGCTGACGCACCGCGAAGGAAAGCTGTGGAGTCGAGCGCGGCCCTTCAAAGACATACGCATCACAACCGAGATCCGCGCAGATCTTCGCGCAGAAGTCGGCGAAGTTTTTCGAGAAATGCCGGGTATCGTGAGCGAAGACAAAGGTCGGCGTTTTCCCCTCCTCCACGAAGCCCTGCACATAAGCCACCATGCCCCGCACCGCGCGCGAGACATTGTAGTAATTCATCGTCGCCGTGCCCACGCAGGGGAATTCCGGCCTGTCGTTGGGGCCGCCTGCGCCCTGCTCCGTATTCGTCACCTTACGCCCGATCGTCCTGCCGCGCAGACCGCCCGTGCCGAAGGCCAGTTTCTTGAAGAAACGGTCGTTCAACTCCGAGAAATCCCCGGCCTCCACCAGCTCCTTCACCGAGTTCATCGGAAGATCCGTCGCGGCACCGGCCAACAGCAATTCGATGTTCTGGCGGGCGGCTTCGAGGAGTTGTCCGGATTCGGCGGCAGCGGCGAGGGCTTCGGGGAGGTCGTTCATAAATGGTTGTTAAAATGATTTCAGCGCGCAAGCAAACCGTACTTTGGGCTGAATAGGTAGGCGCAAATAAACAGAATTCCCAAGAGAATCACAATTGCCGGGCCGGGCGCAATTCCCAACGGACTCGAAAGCAGCACCGCCACCACCGAACCAATCCCCCCGATCAACCCACCCCCCCAGAACAGCGCCGAAGTCTTGTCGGTGAGCAGTGAAACGGTCGCCGCCGGAGTAACCAGCAGCCCCACCGAGAGCACGCAGCCCACCGCTTGCAGAGATGAAACAAGCGCCAGCACCAGCATCGCGAAAATCACATACTGCATGCCCCGTACATGCACGCCCTGCGCCGCCGCCACGTTCGGCTCGAACAAGGTCAGCAGCAGCGGCCGCATCAGCAGGTTCGTGGAAATCAATATCAGCGCTCCGATGGAAAACACGATCCACAGATCCGTGTTTCCCACCGCCAAAATGTCTCCGAAAAGCCAGTGCTCCAGCTCGGTGCGAGTCTCCAGTTTCGGCAGGATCGCCACGCCCGCCGCGAAGGCCGCCGTGTAAAGCACCGCCAGCGAAGTTCCCTCCGCCACACGTTTCCCACGCGCCACCGCCACCGAACCCATGCCCACTAGGAGCGCGGCGAACATCGCCCCGAAAAACGCATTCCATTGAGTCAACGCACCCGTGATCAGTATCCCCAGCGCGATCCCCGGCAGCATCGTGTGGGACAGCGCCGAGACCGAAAGCGCATTCCTCCGCAGGATCACAAAGCCGCTGAAAAAGCCGTTCGTGAAGCCGATGAAGGCCGCCGCCGCCAGCGTGCGTTGGTAGAAGGGGCTGTTTAATAGTTCCTCAAACATCGTTTCAATTCATTCACACCGGCACCGCAAAAGTCTTCGAGATCAGCTCATCCGTCAGCACCTCGCCCACCGCGCCAAAAGCCACCTGCTGCGTATCCAGCACCAGCACCTCATCGAAGAGATCGTGCGCGGATTTCAGCTCATGGTGAGAGGCGATGATCAATCGACCCTCCCCCGCCAGCTTCGCCAAAAGATCGCCCAGCAGCAGCGCCGCATTCCTGTCCAGCCCGGTGAAAGGCTCATCCAGCAGCAACACATGCGCCTCCTGCGCGATCGACCTCGCCAGGAAAGCCCGCTGCTGCTGCCCGCCGGAAAGCTCGCGGATCTGCCTGTCCTGCAGGTCATCCAGATTCAGCGCATGTAGCGCCTCGTCCACCGCCCGCTTGTCGTCTGCGGAAAATTTCCTCCACCAACCCGTCTGCGGATAGCGCCCCATCTCCACCAGCCCCCGAACCGTGATAGGGAACGACCAGTCCACCTCCTCGCGCTGCGGCAGATACGCAAACTCACGCGACCACTTCTTCACCGATGTCCCCCGCCAGCGGATCTCCCCCGCACTCCTCGGCACCAGCCCGGCGATGGATTTCAGCAAGGTCGATTTCCCCGCCCCATTGGGGCCGATCAGCGCCACCCGGTTCCCGCAGGAAGTCGCCATGGAAATCCCCTCCAGCGCCACGATGTCCCGGTAGGAAACGCCCACATTGTCGATCTCCAGCTCATGATGATGCCCGTGGTGCGCGCAGCAATCATGGCTCGCATGCTCATCGCCCACCAGCACCGGCGACGCCAGCCCTCCGCCCAGTTTTCTGAAATCCTTGTCTTCCATCTTCAAAAGGGCAGTTCCACGAAATCATCGATATCCCCCGTGGCATCGAACACATGCGTAAATGTCTCCTGCCCCTCCGCCTCCACCACCAGCTTCGCGAAAT
>JANRFH010000017.1:13119-34973 GCA_030725745.1 Akkermansiaceae bacterium
CTTCTCCCCCGCATCCTCTCCATCCGTCCCGGAAACCACTGTCGGCTCCACCGCCTTCCCTCCGCCCCCCGTCAGCTTCACAAAACCCAGCGCCGAGATGCAAAGCACCCCGAGAACCAAAATCGTGCGTAACAGCGGCGAACCCCTCACGCAACTAATGTGCATTAAGAAAGCACCTTGGCAAGTCTTCAGCTGACGGATCTCGGTGCCACAAATTCCGACGCGTAGCGCAAGGAGGGGCGGAAACCTTCCGCCCGATAAGGATAAGGAAATATCTGGGGTCGCTGGGCGGAAGATTTCCGCCCCTCCTTGCGGCTGCGCCGTGCTCACCAGTGAAATCCCGCATTGCGGAGGAGGGCGGGGTTTTGCAGATTGGCGGCTGCACACGTATGGACTGGAAACGACTGTTGATCGGAAAATGGAGTTGGAAGCGGCCTTTCATCTCGCTGGGGTCGGTCTATCTGCTGCTGGCGCTCTTTGCTGTCTCATGTGCGGATCGCATCCTTTTCGCGCCGCCTGTATCTTCCTACGCAACCTCACTGGGTGGATTGGAAAAACTGGAGACGCCCGAAGGGGAATCCATCGCCTTCATCTACCTAGCTCCCGCACCAGGGAAGAAGACCCTGCTATTCTCCCACGGCAATGCGGAGGACATGGGGGAATATTTACAGTGGTTCGAGGAGCTGCGGTATCACGGGCTGGGCATCGCCGCCTATGATTACCCGGGCTACGGGCAATCGACAGGCACGCCCTCGGAGGCATCGTGCGAGCGTGCGATCTCTGCGGCATGGCAGCGGCTGATGGAAAAGAAAGTGAAACCGGAGGACATCGTGATCATGGGACGTTCCGTCGGAAGCGGGCCGAGCGTGTGGCTGGCGGGCAGGGAAAAGGACGTCGCAGGGATGATCCTACTCTCCCCTTTCAAGTCTGCCTTTACCACAGTTACACAAATCCCCATTTTACCCGGCGACCGCTTCCCGAACATCAAACGCATCCGCGACATCGATCTGCCGCTGCTGGTGATACACGGCACGGAGGACGGGATCATCAACTGCTCCCATGGCGAGGCTCTGGTGGCAGCGAGTCCCGCCACGAATAAAACCTACCATCCTATCGCAGGAGCGGGACACAACGATCTCTTCCTGCTGGCCGAGGACGAAATCAACGAACTGATCGTGGGCTTTGCGGAGGGGCAGAAATGAGAATGGCGATGAATTTTTCCACACTTTCGTGCGCCATCGCGGCATTAGCCATCCTGGGATGTGCCTTCGCCGAAGCCGCCGACAAGCCCAGGCCGAACTTCCTGATCATCCTCGGCGATGACATCAGCTCCTCCAGCATCGGCTGCTACGGATCGGTGAACCCCGACACCACGCCGAACATCGACAAGCTCGCGGCGGAGGGCATCCGTTTCACCAACATGTTCGTCTCCGAGGCAGTGTGCGGCCCCACGCGCGCGGAGCTTTACACCGGCCTGCAACCGCATCGCAACGGTTGCTCGAAAAACCACATGGCCACCCACAAAGGCACGCTCAGTGTGGTGCAGCATCTGGATAAGCTCGGCTACCGCGTGGGCCTGACGGGGAAAACCCATTTCTCCCCCGCCACGGTCTATCCCTTCGAGATGGTCAAAGGCTTCGAAAAGAACTGCAACGCGCGCGGCACCGTGCCGGAGAGCTGGGAGGGCGTGGAGGAGTTCATGACGCGCGATGCCGGGCAACCGTTCTGCCTTATCATCTGCTCGATCCATGCGCACGCGCCATGGGATGCGGGAGACACCTCACCCTGGAAACTGGAAGACCTGAAGCTGCCGCCGCACATGGTCGATACCGAAGAGACCCGGCACTTCTTTCGTGAGCATCTGGCGGAGGTGCGCTTGTTCGACGATCAGGTGGGCAAGGCGGAGGCGCTGTTAGAGAAATTGGAGATCGGGCAGGACACCGCCCTGATCGTGCTCGACGAAAACGGCACCGGCATGCCCGGCGGCAAGTGGACGAACCATGACTGGGGCGTGCGCTCCGGCTGTATCATCAAATGGCCGGGCGCCCCTGCCCTCGTGACCGATGCACTGGCGCAATACTGCGACATCGTGCCGACCCTGATCGATGCAGGAGGCGGTGAAGTCCCGGCCACGCTGGATGGCAAGAGCCTGCTTCCCGTCATCACGGGCAAGACGACGACCCACCGGAAAAACGCCTTTTTCGTCTACAACAGCGGAGCGGATGGTTCTCCCTTTTCCTCACGCGCAACGACGGATGGCCGCTATAAATTGATGTGGAACCTGACTCCGGACAAGCCCTTCGCCGTGCGCGTGATCAATGGCTTCGACTACGGCTACGTGGATAAGATGGAAGACCGCCATGTCAGGCAAATCTATCAGAGCTGGCTGGAGAAAGCGAAGACAGACCCCGCCGCCGGGAAGCTCGTGCAACGCTACCGCAAGCCACCGGAATTCCAGTTGTTCGATCTGGAGAGCGACCCATGGGAAATGAACAACCTCGCCGCGAACCCGGAATACGCGCCCCGGTTGGAGGAGCTGAAAAGCGCGATCACCGACTGGATGAAACAACAGGGTGACGGGGGATTTTTTGAGAAGGCACCGGAGAAGAAAAAATAGCCTCACGGTATTTCACAATAATATCTTCAACCACAGAGAACACAGAGCCGATCCTCTGCAGGATTAGACTTTCGAACCAGAGTCTCTGTGTCCTTTGTGATCTCTGTGGTGAAATCCACTAAGTCCTAACAGACCCAGAACCCAAAAACGCCCCTACGATCCATGATCGCAGGGGCGCTTAGAGAGTTAGTAGGAAGTTTTACTTCGCGGCGGCGATGACGTCCTCGGCGGTCATGCCGAGTTCTTTCATCACCACATCGCCGGGAGCGGAGATGCCGAAGCGGTCGATGCCGAGAGCCTTGCCCTCGGTGCCGACGTATTTCCACCAGATGTCGGTAACACCCGCTTCGATGGAGACGCGCTTGGTGCAGGCTTTAGGAAGGATGCTTTCCTTATACTCGGATGACTGGCGCTCGAAACGCTCGACGCTTGGCATGGAGACGACGCGGACGCCACCACCGAGCTGCTTGGCAGCCTCGACGCAATGCTGAAGCTCGGAGCCGGTGCCGATGAGGATGGTGGTGAGGGCTTCAGTTTCCTTCACCGCGATATAAGCACCGCGCAGCACACCATCGCGGCGCTCTTGGGCGGAGAGGTGATTCATGAGCGGGATCGCTTGGCGGGTGAGGATGAGGGTGCTTGGGCCATCGGTGCGCATCATGGCGGCGATGAAGGCTCCGGCGGTTTCCTCAGCATCACCCGGGCGGATGACATCGACACCTGGGATCACGCGCAGGCCGCTGACGGTTTCGACCGGTTGGTGGGTCGGGCCGTCTTCGCCAACACCGACGGAATCGTGGGTGAAGATGAAGGTTGTCTGGAGCTTCGAGAGAGCCGCAAGGCGGATGGCTGGGCGGACGTAATCGGCGAAGACGCAGAAGGTCGCGCCGCTTGCGCGGAACAGGCCGTCGTAGGCGATGCCGTTGCAGATCGCGCCCATGGCGTGCTCGCGGATGCCGAACCAGATGTTGCGGCCGAGCGGGTTGCTGGCAGAGAAATCACCTTGGTCAGCAAGGTAGTTTTTCGTGGAGCCGAAGAGATCCGCGCTGCCGGTGAGGAACTGAGGAATCGCTTTGGCGACGGCGTTGATCACCTTGCTACCTGCGCTGCGTGTGGCGTCCTTGTAGTCTTCCGGGAAGGTCGGGATCTGTGCGGAGAGGTCGCTAGGTGTTGCCATGGCGACGCCTTCGGTGAGTTCCTTTGCAAGTTCCGGGTTTGCTTTTGCCCATGCGTCGTAGGTTGCCTGCCATGCGGCGAAGGCTTCGATCTTGGCTGCCTTTTGCTCGGCAAAGTAGGCTTTGGTTCCTTCGGAAACGAAGAAATGCTCGTCAGCTGGGAGGCCGAGTCCGGCGCGTGCTGAGTCGATGAATTTCGCTCCACCTTCGCCGTGGCCCTTGGCGGTGCCTGCGACTTCAGGGATGCCTTTTCCGATGGTGGTTTTGGCGATGATGACCTTTGGCTTGCCGTTGTCATTTGCCTTGGCGTCAGCGACAGCTTTTGCGACGGCAGCAAGATCATGTCCATCGATGGTGACGGCATCCCAGCATTGGGATTTGAAATACGCTTCTGCATCTTCGCCTTGTGTGACTTCCGCCATGGCGTCGAGTGTCACGTCGTTGCTGTCATAGATGAGGACGAGGTTATCGAGGCCGGAGTGACCTGCGAAAGCGATGGCTTCCTTGGCGACACCTTCTTGGAGACAGCCATCACCGTGGAGGGCGATTACGTGGTGATTGAAGAGCGTGTGCTCGGAGGTGTTGTATTTCGCAGCAGCGCGTTTGCCGGAGAGGGCGAAGCCTACGGCGTTGGCGATGCCTTGGCCGAGTGGGCCGGTGGTCGCTTCGACACCAGGTGTTTCATGAAACTCTGGGTGACCTGGGGTGATCGAGTGGAGCTTGCGGAAAGAAGCAACATCGTCCTTCGAAACGGCGTATCCGGAGAGGTGGAGCCAGCCGTAGAGGAACATCGAGCCGTGTCCTGCGGAGAGGATAAAGCGGTCGCGATTGAGCCAACGCGGAGCGTCGGGATTGAAGTTCATGCTTTCTCCGAAGAGAACGGCTCCAATTTCGGCACAGCCGAGAGGAAGTCCGAGGTGGCCGGAATTGCATGCATGGACGGCGTCCATGGCGAGTCCGCGTGCTTCAGCGGCGGCGGTTGTCAGTGCAGTGGTATTCATAAAACGGTGTTTTCGAGGATTTGGCGTTTCCATAACGCCTAGACATGCTCGAACCCTAGAAAGCCCGGTTCACAAGACAAGCCTGCAATGCAGATATTGCAGGTGGCGGATCAAATGCCGCTCATGGCAACCATTTCCTCGTAACATATCCCCGAGCCGCCAAAAAGATCGAGAGCACTGCCCACAGTGACATCCACCCTGCCCTGCCCTGCCTCGGCAACAAGCTCCACATCGGCCATGCTGGCGGCACCACCCGCGTAGGTGATGGGGCATTTTCCCCACTCCCCGAGCATCCTGACGAGTGGCTCGTCGATACCGCCGCATAGCCCTTCGACATCGGCGGCGTGGATTAAAAATTCATCACAGAAAGGCAGCAGGCAATCTAGGGATTCGTGCGTGAGATCGAGATCCGTGAGCGTCTGCCAGCGGTTCATGGCCACCGTCCAGCCCGTGGCGGTGCGGCGGCAGGAAAGATCGATCACGAGCTTCTCTTTGCCTACAGCCGCGACGATTTCATCGAGAGCTTGCTGGAGGAATTTCCCCTGCGCATCGAAAAGCGCGGAAGTCACGATCACATGGCTCGCTCCGGTATCCAGCCATTGCTTGGCATTTTCCGCGCGGATTCCCCCACCCACTTGCATCCCACCCGGCCAGCCAGAAAGCGCGGCCTTGGCTGCTTCGTCATTGCCCTTCCCGAGCATGATCACGTGTCCTCCGGTGAGACCGTCATCACGAAATTTTCCCGAAAACCACTCAGGGGGCTTCTCGGAAACAAAATTCTCACGCGGCGCCGAGCCGTCATCGCGGAGACTGCCTCCGACGATCTGTTTTACTTTTCCTTCGTGGAGGTCGATGCAGGGGCGGAACCGGAAGCTCATTTCGTGGTCACCGTAGTCTCCGTGACTACCCGACCGCAAGCACTGCAAGCATTTGGATGTCCTGCGTAGTAGTTCTCAGGGCAGAACTTGCAAGACGGGCGCATCGTGACGGGATCGAGGGGTGGGACTTCCTTAACACAGGATGGAAGAACCGCCATCGCCAGAAGCGCCATTGCAAAGATAGGTTTGATACTCATATCAGTAATTACTGAAAAGTTGAATATCATGTCAGGCAAATCTTGGCCAGTATTAAATGGCAAGGTCGCCACTTCCGGGCAAACCAAGACTTAAAAAGGAAACGGGAGCCATCTTCTTCCTTCCAAGCCTTTGCCTCATGTTCCATGTTCGCCTCGTTGAAATTCCTATTCACAGCTCTTCTGATCATTTCCCTAGCTCACTCCGGCCATTCTGGAGTCGAGGAGGCTCGTAATGCGATGTCAGACAGGTTGTGGGATGTCGCCTCCCTGCACCTTCGTAAAGCCGTGGCCGATGAAGGCATTTCTCCTGAAAGCCGTGCCGAACTACTTCTCTTGCTTGCCGAATCCCTAATCCGTGGAAACAAACCCGACGAGGCCATCACTTTCCTGGAAGACGCAACGCTCGAAGAGAATAATGACCGCATATTTTGGATGGGTCAGGCGATGGCGGGAAAAGGTCGTTATGAAGAAGCCGTGGAGATCCTCTCCCCATTGGCAGGAGACGACACCCACCCATTTCAGTCGGAAGCCGCGTTCACCTCAGCTAGTTTGCTACTTTCTTTAAGTAAGCCGGATGAAGCATTGGAAATACTGGGCTTGCTCACAGACTCCTCCGAGCAGGACGTTCTTATCGAGTCTAGGCTACGCCGTTGTGAGATCCTGCTAGATCTGGAAAGGATTGATGAGGCGAGATCCATTATGCCAGAGCTGCATGAGATATCGCCGGCGCTCCTGACATACTCCGAGCTTATCTATGGACACCTGCTGCTAGCGGAAGGTAAACCCGAATTAGCAGAACCCCTTTTCAATGAGCTCCTCGCAAAACCCGAAGGACAGAGTCTGGAAAGCTTTAATCTAGCAGCAATCGCCAAAGCGGATGCCATGGCAGCTCAGGGCAAACGAGATCTCGCCACTGAATCACTGCTCGCCTTTGTCACGGCCAATCCCGAAACCGCACGCCTAAATCCCATCTTCACACGTATTGTCGCATGGCTTCCTGAGAAAATCATTTCCACCGAAAACCCCACTCTTCTTCGCCTCGGGGGTTGGCTTCCGCAGACCACACCGAGAAGCAGCGGCTTCATCAATACTGACAACGCCTCCGCACTAGGTGCATGGCCAAGAGCTGCATTACCAATCACTGATCTAGAGGCTTTTTCCCTGCACGCACGTGCCCTTGCGCTACACCGCATCGAATCAAATCCTGCCGCACATGAAGAAGCACACGCCCTACTACGGCGTCTCCAGTTCTTCGCCCCTCGCCATTTCCTCACCCCGCATGCGCTCCTTACTCTCGCACAATGGAAGCTGGAGGAAGGACAACCCAAAGAGGCGTTTTCCTTATTTGAGACTCTCAGGCTCAGCGCCAAGTCGCCCATCATCCGTGGAGAAGCCGCTTTCCTCAGCGCCATGGCCTCCTTTGAATCCGGTGACAACACCCTGGCCGCGGAGCTTTTCGAAGAAGCCGCCGGTTTCCTCGAAGGAGAAGAGAAAAAAGCAGCCTCCATGAACGCTGCACTCTCGCGCCTCAATGAAGATCCATCAGCCTCGATTACTATACAAAACGCGGATGAAGAGCCTTCTCCTGAACTCGAAATCGATCTCGCACTAGAGAAAGCCCTGCTTGAGAAAGACTCAGAACGCTCAAGGGTCGCTCTGGATGAATTTCTCAAAAACCACCCGGGACATCCCCGTGCCGTGGAAGCTAGGCTTGCTATTGCAGAGGTAGCACTGAGGAGCGTGCCGCCAGATTTGTCCTCCGCCCGCGCCCAGCTCGATCTACTAGCCACCTCGGAAGTCACGCTCGCCCCGGAACAAAACGCTCGCATGGCCTTGGCAAGGCTGCGCTTGCTCGACCTATCTGGCGAACCTGCGGCCACCATCGCTCTCGCCAGACTGACCATGGATAGCTTCCCCGGGACACGTGAATCTTCCGAGGCCGCATTCATCATGGGGAAAAATCTCTACCAATCCGGCATCTACAATGAAGCGCGGCTAGTCCTAGAAAAACTCGCTGCCACCGAAGCCGGCACCCAGCGCGCTCAAGCCTCCTTGCTTATTGCAGCACGTGCCGCCGCATTGGGTGCGACCTCCCAATCTCGCGAAGAAGCCCTCTCACTTTTTGACCAAACCATCAGCGCACCCGGCCCCCTCAAGACTGTCGCTTTGTTAGAAAAGTCGCGCTTACTAATCGACCTCAATCGCATTCCGGATGCCATCGACTTGCTTTCGGAAACCTATACCGCCACTCCCAAGGATGATCCCGCAAGCCTACCAACTGGCCTCCTGCTTGCAGAAGCGATCTATGCAAAAGGCGACGATGATCCAGCAAGCCTTGGCAAGGCCTTGGAAATCTACGACAGCCTAATCGCCATCTCGTCCGGAAACCCCGCTGAATATTTCCGCCTCCAGTATCTGCGTGGCCTCACCCTGGAGAAGCTCCCCGATCCGGAAGATCCTTCCTCGACACTCACTGCGCAAGCCAAGCAAGCGTATTATTCGGTCGTTGACCGCCCCACCGATCCAAAGCCTCCTGAGTGGGAATGGTTCGAGCGCAGCGGCTTCCGCCTCCTTTCCCTGCTTGAGAGCGACGAAGAATGGGAGGCCGCTATTTCCACGGCTGAAAAGATCGCCTCATTCGGCGGGCCACGCGCCAAGGAAGCCTCCACACGTGCCCGCCAGCTAAGACTGAAGCACATGATCTGGAAGGACTGAATCCTTAGCCAGGTATTTTCAAACCACTCCTTTCCAATCAAAAACTGGACAGCCCGCACACCGGAACGCAATCTCTCCCACCTCTCATGTCGAACCTTCCCCGATGGCTCCTGCCTCTCCTGCTTCTTGTCCTCGGGGTCATGGCGGCGACATACTTCGGGCACAAGGAACAACTCGCGGTAGACGAGCAATTCATCGGCTTCCCCGACTCTCATATCGCCTCAAACCTGCTACGTCCTTGGATTCTCGGCTTCCTCTGTTTGATGCCCGCCATCGCCGCTATTGCCTACAGTTTAGGCACTACCTTTGACCGCTACCTTTCGCGCCAGTTCATGACGATCTTCGGCATCTGCCTTGCGTCGCTCTTCGGGATCTACATGCTCTTCGATCTGAATGACAACCTCGGCGACTTCGATGGCAGCAAGAATGTGGCACTCTCCGTCACCTCCTTTTACCTGCACCGCCTCCCTGCCATCCTTCTCATCCTACTTCCATACACCCTTCTGCTTTCGCTCATCCACGGGCTCGGGAAATTTTCCAAGTCGAACGAGATCATCGCCATGATCCAGAGCGGCAGCAGCATCGTCAGAGTTTCTGCACCGCTTATTTTCGCAGGGCTCTGGTGCAGCTTTTTCCTACTGGGGCTGAACTACCACTGGGCTCCCCATGCGGAAGGACGGAAGAACGAAATGATTGCCGAGGCAAAAGGTCTACCCATCTATGTGCAGAAAAACGTGCTCTTTAGAGACCCCGATTCGCGCCGCCTGTGGCTAGTGGGTGCATTCCCAGCAGATTTCCAAAAAGGCGTGCCATTGGAAAACGTCGAAGTGACCACGCTCAACGAAGACAGCACCCTGCTGAGGCGCGTCTCTTCACCGTCAGCAAGCTGGGACAAGACGACACGCGATTGGACTTTTGAAAACCCACTCATCACCCGTTTCGAAGAAGGCGAATCCCCAGTGTTCGAGCAGATGGACGAACCTCTGGTGAGGAGGCAATGGAATGAGACTCCCTCGCAGATCATCAAGCCCGGCCTCGACGTCTATTACCTCGGCATCCCGGAATTGAGCACTTGGCTCGCCTCTCGCCTCTCCACCCAAGCACTCTCGAATCGCGCTTCCTACGTCACCCACTGGCATTACCGATGGGCGCTCCCAATGAGCTGCATCATCACCGTCCTCATCGCAGCCCCGCTATCCATCCACTTCGCACGCCGTGGGGCCGGTAGCGGCATTTTCCTCGCCGTCCTGCTTGCCGTCGTCATGCTTTTCGTCAATAGCGTCACCTTAGCACTCGGTGAATCGAATATCGTTTACCCACCGCTGGCCGCATGGTTGCCAAACATTGGTTTCACCCTGCTCGGACTCTGGCTCTATCACCGCCGCGTCGCAGGCAGGCCGATTTATCAAACCATCAAGCGGCTCATCACGGTCAATAACTGACACACTCATCCTCCACACATGGCCCTCCCCGATTCCTGGCACATACGCTCCCGCAGCCGCCGCTGCTCTATCACTGACACCGCTTTCACCGAAGGCCAAGCCATTGTCACCGCGATCTTTCCCGATCCCGAATCCTCTGGCTACCTCCGCAAGGACTTCACCGCAGAGGCATGGAATCAACGCACCGAAGAAGACGAGAAACCCTTCTCCCAGTGGCATACAAAATTCCGCCCAACTCCAGTCGATGACACAGCACCAGCCGTCACTAAACAAAGTGCCGAGGAGCTTCTCCGCACGCTCGTCGAGGAAGACCAAGAGCACACCGAAAACACTCGCTACATCCTTGCCGTAATGCTGGAGCGTCAAAAACTCCTCCGCGAAACCGATACCCAGTCCACCAGCGGTGGCATCCTGCGCATCTACGAACATCGCAAAACCGGCGAAGTC
This sequence comes from Akkermansiaceae bacterium, assembly GCA_030725745.1. GTDB lineage: Bacteria > Verrucomicrobiota > Verrucomicrobiia > Verrucomicrobiales > Akkermansiaceae > Luteolibacter. The sequence continues at coordinate 23,592 of JANRFH010000017.1, forward strand.
TACATCGTCAAAGATCCCAATATCCCCCTCGATCAGGTTGAGGAAATACAGGAAGAGGTCATCCAACTCCTTTCACCTAAACGAGATATAGAAGAGGATGCCCCAGCCACAGACGACACCACTACCACGGTCGATCCGGAAACGCCGGAATCCAGCGAGGAAACTCCAGCCATCGATGATGCTTCATCACAGGAAGACACCGAGACTCCCCAAGACGAGGAGGAGTAACCCTCTTCCGCCAAGCGTCTGGCAAATTCCAGCCGGATGCCCTTAGCACCATCAACTCCAATCGGGGTTGTGTCCTTGCCGTCACTGTCCACCCGCATGGACGCAACACCTTCGGCGTTGTCATAATTTTGTGGGTCAATACCTAGGGTAGGCTCCGCTCTCCGAGTCGCTCTGCCAACCCTAGGCTGAAATACGCAAGCCCGTTGGGCTAGTTATGGCACATCGTCGCCACTATTTGCCCTCGCGCCTAGTCCGCAAAAAAAAGGCGCGCAGGCCGAAGCCCACACGCCTTTCGGAAATGAGATTTCTCAATGCTCGCGGCAGAACTGCTCGAAGCGGGTCAGACCTTCGTTGAGCACGTCAAGCGTGGTGCAGTAGCTGAGGCGAATGCCCTCGTCGTAGCCGAAGGCGATGCCCGGAACCGCGGCGACCTTGTAGCGGGAAAGCAACTTGTCGCAGAGGTTCATCGACTTCAGACCCATCTGGCCGGTGTAGACGAAGAAATAGAACGCGCCTTTTGGCTCGATCACGCGAATGTTCGGTATCGCGTTTAGGCGGGAGAACATGAACTGGCGCTTTACGTCATACTCACCGCGAAGATCGTCGATGAATGATTGGTCGCCTTGAAGACCAGCAAGCGCTCCGTATTGGGCGAAGGTTGTGGCGTTGGAAACCGTGTGATTCTGGATCTTATCGATTGCATCAGCAACAGGCTTGGCCGCTGCTGTGTATCCGAGCCTCCAGCCTGTCATCGAGTAGGCCTTGGAGAAGCCGTTCACCGTGATCGTCAGGTTGTAGAGATCTTCGCTGAGCGAGGCGATGGAAACGTGTTCCGCTTCGCCATAGACGAGCTTTTCGTAGATCTCGTCGGAAAGGATCATGATGTCCTCTTCAAGAGCGATATCACCAAGCGCAAGAAGCTCTTCTTTCGAGTAAACCGCACCAGTTGGGTTACTCGGAGTGTTGATGATCACCATCTTCGTCGCAGGTGTCATAGCATCCTCGAACTGCTGTGCAGTCATCTTCCAACCAGTTGATTCCTTAGTCTCAACAATCACCGGAATACCACCAGCAAGCCTGACCATTTCCGGATAGGAAACCCAGTAAGGTGAAGGGATGATCACCTCGTCACCCTCTTCGACCACTGCGAGGATTGCATTGAAGCAGGCCATCTTAGCACCGGAAGTGACGCAGATCTGGTTCGCCGCGTAGTCGAGGTTGTTGTCGGTCTTAAATTTCTCGGAAAGCGCCTGGCGGAGCTCAGGGATACCACCGGATGGCGTGTATTTTGTCCGGCCTTCCATTAGCGCTTTGACAGCGGCTTCCTTGATGAAAGTCGGGGTATCGACTTCAGGTTCCCCGCCCGCAAGGGCATATACTTCCTCGCCTTTGGCGATCATGGCCTTGGTCTGGGCGGTTACGGCGAGAGTCAGAGAGGCGGAAACTTTTTCGATACGTGATGAGATGCTGTGCATGATAGGCGCTATTTGGATTACGCGCATTGCGGCCAGCGCAACAGACTATGATGCACCACCGAAACGGGCGGCGCTTGTTGTGACTCCCACCCCCCTGCGTGGCAAGTCAAATGCTGGCAATTTCACTGCCTATTTCCGCAACACCACCACATCGCCGATTTTCGCATGCAGCAGCACTTCGTCACCCGGTTCATGGATCACATGTGGGTTCATCTCCACCACCTGCTGGCTTCCGACCTTTGTTTCCACGAAATATTCGATGCGTTGCCCCAGGTAGCTTCGCTCTGTGATTTTTCCTGAAATTTCATTATCTCCGCCATCCTTGTGTAGCCTCCAGACCTCAGGCCGTATGGAAACAGTAGCCTCATCCCCCACTGCTGGCTGCCATCCCGGAGACGTCACCCTACCATTAAGAATCGTGCCTCCCGCATCCACCAGGCAAGTCGCGCCATCGATCTGTAACACTTTCCCAACAATCAGATTCGTCTCGCCGATGAAACCCGCTACGTAAGAATCCAGCGGCGAGCGGTAAACTTCCTCCGGTGTCCCCACCTGACCGATCTTGCCCCAAGATAGCACTGCCATCCTGTCAGCCATCGCCAACGCCTCCTCCTGATCGTGCGTCACGTAGATCCCAGTGAGTCCATTTTCCTTAACGATACGACGGATCTCCCGCCTCATCTCCACCCGTAGCTGGGCATCGAGATTCGACAGCGGCTCATCCAGTAGCAAACACCTCGGCTTCACCACCAGTGCCCGCGCCAAGCTCACTCGCTGCTGCTGACCACCGGACATCTGATCAATCGAGCGCTCCCCGTATCCCGCCAGCTGCACCATTTCCAACGCCGCTGCCACCCGCTCCTTAATCTCTTTCTTCGGCACCTTCCGCTCCTCCAGCCCGAAGGCGATATTCTGCCCCACCGTAAGATGCGGCCACAGCGCGTAGCTTTGGAAAACCATCGCCGCCTCCCGCTTGTGCGGAGCCATCTCCGTCACATCGTTGTCTCCGAAATAAATCCTCCCTGAAGTCGGTGTCTCAAGACCCGCGATGCAGCGCAGCAAAGTCGTCTTGCCACAACCAGATCCTCCCAGCAGGAAAAATAACTCCCCCGCCCGGATCTCCAGATCCAGCCCATCTAGAGCCGTCACCGTTCCGCCAAACACCTTTGTCACTCCTTCGATCCGGATCGCTTCCATAACTTCGTGTGTATTCTCCAACTGTCCCCACCGACAAGCAAGCCTTCAGGAGTCGGAAACCTCACCTTATGACTTGTAGACCTCACGGAATTTCTTCTCAGCCTCCAAAGACCCGATCAAGACGAGCTTCGCATGAAGAGGCAGGATGATGGCTGGATCCGGATTAATCTCCCGCTTGCCATCCACTTCGAGCGCGATGATCGAGCAACCGGTACGAGATCGAGCCGCCGATTCCGCAAGGGATTTCCCAGCCATACAATCAGGCAGCTTGGCCGTGAAAATATTCACCCCCTCGGCGAGCAAGACCGTATCGCTACCCCGCAGGTGGTTGAAAATGGTGTTCGCCCCCATTGAGGCATAGGACAGGGTCAGATCCGCACCGGCGCGATGGAGTCGCGAGTTGTTTTTCTCAAGTGTGCAACGGCTGATGATCTGGAGGGCATTGCGCAGGCGGCGATAGAAGATAGTTAGGAAAACATTCATATCATCATCGTGGGTTGTGATGATAACCGATGCCGCCTCCTGCAAGCCCGCCTTGACTAGAATACCAAAGTCCGAGGCATCGCCGATCACGGTGTGCTCCACCTCGCTCACACGCTCCGGAAGTCGCTCAATAATCGTCCACGGTATGCCCGCTTCTGTTAGCGCCCGCGAGGTCGCCCGGCCAACACGCCCCCCGCCAGCGATGACCACCTTCGAAGTCTTATCCTCCGGCCGCGGTTTTCCGTAGGTCTCATCATAGCGCTCAAAGTGATCCGCCCCGCCCGCCAGCACTAACACGGTGTGCATACCGATTTCCGTGTCCGCATCGACAGGCTCGAAACGCCCGCGCACCCACAATCCCACCACCGTCACACCTGTCGCCGTCCGCAGCCCGCTCTCCGCGATGGTTTTTCCGACCAAGGGTGTGTTCGTCGGGCTAGCCTCCGCAATTAATAAACCATCGAGCTGCCCGATCACATGAGCCTTCGCATCATTGCCGATGACACGCCGTGCAAGCGCCTGCCCCATCATTTCCTCTAGACGGAGAATGTGAGTCACACCGGCCAGTTCAAGAACGTCCTGAACCTGTGGAGACTGCGCCGATGCCACAATGGGAATATTATCGGAAAGCTCGCGGATGGTGAACGTCACATTCGTGTTCGAAATATCGTCCAGCGTCGTTACCACCATCGCCGCCTTGTCGATCGCCATCCGCTGGTATGTTTCGGGATCCGTCCTATCCCCCACGACTACAGATACCTGCTGATCACGAAGTTCCAGCGCCTCCTCCACAGTTGGCACCAGCACTACATGGGGGTAGCCGTATTCGTCCAGCATACGGATCAGCATCTTGGCCACCGGCCCGTAGCGGGTCAGGATTACATGATTTTCCATCCCCTCCGTCACGCGCTGCGGCGCTTTTGCAGCCTCCTGCGCCTTCATCCACGGCGCGTAGAAAAACTCGATGAAGGTGAACGGTAGGATCACGAGCAAAAACAACACACCCGTCACCAAGACAATGACTGAAAACGCCTTCCCAGCATCAGATGTAAAAGTGATGTCACCGAAGCCCAAGGTAGACATCACCGTCAGGGTCCAATAAAAACCAGTAATCCAGCTATGTTTCTGGTTTTCCAACTCCATCAGGTAGTGGAACACGATGCTGTAGGCGGTGATCATCGCACCCAGCACGAGAAACAGCTTGCCCAGCGCCATTAGGTTGTAGCGGCTTGTCCGGTTGGTCAGCAGTGCACTGATAATGGCGGCGATAGATTTCATGAGCTTTCTTGCGAATCATTTTAGGGCACAGAGGATAGAGGGCGATCATTATCGTCTCGCCAATAACGGATCAGGCTACGAGAAGGCATCTCATAACAGCAATTTCCTAACGGTATAAAAACATTGCCTTTCCCCGAATCCAGTGTAAGCAGACCCCATTGGTTGCCCGAAAGGCCGCCCCGCCGCAATCGCGGCACCACTTTTTACGGTCTTCATCGATGAGAGATTGCAAGGAGTTCACCTCACTCCTCATCGACACCGCCAGCCACCGATACCCGGTTGAGGCTGGCACACCGAAAATATATGACCGCTACATTTGAAGCGATGGCTCTTGCCGCGCCCTTGAAACAAGTTCTCAACGAACTCGAATACACTACCCCATCCCCTGTCCAGGCACAGGCCATCCCGCTCCTCCTCGAAGGCCGCGACCTACTCGGTTGCGCCCAGACCGGCACGGGAAAAACTGCATCCTTCGCGCTCCCCATCCTCAACGAACTCCACGAGGATCCGAAACGCATGAACTCCCGCCAGTGCCGCGTCCTCGTCCTCGCACCCACCCGCGAGCTTGCTGGACAAGTCGCGAAAAGCTTCTCCACCTACGGAGAAAAAGTCCGTTTCCGCCTAACCACCATCTGGGGTGGAGTGGGCCAGCGCCCTCAGGTCAATGCCATGCGCTCCGGTGTCGATGTCCTCGTCGCCACTCCCGGCCGCTTGCTCGACCTCATGGATCAAGGTCACGTCGATCTCTCCGCAGTGGATTTCTTCGTCCTCGATGAGGTCGATCGCATGCTCGACATGGGCTTCCTCCGCGATGTGAAACGCATCGTCGCCCTCCTCCCGAAGAAACGCCAATCGCTCTTCTTCTCCGCCACCCTTGCGCCGAATATCGTTTCCCTCGCCCAGACCATCCTGCGCGATCCCGCCCGCGTCACCATCACCCCGGAGGTCACCACCGCCGAGCGCATCGACCAGAAGCTCTGCTTCGTCAATCGCGGCGATAAAATGTATCTCCTCCAGCAGCTCCTTGAAAAACAAAGCCAGGCAGATGAGGCAAAGCTCACCATCGTCTTCGGGCGCACCAAGCACGGCTCCAACAAGCTAGCCAAGGCACTTTGCGAAGCTGGATACGAGGCCGAGGCCATCCACGGAAATAAATCCCAGGCGCAGCGTGAAAAAGCTCTCGCAAAATTTAAGGCAGGCGTCGTCCCAGTTCTCGTAGCCACTGATGTCGCGGCACGCGGAGTGGATGTAAAAGACGTCGGCCTCGTTGTGAACTATGACCTTCCGAACGAACCGGAAGCCTACGTCCACCGCATCGGCCGCACAGGTCGTGCCGGAGCCGCCGGTCTTGCCGTTTCCTTCTGTGCCGAGGATGAAATCGATTTCCTCCGTGACATCGAAAAAGTCATCAAGGGAGCCATCCCGCGCGACATCTCGCACGAATGGCACAGCGAGGCTCTCGTAGAGAAACATCGCTCCGGCTTCAAGCCCCCCAAAGTCAAGCAAGGCGGCGGTGGTGGCGGAGGACGCGGTCGCCAAGGCGGCGGCGGACGTCAAGGTGGCGGTGGTGGTGGTGGTGGACAAGGCCGTCGTTCCAACTCATCCGCACAGGGTGGAGGTGGCCAGTCTCGCCGCAGCGGTGGTGGACGCCGCTACGCCTGATGCGAAATCCTGTTCTAAACAAGCGGGCAGCACTCATTTTCCCTTGCAGTGTATTTGCCCATCGATAGACTCGGCTTCATCGACTTTCTGGAAGATTTCTTCCGGAACTAAAACAAAAAACCATCATGAAACTGATCAAACTGGCTATCGTAGCAGTCTCCGCAGCCCTTTTTGCCGCATCATGCACCGTGGCTCCTGAGCCCGATCCTGTGCCTCCAGCAGTCTATCAACCGCCTGTCGTATAAAACTACTACGAACAGCCTTTTCCCACCTCTTCGGAGTGGCAAAAGGTTTTTCTGATCTTTTTCGGATCAAAATGCTTTCCAAAAACAAACATCCATCTAAAACAAAACCCACCATGACCCGACTGATTCTCGCCGTTCTCGTAAGTGCCACCGCAATTCTCGCCTCTTCATGCGGCTGCTGCACCAGTGATGTCGAAGCTCCACCGCTCCGCCCCCTCCCAAATTTCCGCGAAATTCCTAGCGATCCAGTCCAAGTCGAATACACCAAGTAATTCGACAAATCGACTTACCCTAAAATTTCAAACGCCGGGTTCACAAGGCCCGGCGTTTTTGTTTTGCCCTAAATGGAGCGCTGCCTTCAGGCGGCGAGTCAGCATCCCACACCTCACTCCATCTCTTCAGCAGGCGGCCCAGTCTCAAAGCGCATCAACTCTTCCACGAAGGTCAGCGGAATCCCCCCGGTCTCGCCGTTCCGGTTTTTCGCCAGAACCAGCTCCGCCTTACCTTCCAGAGCCGCGCGCTCCTCTTCGTTTTCAGCATAATACTTGTTCCGGTAGAGCAGCCCCACAAGGTCGGCGTCCTGCTCTATGGAGCCGGATTCACGCAAGTCCGACATACGCGGGACGCCGAGGCTTTTCCCCGTCCGGCCTTCCGGCCCCCGGTTAAGCTGCGCCAGAATGAGAATCGGGATCTTCAATTCCTTCGCCAGTGCTTTGATGCCTCCTGAAATTTCCGCGATCTCCCGCTCCCGCGAGTTTTCTGCCTGCTTGGTGCGCGATTTCATCAACTGGAGATAGTCGATCGCGATGAACTCGATGTTCTCGTCGCGCTTCTTGCGCCGAGCCTTCGCACGCAGCTCGTTGATGGAAATACCCGCCGTATCGTCGATGAACAATTTTGAATCGACGATCTGAATCGAAGCATTCCGCACACGCTCCAGCTCCTGCTTCTTTGGGCTGTATCCGCGTGACAGCTGGGAAACTGCAAACTTCGCCCTCGCGAAAAGCAACCTCTGCACCAGCTGTGCCGAGCTCATTTCGCAGGAGAAAACCATGCACGGCCTACCTTGATCTAGGCAGATATTTTCCACGATATTCATCATGAACGAGGTCTTACCCATCGATGGTCGCGCCGCGACAACGAACATTTCCCCAGCCTTCAGCCCGCCCGATTTCTTGTCCAACTCCTCGAAGCCCGTGCTAATTCCAGAGGATGTCTTTTCCTTAGAGATGAGCATCTGGAAGTTCCGCATCACCTCCTCCATCGTCTGCTTCATTGTCTGCCCTTGATTCGTCTCGGCACTTTCACGAATGGATAGAATATTCTGTTCAACAGAATCCAGCAACTCAGGCACCTCGTCTGGTGCCTCGTAAGCCATCGCCACCGCTTCGTTCGAGCTTCGGATGATCGCCCGCAGCACGAACTTATCCTTAACGTGCTGCAAATGGTGATGGAAATGCCCCGGACTTGGCGCGTAGGTGTAGAGTTCCGTTAGATATCCCGGCCCGCCGCATTTCTCCAGCAAGCCTTTGTCCAGCAGCCTCTGCACCAGCGACACCAACTCGATCTCGTGCCCTTCTTCAAAAAGCGTGATCAGGAATCCGAACAGAGTCGCGTGGTTCGGCAGGTAAAAATGCGCCGCCGTCAGCTTTTCCTCAATCGCCGTGCCTATATACTCCTGCGGATCCTGGAGCATCGTGGAAAGCAACGATTTCTCGGGCCCTACAGCATGCGGCAGGGCACGCGTAACGTCATCCACCTCCGGTGCAGCACCTTGCTGTAGATTCAATCCGGAGGATTTCGTTGGAGCGGTTTTCAATGAATCGGCCATGCGTGGGCGGATCTTGCCCAGATCCCCAGCACCCCGGCAATTTCTAACCATGCGGACACCTCAAATCACTGGAATTTCTGTGAATAACCCCCACCCTCAAGCCCATGCGAGCCCTTCTCCAACGTGTTTCAAACGCCTCAGTGGAAATCGAAGGCTCCCTCCACTCCTCGATCTCCCACGGTTTCCTCATCCTCCTCGGCATCGAAGCAGTAGATGACACGACCGACATCGAATGGCTGGCGGGAAAGATCACCCGCCTCCGCGTTTTCGGCGATGATGAAGGCAAAATGAATCGCTCTATCCTCGACACCGGCGGAGACATCCTCGTCGTCAGCCAGTTCACCCTTCATGCTTCCGCGAAAAAGGGCAACCGCCCCTCTTTCCTTAAAGCCGCCCACCCGGACATTTCCGAACCGCTCTACGAAACCTTCTGCGAAAGCCTCTCCAAAGAACTCGGCAAAGCAGTAGCCAAAGGCATTTTCGGAGCGGATATGAAAGTCACCCTCACCAACGACGGCCCAGTCACCCTCTGGATCGACAGCCGCAACCGCGAGTAGAATATCACCCACCCTTCGCAGCTGATGCAGCGATGCGTCCATAGGTGGTATTCGGAAACTCCTCAGCAAGTTTCGCCAATGCCTTGGTGATTCGTTCTCTAGAGCGAGCGTCATCCGCGCGTTCCGCACGGCGCATGATCGATTCATAATCTGAGGCAGCCTCTCTCTCATCCGCTACCCATGATGTACTTTCATGTGCAGAAACCACTTCCTTGGCAGCAACTCCCGGTGCTGAACTTCCGAAGCTTTCGACGATCTTTTCCAGAGCTAGAAGTGACAGATAGCGGTTTTCCGATTCCTCTTCTTCCACCACCAACTTGTGCTTCTCTACAGATTTCGAGACTCGGTTTGCAATCGCGTCGCGAAGCTTCGCAACGTCTTCTTCCGGCGCAGAAGAAGAGACCTTTGAAACCTCAGCTAGCGCACTCAAGAACAGTCCTTTTTCGGCAAGATCGACTGCACCGTCGAGCGCCCCATCCAGCTTCACCGAATCCGGTATCACCTTCCAAGTGCCTTGCTTGTATTTTTTTGCATCCTTGGAATGAGCTATTACGAATCTCTTCGGCCCCGGGCCAGTCAAGAAAGAGCCTGAACCGTCATCTTCCCCAATCTCCCCGTTCGGCTTAACCCACATGTATTGGTATAATTCGTTACGACCTAGAGCTTGGCTCTGATAAACGCCCCCTTTGTCCACCGCAACCAGCCACTTATCTGTATCTGTTCTGCTAGAAAGGTATTTCAAAGCATCATCCACATCTCCGCCATCCGTCTTGATCGCTATCAATACCACTTTTGGATCATCTCCGTATGCATCGCCCACCTGTTTAAAGAGCTCTCCTGACCAGCCGTTACAGATCGGACACCAGCTTTGGAAAAACATCACAATCACCGACTTGCCGGCTAGCGCGTCAAGACTCGGATTTTCATCGCTACCTGTATTCCACTCCAGCGATTCCCCAAACGGTGGTGCTTGTTTCGCGCCAAAGGCGTGAGAATGCATGAAGAGCATCGCCAGGACACAAACAGATAGAACCAAGCGTGGAATTTTCATACTAGAGTAATGCTCTACATGAATATTTCGGTAACAAGTAGAAAATCTTAGTATCGCGTCACCGCACTGCGATCATCAGCCTCACCAGGCTCGGGAATCTTCGAGGAAATATCCGTGATTTTCTCCATCAGCTTCGCCCACCGCGATTCATCCCACGCAGGCAGCCCCTTGATTTTTTTACGAAACCTCGCCAGCCGCGCTTTCGCATCATCACGCAGCCCGATTGGCAACTCACCCAAAGCCTTCGCTGCATGCTCCGCCGTATCTGTGTGATGGCAGATCATCGCGAGGTCGTTGCCAGCACGGATCGCCATTTTAACATCCTCCCCGCGTCCGTAGCGGTTGTGAATCGCCCCCATATCGAGATCGTCGGTGAGCACCAGATGCTTGTCGAAGCCGAGCTGATCCCTCAACCAGCCAGTGACAATCGTTTTGGAAAGCGACGCAGGAAACTCCGCATCGATTTCCGGAAAAACCACGTGCGCTAGCATGATCGCATCCAGCTCTGGCATCAGCGCGGTGTAGGGAATCACATCCTCCGCCATCAGTTCGTCCTTGGTCGCGTGGGACTTTGGAAGATCCTCATGCGGATCGGATTTAGCCCTCCCACATGCGGGGAAATGCTTGCCGCAGCCGAGCATCCCGCGCTTTCGCGTCCAGCGATTCCACATGCCCGCACGGTTGATGACATCCTGTGCATCCCGCCCCCAACAGCGCTGATTAAGCCCATTCTGTAGCTCCGGATAATGATCCAGATCCAGCACCGGGGCGTAGTTTAGATTGAAGCCTAACAGACAAAGTAACTCAGCCGTAGCCTCCCCCGCCCGCGCGATCTGCTCCATGTCAGACATCGCCGCAAACGCAGCAGCAGAGGGCAGACTTGGGGTGAAATCCCTCGTCCTTTCCACACGCCCACCTTCTTGATCGATGGAAATGATAGGCTCATCCAAGCAAAGCTCCCGCAGATCATCCGTGAGTTTGCGCGTCTGCAACGCACCTTCGATGTTTCTACTGAAAAGAATGAACCCAGCCGGCTGAAGTTTCCTGAAAAGAGCAGCCTCCTCCACGGTCAATTCCGTCCCTTTCACGCCCAGCAGCAGCAACTCACCATCCATTCCCGTCAGCACACCGTATGGAGCGCGGCTTTGCAAGTCGTATGGAGCGTGGCTTTGTAAGCCGCTGTCTTGCAGCCCACTTTCCTTGTGAGACACGATTTTCGTTTAGCGGCACGCCATAAAGCGGATTACAAAGCCGCGCTCCCTATCCCCGCATTCTTTTCCTCAGACTCTCCTCCGGCATCCCGCAGGAATCACCCTTACCCGCCAGCAGATAGCGATTCTTCGCCACGAGATCATAAATAAAATCCCGAAACCCT
>JANRFH010000018.1:0-9085 GCA_030725745.1 Akkermansiaceae bacterium
CCGATAAGAATCCGGAAATGGCTAGGCTTGCTGGGCGGAAGATTTCCGCCCCTCCATGCGGCTGTGCCGTTGCCCACTTTGCATATTCGGTGCTTGAACGGGAGTCAGCAAAGGCTCTGCGTAAGTGATGAGGTTTTTCGATAAATTCGGGGATACGATCATCACCCGGAACCATCTGCCGCACTGGCAGCAGATGGGCGCAACCTACTTCGTGACTTGGCGGCTCGGGGACTCGATGCCACGCAGCTTGCTCGATGCGCTTTACCAGAAAAGGGATGTATGGATGAAGGATCACCCGCAGCCGTGGACGGAAGAAGTGGAGAGCGAGTATCACCGACTATACTCCACGGAAATCGAGCGCATGATGGATCTGGGGCATGGCACGTGCATTCTGAAGACGGAGTGCAGGATAATCCTCTCGGAGGTATTGGGAAAATTCGGGGGTGAAAGGTTCGTACTCCACTCATGGGTGGCCATGCCGAACCACGTGCATATCCTTTTCACCCTAGAGGATGGCATTCGGTTGGAGGATATTGTCGGAGCATGGAAGCGCTACTCTTCGATGAAGATCAACCGCTTGTCGGGTGGGGGCGGTGCGCTTTGGCAAAAGGACTACTACGATAGGCTGATCCGGGACTGGGAGCACTTTTTCCGGGTAGCACGTTACATTCGGAAGAATCCGAAGAAGGCGAAGCTCGCCGATGGCATCTTTACGTTGTGGGAGGCGGATTGGGTGAAGCGCATGCTAGGATAGGACACGGCGTAGCCGCAAGGAGGGGCTGTAATCTTCTGCCCAGAAAGCCTAGCTATTTCCGGATTCTTATCGGGCGGAAGATTTCCGCCCCTCCTTGCGGCTGCGCCGTTCGCTATTTATTTATACCGTATTTCTCGGCGAAGGCTTTGCGGGCGGCTTTTTGCTCCGCATCTGACCTCGGCCAATTTTTGTGGATGGTCTTGAGGGCTTCTTGCTGTGCTTTGCCCTCGGGCATGGTGAGTGCCCAGTCCACGGCGGTCTGCGGCTCGTATTTAGAAATTGCGCCGACATAGCCGGAGATCGCGGCAGTTTTGGTCTCGCCAGCTGGCTGCGATGCCAGCCACTCACCAGCGGCGCTGTAGTCTTGGTTCGTCCAGTTTCTCACGATACTACGCACATTCGATTCACGCTTTTTCTCAGGTAGGTTCTCGCCCATCCAGTTAATCCAATTCCCTTTGTCTGCGCTTTTTGAGGTGTGACCGATTCTATTCGCAAGATCGCTCATTTCCGCGGGGGAAAGATTTTCAGACATCCAAGCGCTACCCGAATCAAAGCCGTCTTTGACTAGGCCACTGACAAGTTCGGAGATTGATTCCGAGGCACTCAAGTTCTGATCGGTTCCTTCCGAAGTCTTGATGAATTCGCGGAGGAGATTGACGTATTCTGTGCGTTCGGACGGGCTTTTTGCTGGGCTGGCGAGTTCATTAAGAGCTTCCTGCGGGCTCTCCATCCCTAGTTCCGAAATGAGGCCAAAGGCAAGGGACATATCATATTCACCAGCACCCTTCACGAGGCTGGCCTTCACATCGTCGGTGACGAGATCCGGGTATTTTGCGCCGTTTTCACGCACCCATTCCATGGCGGCGCTGGGATCTTTCTCCGCCCAGTTTGCCAAGGAGCTGGAAAGGAGGTGTTCGCTCATCATTTTGTTGTCAGCGAGGTCGCCAGCCTCGGTGAGCATGGTAAGGGCTGTGGCCGGGTGATCCTCGGCAAGTGTCATGATCGCGAACATGATGATACCTGAGCGCATATCATCGCTTAGCTCAGTGCTGTTGCGGAACTCTTCGATGGCAATCTTCAGTTGCGCTGCGCTTAGGGAAAACATGCTGTCCATGAAGTCGGCGATGCGTTTCTGCATCTCAGCTTCATCGCCGCCGCCGTTTTCTGAGTAATTTTCCATCTCCAGTGCGAAGGCGATCATCTCCTTCGCTACCTCTTTGGCCTCGCGTTCCGTATCGTCACGCTGGCGCTTCGTCACCAAGACCGCGGCATCAGGATCAGAGGTATCTACTGAAATACCCAGCGAGGCTGCCTCCTCGACCAGTTTCGCGTGGGATTCGCGTGCTTCCTCAAGGTGTTTCTCATATCCGGCGTGGAAAGAAACGCCGATGATTAGGATCAGGACTGTGAGGGCTAAGGAAATCTTCATGGAGGGGTTCATTCGATGTTTTCGAGTACCTGTTTGCGTTTTTCGGGATCAGAAATTTTTTCAGCTAAGGTGCGTGCAGCTTCCTTGTTTTCATTGCTATAGGCGTTCTCAAAAAAGCCTAACAGGAGTTCATCATTACCAGTCTCCTCGTGATAGCGGAGGGCGAGAGCCGCGCTTTTTTCGTATCCCATGGCATCCTCGTCGTTGGCCAGTTCTCCGAGAGTCTCACCGGTGGTTTTTCCTACTGATACGGGTGATTGGCTGCCCAGCCAATCCCGCATTTCGTCGACTTCTTCGGCGGTAATTTTGCCTTGGAAAGACTTACCTTGAATAAAAGAGTTCGCCGCATTCTCAGCGATTTTTTCTCGCTCCGCCTGTGTTGCGGAGATGCGCTCTATGTATTTGTCCACGTCTTCGAGATCCGCCATCATGGCGATGCTCGACGCCCTGCTGGCGAGGATTTCTATGGCGCCATCCTCATCCAGATGCCTGCGGGCGATCTCAGCGAAGGCTGCTTGGTTTTCCTCCTTCAACTGGTTGATTCCTTGTGCCAGCACACCTTTGCGTTCCTCCGCTGGCATTGCGGCGATCCTTTGCTCTGCAAGATCCGGATGGCTGCCCAGCAGCGAGGCAAACAAGTTTCCCTCATAAGCTTTAAGCGCTTGGTTTTTGCCATCCAGAGACTTGCTGATGAAGATCCCATCCGCGATCTGCTTGTCCAGCCATGCGGCAGCGGCGGGGCCGTCCTTTTCCGCCCAGTTGCCGAGGGCTCTGGAGAGCCGCCATGTCATCGCGTTTTCCCTGTCGTTGAGACGGTCGGCAAAGCGAGTGAGTGCCAGCTCAGGATCTTTCATCGCGAGGGGGTCGAGAATCATCCCGATCAGGCCGGTGCGCTGCGCATCCGTGAGATCCAGCGAGTCGATCTCATCCAGCGCCGCAATCAGCTCCTCCTTGTCCATTTCCAGCAAGCGTCGCTGGAAAGACATGAGCTTCCGCATGTCGCCCACGCTGCCGGAGTTGTTCATCTCCTCAGCCATTGCGGCGATTTCCTTCCAGTCGATCGGTTCCTTATCGCCGTTCGGTACGTTGCTGCGGTCTGGGCGTGGATTCTCACGCGTGGAGGTGGGACGGCTGTTTGCTTTCGCGATCTCGCGAGAAAGCATCTCGCTTTGAGTTTCCAGTTTGCCGATCTCCTTTTTTTGGCCGCCGATGAGAAATCCGGTGATGGCTAGTGCAACTACTGGGGGGAGGAAATGGATGGGTTTCACACTCCAATAGATGTGAAATGGGCGATCCCGTGTCAATGGCGAGGAGGGGTGGGGGGAGTTGTGCCGCGACGAGCCTGAAGGGGGGAGCCATCGTTGCGCTATTTTGAAAACTTCAACAAGAGATCCTTTCTTCTTATTTCGTAGGGACGGGAGGGGAGAGGTTTTTCCAACAGGCTTAAGATTTTCTCCTTTTGATCCTGATCAAGAGATCCCAGAAACCGCTCGTGAGTTCCATAATATATCCATGCGGTCTCGAAGAACGTCCATTTCTCCTCTTCCAATTTTCTGATGGCTAGAGCCAGTTCTTCCGTTGCTTGAGCAGGGCGGTTCTTCCAGAAGCTATTGAGTGCGGTAAGAACAGCAGCGTCACCCGGAAATTCCTTCCGTATCCGGTCGATTTCGAAGCTTGCATCGGCCGGCCCGCTCGCCTTGGAGCACGCCATGAGAAACGCTCCACGAAGAGACCGCGGCGTTCCTATCCAGTTCTGTTCGAGTCCGGAGATATTTCCATCGAAAAATTGCCCCAGAGCTTTGTTCATCCAGGCTGGCGCTTGCGGATCTAGGTTTTTTAACGACAGGTTGAACCCCATGATCGTTTGTTCCTCCACAAAAAGCTCGCGGTCGAGCTGGCTATTGTCGAACCGGCTTTGGTCGAGAGAGGAACGCAAGTGCCGATATAGATTCAGAACCGAGGTGTCATTCGTCTGCAGCGCCGATCTTGCGGTTCTAAACTCGAGGAAGTTCCGATCGTTGGTATTTACGACGCTGATCCCAGCAGTGAGATTCTTTAGCATCTCTGTATCAGCCAAAAACCGTGCGAAGACACCCTCTACGCTCTTTGTCATAAATCCGCGGGCTAGACCGTCTCTTATTACTGGGCGACCTATGCGAGTGCGGACTGACTCGATGTCGTAGGTAAACTCTGTGGCGGAACCAATCAGAAGAAAATCTCCAGGCATGGTCATCCAAAGTTCCACATACGGAAAGACCCCCTGCAGGGTATTAGCAGCGATCAGAATGGACTCCGAGTCGATGGAATAACCCTGGATCCACTGGACAAAAAGCCCGTTTGGATTCATTCGCTCGGCACATTGTCGGTAGTATCCCTCGGTATAAAAGTCGCAGGTGCCTGCTCGAAACAGGTTGGACGGCTCGGAGATGATCACATCGTAGGAGTCGCCGCGGGTGGCAAGGGTTTCCCGGGCATCCCCGACGATGACGCGAACCTTTGGGTTTTCGAGGTAGTTGAGATTAGCATCCGAAAACGACGTTTGCGCTTTGACCACTGCGGGTTCGATCTCAAGAACATCCACCTTCTCGACCATTGGTAAGGCTGCTAACCATCCCGCAGAGACCCCAGTTCCCATTCCGATTACAGCAGCGGTTTTGACTTTGTCTTTGTGCAGCAATGCTGGGAGAATCGACGAACCGATCAGCGTTGCTGCGTCTCCGTGAATCGCGCTTTCGGCAATACTGTTGGTGTAAATGGCCGGACTGTAGGTAGTAAACACGGCCACGGAAGCCTCCCGCCCATCCCAGCTCTTTTCGACAAACGAGTCATGCTCGGCAAAAGATTTCGCGCAATCTTCCAGACTCGGTGGAAGAGATTCACTACGCCCCAAGCCGATTCCGGAGTATAACCAGTAGGCGCCAGGTCCCTTCGTCAGGAAGATGCCCGTAAACGAAGTGATGAGAACTCCAACAATCACGAGATCGGGAATGAGGAACCCAAGGAAACGGGGTTGCGTGTTTGATCTTCGCGACAGCCACGCAAAAGCCACTGCCAGGCCACCGCACAGTAATCCGCAGAGCAGCCAGGTATTTAGCGCTCCATGATAAGGAATGAAAACGAATCCACCTAGAATGGAGCCTAGGATGGCACCGAAGGTATTCCAGGCATAGGCTCTCCCGATCTGCCGGCCGACCCCGGTTCCTCCCTGCCCGAGAAAGGAAAGAATCATGGGAAACTGGAGCCCTGCCAGGATCGACGGCAACAGGAGTAGGGCGCTCGTGACCAGAAACCAAAGAAACAATACGTTTTCGAACGGCGCATTCTGCACCTTGCCAACGCCCATGGCCACGACCCATGCCAGCCAGTCCCCGGCAAAATACGGGAGAAAGACGGCCAGGCATTGGAGGAAACAAAGGATGGCGAACACGCCCGGACGCTGGCCGATACGGCGTCCGAATTTGCTGTAAACGATTCCGCCAATGGCCATTCCCAACAAAGCGACAACCAGGACCATCCCGAGCGAATAAACCGATCCGCCGGTGAGCGGTGTGGAGACGCGATACCAGACCAGTTCGAGGACGAAGAAAACGAAGCCGGTGGAGAACGCCGCCCCGTAGCTCCACCGGGAAGGAACCGGGAGCTTCATCTCCGCCTTTACTGAGACTTCCTCGGAAAAGTCCGGAGATGCATCGGGAGCGGTCGCGATTTTTTGGTTCGGCTCAACGGTTTCAGACACTGAGCGGGAACGAGCCAAAGCAAGAGCCCAGTAGGCAATTCCCAGGTTCAGCCCCGCTGCCAGCCACAGCGCCCCTCGGGCTCCCAAGACTTCCAACAGCAAGAATGTCGATAGCACAACGCCCGCGACCGCCCCGAATATATTTATCCCATAGAACCACCCTGCGCTTTGGCGCTCACGATCCTCATCGTCTTGGATGTATTTGACGGCTGCGGGCAGGGTCCCTCCCATCAGAAAACAGGGCAATCCGATCACGACCAGCGTCATGCCAATTCGCAGGAGAGTCGCCAGCGGATAGCCGAGGCTAGTTTCTCCTCCCGTAGTGAAATAAAGCGAACGAACCCACACTAATAATAGGGGTGTGATCGCCGCACTCAGAGCAATGCCACATTCCACAAACGCGTAGAATTTCAGAGGCCGCGAAGAGACTTCCACCCGTCGTCCCAGCAGGGCGCCTCCGAAACCGAGCCCTCCCATGAAGACAGCTAGCACCGCTGCCATCGCCCCCGTCGTTCCACCGAAAATGACGCGGAACTCGCGGATCCAGACGACCTGATACACAAGCGAACAGAAGCCAGAAATCAAAAGAATGATCGAGAGCGATGCGAACCAAGGGCGAAGGGCTGCTGGCTTTTTCACGGACATAGTGTTTACAGAGTCGGCTTCCATTGTTGTGCGAATCTAGCGAGAGGTCTGAAAGATTCATATGGTAAAATATGTGGTGTTTCATCACCCGAGCCAATTGCCCCCAGAGATTTAATTTTCGGCGAAACCTTGGAACAGCCAAGTGTTCCGACCTGAGAACGAGAGAAATTCAACGGAGGCGTATTCCTTCCACGCGCTGGCAGGCCAAAAAATAGCAAGAGCTTTACAAACAACGCTGGCCATCCGTCGCGAGTCGGACGCATTGCGCTATTGGTCGTGGAAAGCAATACCAAGCTCATAAAGGTCAAGATGCCGAACGAGTGCTTCGGCCAGTGCTTGATCGCCTCGTTCTTTAGCTAGATCGAGGGCTAGGCGCGCGGTTTCCACTGCCTCGGAAAAACGTCCAGCTTCTGCGTAGGCGGCAGCGAGTGTGCAAAGGATCGCGGGATGATTGCCACCTGTGAGTTGTTCTGCTTTTTGGGCGAGCTCGACCGCCCTCTCTCCATCGCGGAATCGCGCGTCAGGACAGGTGGCCAGAAGCCAAGCGAGATTGTTCGACGTAGAGACCGCATCCGGAGTGATATTGAGAGCCGCTTCAAACTGCTCGACAGCCTCAGCGAAGTTCCCCTGCGAAATCAGCGCGGCACCGAGGTTAGCTCGTGCCTCCACGTAGTCTGGATCGATCGCCAGCGCCCTCCGGTAAGAATCGATCGCATCGGCGATCTTCCCTTGGTAAGCCAGCAGAATGCCTAGGTTGTTGTGGGCGTCTCCGGCACCCGGATGGATCACCAGCGCCTTTCGGTAATGATCGGCAGCTTCGGTGAGCCTACCCTGCGCGGCCAGCTCGTTGGCTAGATTATTGTGTGCAACAGGACTTGGCCGGGTCGATGCAAGTGCGTGGGTCCACAACGTCACGCTGTTCCGCCAGTAAGACGTCTGGATCAATGTGCAGCCAATCAGGGCGACCAGGACTAGTGCTGCACCGGTGCCACATACCACTCGACGGTGACTCCACCGGACTGACAAACCAGCGACTCCCCACGTCAAAACGATGAACAACCCGATCTGCGGCAGGTAGGTGTAGCGGTCGGCATGCGCCTGCACCCCGGCCTGCGAAAAAAAGCCGATAACGGGAGCGAGCATTCCCAGATACCAGAACCAACCCACCGCCAGATACGGCAGGCGGCGCAACTGCCACAGCACGAAAGCGGTCATGCAAAGCACCAAAATCGCTGCTCCAACAACCTTCCACAACGGCAAATCCATGTCGTAAGGGTAAAGCACCGCCAATCCAGTCGGGTAGACGGTCTGCCAAATGTAAGTGACATAGGATACCAGCGCGTTTCCGGTTCGCATGGACAGCGAGAACCCCTCCTTCACTGCGCCGATCTCCCGCTGCATAAGCCAGGTGAATACCGACATGAAACCGGACAACGCGAAGAGCGGAATCTTTTCTAGGATTACCGAACGCGGAATCCGAAAACCGGAGTTGCCCGCCTGGAATCGTCCCAGGGGCCAATGATCTAGGAGCAACAATACAAATGGCAGCGTCACCACGATTGGCTTCGACATCACCGCGAGTATAAATAGCACGACCACGGCTAGGTAGCGCCACAGGGAAAACGAGCGGCGCGCGTAGGCCGCATACGCCCCGAGCGTCAGAAAGAAAAACAACCCGCTGAGCACGTCCTTGCGTTCCGCCACCCAGGCCACCGACTCCACGCGAAGGGGGTGCACGGCGAAAAGCGCCGCCACAAAGGCACTGCGCCAAGGCGCTCCGGTGAGACTCAACAATGCCCAGAACAGAGCCACCACTGCCGCCGCGTGAAGGCCGACACTCATGAGATGATGCCCTCCCGCGTGCCATCCAAATAATTCGATGTCCAATGCGTGCGAGAGATAGCTAAGTGGCCGCCAGTAGTCCGCGTTCTCATCCTCTCCCTTCAAGCCCGCAGTCAAGGCCCAGCGCACGGTATCGGGCGTCAATCCCTGCTGAAGGTTAGGGTTTTCATAGACGAAAAGATCGTCGTCGTAATTAACGAAGTCGTAAGACCTCACGGGGGAATAGACTGCTGAGGTAAGGGCCGCCAACAGTAGACCTATCAACAGGAAACGGAGATTTTGTTTCCGGTCGGAAAATGGCAGGGTGGTCATCGTAATTGTTTGGATACCATCGTTCATTTGGCAAACTTGATCTTGCGAGCCGCAAACCAAGCCATACGTATGAGAATCCAGCCATGTTTCCAGCGCGAAATATTCGTCGATCCGTAAGTCCGCTCGGCATAGCGGACAGCCACATCGGCTATCTTGTAGTTTAGTTTGCCGGCTCCGAACAGCAGATCAAAATCGCCGAAGGGATCGAATTCCCCGAAATAAGCGCGATTGGCCGCTAGGCGTTCATAAGCATTGCGCCGCAGGACTTTTGTTCCGCAAAGGGTGTCCTTAACTGGCTGTCCCAGAAGCCAGGTGAATAGCAGGCTGAACGCCTTGTTGGCGCACATGTTCAGGAACTGCATTGCCT
>JANRFH010000018.1:9185-13452 GCA_030725745.1 Akkermansiaceae bacterium
GTGAATAGCAGGCTGAACGCCTTGTTGGCGCACATGTTCAGGAACTGCATTGCCTTCTCTTCCATCGGATAGACCAGCCTGACGCCGTTGGCGAACTCCGCATGCCCGCTGGCGATGACATCGTAAAATTTGGGAAGATCCTCCGGTGGCGTCGTCAAATCCGCGTCAAGAATCATCAATACCTCGCCCGTCGCCTGGGCGAATCCGGTTCGCACCGCGTCTCCCTTCCCATGGCCGGGCTGGCGGAAGCAGCGGATGTTCGAGTCCGGGTATGCGCGCGCAACTCGTTGCATCTCCTCCCATGTTTCGTCGCTCGATCCGCCCTCGACAAAGAGAATCTCGGTTCCCGCGCCCATCCGTGGCGTGCGGCGGATCGCCGCCTCGATGTTGCCGGCTTCATTGCGGGCAGGAATAATGACAGAAACCGTCAAGGATTCCATAGGCCGGGGGGGGCGGGGTCGTGCCACGCAGAAGATCGTCAAGCACAGCGGCTGCAACAGCGGCGCCAGATACCGGTTGATCAAAATTTCCAAACCGAAGCATTTCACCGGCAGCAGAATGTGCGCGGAAGTCTTCAGCGTCTCCCACCCGGCCAGTTCCAAAAAGCTGCGTAGGTCGGTGTCGGACAGCCAATTGCTGGCGGGTTCTCGCGATTTCAGCCCAAGCATTGCCGCCAGCGACAGAACCGGGCGCCACAAGGTGTTGTATATATTGACGACCAGCCGCGTATCGCTCCGGGAGACACTATGCAATTGCTGGAACAGCCTCTGCACATCCGCCGCATGGTTGGCAGTGTCGGATACCACGATGTGATCAAAAACTCCGTCCAGAGACAATTCCTCTCCGGCCTGGAGGTGAAAATTGCCGTCTGGAATTTGCTGCCGGGCTCTTTGGAGTTGCTTCTCCGATAAATCGACTCCAGTGGGCTTGCGCACACTCAAACGGGACAGCAGATCGCCTCCGCCACAACCCACTTCTAGCACGGAAGCGGAAGCAGGGATCAGGCGTTTGTAGCAAGCTGCAAGCATGTTACGGTAGGTCTGCGCCGACCGCGTCATTTGACAAGCCACCTGATTGTAGAAATCAGCCGTCGTTTTCAAATGATTTGCGGCCGACGGAGAAAGCTCTCCACTCATTCTGCATAGTTTCATCTCAGAGTTCATGCTAGGCTACTAACAAATTGCCGACGGGCCAGAGCATCGCGAACAGAACGCAAATACTTGATACGATCCAGCGGGAACTTCGAGATGCGCTCCCCTGCGATGCTTGCTTAATCGTCGCGTCCCCAGCTGACATTGTGTGCTTGTCGGGTTCTTCTTTCATCGGTTCAGTGCATCCGCAGATATTAGGGGGAGCAAGTCGTCAGGCAACATGAAGGGTTTTCGATATTGGGCGAGAGAATGGGGAAGGAAAGGAGATTTCAGAAAAATGAAGCTCGATCCCGACACACAGAAAAAAATGCGTGGGACAACGGCCAAAAGACCGCGTCCCACGCATTAAATCCAAAATTAAATTTGCTTACTTGCGACGGCGAAGAAGTGCCAGTGCACCGATACCGCAAAGCAACAACGCGGTAGAGCTTGGCTCAGGAATCACATCAGGCGCATCAAATGCGACTTTGACTGAAGCGATACCCCACCTGTTTTTGGTGTTGGTATTGGCTGAATCCAAATACAACCCGGTTGCCGTAGAGTTATAATTTGTTAGTGCTGTCAAATCCCTGTCCTGACCTCCGGTTCCACCAGAAATATTTAGACCTGCAGCGTCCGTACCATTAAATTCAATGTAGGAGATTCTAGCGTTATCATTGCCGTTAGCGTCATTATGGCCCGCAAAACTCACAAATCTCAGACCGGTGAAATCACCGACTGTATACGAGGTAGCTCCAGCATTGAAGTTGGTGATCGCAAGGTTAAAGAATGATACACCATCGCCATGCTGAGCATCTATTGTGGCGTCTGAGTTACCGGCGAGATCAGACCCAACGCCATAGCCAGCAGCGGTGATATGTATAACCGGATTGGAGTTAGATACATTCCCCGTAACACCAAGTATATGGACAATATCGAATGTTGCACCATCGTAAGTCACGGAGGTCGTAACGACCTGTGCGTCAGCGTTCGTGTAGGTGCCAATGGCCGCCACGTCGAGAATTTGGATGACTGTCGCCGCGTGTGCTGCGCTGGCCATCAGTAGACCTGCGCTAAGTGTTGTAAGTGTTTTTTTCATAATGTTGTTTGTTGGATTAGTTGTGGGGTGGAAACGCTGTTTCTCGCCGCTTTCTGTATCTAATATACCCATTTTTGAAAGTTTGTCCCCCCCTTTTTTGGGGGGGCACGATTGGGCTGGGTTTTGGGCGAAATGGGGGACGCGCAGCGCGAGGAGGGGCAATCGGAGCGCAGCGAAGATGGAGGGACACGAGATCCAAAACTCATCCCTCAAAAATCTACCGCCCGATAAGGATATGGAAATAGCTAGGCATGCCGGGCGGAAGGTTTCCACCCCTCCTTTCGCTACGCGGCTCTAAAATATTTCAGTCGAAGAGGGATTTCCCGGTCATCTGCTCGGGTTGCTCGAGGCGGAGCATTTCGAGGAGGGTGGGGGCGACATCGGCGAGGATGCCGTTGTGGAGGGTGTGGGAGGAGGCGTCGTCGGCGACGTAGATGATCTCGACGAGGTTGGTGGTGTGGGCGGTGTTCGGGGAGCCGTCCTCGTTGCGCATGTATTCGCAGTTTCCGTGGTCGGCGGTGATGAGGAGTTTGCCGCCGAGGCGGAGGGTCTGCTCGACGATGGCTTTCACGGAGGCGTCGATGGTCTCGACGGCGCTCATGGCGGCCTCGACGACACCGGTGTGGCCGACCATGTCGGGGTTGGCGAAGTTGAGGATGACGAGGTCGAATTCCTTGAGGTTGCTGACGACGGTGTCGGTGACTTCACCTGCGGACATTTGGGGTTTGAGGTCGTAGGTGGCGACGTCTTTGGGTGAGGGGATGATGAAACGTTTTTCGCCGGGGTTTTCCTTTTCCACACCGCCGTTGAAGAAATAGGTGACGTGTGGGTATTTCTCGGTCTCGGCGATGCGCATTTGCTTCATGCCAGCGGCTGCGACGGTCTCGCCGAGGGTCATTTCCAGTGTCTGCGGGGCGAAGATCGCGTCGCAGGGGTAGGTTTTGTCGTATTGGGTGAGGGTGACGAAGTGGACGTCGGGCACCTGGCCGCGGTCGAAGCCATCGAAGTCCTTTTTCAGGAAGGCATCGGAGAGTTCGCGGGCGCGGTCGGCGCGGAAATTGAAGAAGAGGACGACGTCACCGTCGCGGACGCGCTGGGTGTTCGGCTCGTCGAAGACCATGGCGGGCATGAACTCGTCGGTCTTGTTTTCGAGTTCGTAGGTCTCTGCGATGGCCTCGGAGGCAAGGACTTGCTTTTCCGCTCCGATGCCGTGGACGATGGCGTCCCAGGCGAGCTTGACGCGATCCCAGCGCTTGTCGCGATCCATGGCGAAGTAGCGGCCGACGACCGTGGCGATCTTGGCACCGGCCTTGGCGGTCTCGTCCTCGACCTTGGAGACGAAGGTGGCTCCACCGGTGGGGGAGGTATCGCGGCCATCGGTGATGGCGTGGATGAAAATGTCTTTCACCCCGGCATCGGCGGCGTATTTCGCGAGGGCAATGAGCTGATCCTGGTGTGAGTGCACGCCGCCATCGGAAACGAGGCCGATGAGGTGGAGGCGGCCGGTCTTTGCTTTTGCGAGGGCTTCCTTAAAGACGTCGATTTTGGCGATGGTGCCCTCGGCGATGGCTTTGTTGATGCGGGTGAAGTCTTGGTAGACGATGCGGCCTGCGCCGAGATTGAGGTGGCCGACTTCGGAATTGCCCATTTGCCCATCCGGCAGGCCGACGTCCATGCCTGAGGCAGAGAGGAAGGCGTGAGGGTAGATGGAGAGGGTCTCGTCGGTGAAAGGAGTATTCCCGAGGATGACGGCGTTGCCGTCTTTAACAGCGGATTCCTTGCCGCCGGGGTTGGTACCCCAGCCGTCGCGAATGATGAGAACTACCGGTTTCTTTGGCATGCGGGAGGCTGTATCGGCTGGGGGGCGGTTGGGCAAGGCGGGATTCTGCTTTGCGAGGGTGGAATATTTCACCGCAATGGTAGCGAAGCGAACATGGACGAACTGACTGTTTCTTATTTATTCGTCAAAGGCACAGAGGTCACAGAGGGTCGCGGAGCCGTGGTTGATAAATCTATTTGGGGTATTTGAATTTTCTTC
>JANRFH010000018.1:13552-19248 GCA_030725745.1 Akkermansiaceae bacterium
TTCTTCTCTGCGACCCTCTGAGACCTCTGTGCCTCTGCGGTAAATTATTCAGATCAAGCTCGATGCCATGGGGAAGTCGCTGACTTGCTCAAGTTTGATGCCGTAGAGTTCTGCGATCTCGGGGGCGTCGGAGGCGTGGTAGATTTCTTGGAAATAGATTTCCTGGATGCCGTAGGCGCAGAGGGTCTGCATGCAGGCGGTGCAGGGCATGGTGGTGGTGGCGACGATCTTGGCTTCGCCGCGCTTGAAGAGTGAGCAGAGGTTGATTTCCGCGTGGAGCATGAATTTCTGGCGGCCTTCGCGATCTGTCCAGAAATCCTCGGGGGCATTGAAGCCGGGGGCGAGGCCGTTGTAGGCGGTGGCAATGACGCGGTTGTCGTGGTCGAGGGCGGCGGCGCCGACCTTGCGGTAAGGATCCTCGGAGCGGAGGCTGGCGACGTGGGCGAGCGCCATGGCGTATTGGGGAATGCTGAGGCGGTTTTCGGACACGCTGAAACTTCAAACTTTAAACTTTAAACTTCAAGGGAAGAAGTTCGGGGAGCTTGCGGAAGTGAGGGGATGCGGGTAGTTGGAGGGTGTGACGGGAAGTGCGAAGGGGACGATGGCGGGGGTGTTTGCTTTTGCGCTCTGGGGTGTGCTTCCGATTTATTGGAAACATCTTGAGGGGCTGCATCCGATGTCGATTGTGGCGCAGCGGACTTGCTGGACGTGTCTGATGCTTTGGCCGCTGCTTTGGTGGAGAAAGGTGGGGATCAAGGCGGATGCGCGGACGCTGGCATGGCATTTCCTCTCTGGTGCACTGATTGGCGGGAACTGGCTTCTGTATGTCTGGGCGACGATTAACGAGCGTATGATAGAGGGGGCGTTGGGGTATTATATTAATCCGTTTTTCAACATGCTCTTCGGGGCGCTATGGTTCGGAGAGCGTCAGAACCGGCTACAGTTGGTGGCTATCGTGACGGCTTTCGCTGGTGTGATGGTGCAGATCCCGGGGGTGGGGCATTTTCCGTGGGTGGCGCTGTCGCTGGGGATCACTTTTTCCCTGTATGGTGTGGTGAGGAAACGCTCGCCGCTGGGTGCGCTCGATGGGCTGACGGTAGAGACGAGTGTGCTGGTGCCCTTGGCGCTTGGATGGCTGGTGTGGAATAGCACGGGGGTGGTGGATGCATTTGGCGGGAACTGGGTGAACGCAGCTCTGCTGGTGGGGACTGGGATCGTGACGGCGGTGCCACTGCTTTTGTTCGGCTTTGCGAGTCGGAACATCCGCCTGAGCACGCTGGGCATGCTGCAATTCATCGGCCCCACGTGTCAGTTTTTCATCGGATGGAAGATGTATGGCGAGCCGATGACGATTGTGAGACTGCTGTCTTTTGTGCTGATTTGGCTTGCGATAGGGCTGTATGCGGCTGATGCGCTGAGACGGAGGAGAAATGACAGGGGTGACCAAGCTCGGGAGATTCCTATTCAAATTTCTGAAGATTCAACCGCGAATGAACGCGAATAAATGCTAATGCGATACTAATGGCTTCGAAAAATCGGTTATTGATAAAACTATTTCGTTTTTCCTAGCCAGATCTCCCCTAGAGAAATGACAGGCAAGCGGGGCTTGCGAAGCGTGGGGAGCGTGGATAAACATCCGGCATGTTGGAAGAGATCCGTGGGTTGTTGATATTGCAGGACAGGGACAGGCGCGTGCTTTCCCTTGAGAAAAATTTGGCACAACTGCCGCAAGACGAGGCTCGGGCGAAGGCCAAGCTAGCGGGCGACGAGGCGGCTTTGAAGAAAGCCCACGACGAATTCGTAGCAGCTGAGCTCAAAGTGAAGAAGGTCGAGATGGATGTGCAAACGCGGAAGACGACGATACAGCGCCTCGAGAATCAGCAGTTCGAGACCAAGAAAAACGAGGAATACAACGCGCTGGGTCACGAGATCACTCGCTACAGCAAGGAGGTCGACGAGCTAGAAACCAAAGAGCTAGAGGCGATGGAAGAGGTGGATGTTTTCCGTAAAAAGCAGTCTGAGGCAGAGGCCGTTCTAGCGAAGACGCAGAAAATCGTTGATGAGGATCTGGTATCGATCAAACAACGCCACGCGCAAATGGAAGCACAGTTAGCGGAAGTGAAGGCTGAGCGTGAGAAGCTGGTTGCGAATGTAGACGAAGACCTGCTGCCGCTCTACGGGAAGCTCATGAAATCCAAAGATGCCATGGCAATCGCGACACTAAAAAACGGTCAATGCACGGGCTGCCATGTGAAAGTGATCGCCTCGACGGCCATTGCAGTGCAGGGCGAGCAGGAAGTGACCCAATGCGACAACTGCGGCCGGATCCTCTCGATGGATGAGTGATGTCTGCGGAGTTGGAGACGCGGGTTCTGAAAGCGGTATCCCGCTCGTTTTACCTGAGTCTCAGGCTGCTACCCGCTCCGATGCGGCGTGGTGCGGCGGTCGGGTATTTACTGGCTAGGGCTAGTGATACGATCGCGGATTCGGCGACTGTCTCGGCTGCGCGACGGATTGCGTTGCTAGATGAATTTTCCCGACAGATCCGTGGTGAAATGGAGGCGAGTCCATGGCCGGAGGATTTGATCGCTGGGCTAAGGGACGAGGGGGAGGCGGAGTTGCTGCGGCAGCATGCGGATGTGATGGAGGCACTTTTTTCCCTAGATGAAGGTGAAGCGGATCTGGTGAGGGAGGTGGTGGGGATCATCATCGGGGGGCAGAAACTGGATCTGGAAAGGTTCGGTAATGCATCTGCTGAGAGGGTGGTGGCGTTGCCTGATGAGGCGGCTTTGAATGACTACACGTGGCGGGTTGCGGGATGTGTGGGCGTTTTCTGGACGAAACTCGGCTACTTGACGATGAGTGAGGGCTTTTCGAGACAACCGCAGGAGGAGCTACTGGCGCACGCGGTGGAATACGGCAAGGGATTGCAGCTGGTGAATATTCTGAGAGATCTGCCAAAAGATTTGCGCAATAGGAGGTGCTATCTGCCTGTGAATGAGCCGGGGGATCGTGCTGAGCTGATGAAGGAATTCGAAAGGTGGCGCGAGGTGGCGCAGGGGAAGATAAATCACGGCTTTGCCTATTCGGAAAAGTTGCGCGGCAAGCGGCTGAGGCTTTCCAGCAAGTTGCCCGCGATGATTGCGCAAGAGACTCTGCAGGGGCTGGAGGGGATCTCCTTCGAAAAATTGGAAGAAGGCTACAAGGTGCCGCGTAAAAGGGTTTACCTAATGATATTGGGAGGCTTTCTTAGTGCATGACATCTGGCAAGATGCCTCCTCAAAACCAATAAAAACATGAGCAAATTCAAACTTCATAACGCAATGTGGCCGGGTCTCGTCGGCAAAGAACCCGATACGGATCACCCACCCATCTCCCTCGAACACATGCTGGATCTCACCGCTGCGGCGGAGGTGAATGGCAGGAAATATGATGGGGTCGATCTTTTCATCTTTCACCCGCACACCGATCCAGACGCATCTGATTTAGATCTTCGGAAAATGGCGGATCTCATCGCTTCGAAGGGGCTTTCCGTCGGCTCCCTCGTAGCACCTGTCTGGCCGGGAACGGTCGGTGGCTCTGCCTTCGGCTCTGATGAGGATAGGAAAAATTTCGTCCTAGCAGTGGAGAAGACCTGCCGCGTTGCCAAAATTCTCAATGAGCACGGCGTCCGCAAGTCCGGCATCATCCGCGTGGATACGGCGGGCGGCACCGAGGATTTCGCCAAAGACCCTGCGGGCAATACGAAGAAGGTGGCCGAGACATTCCGCGAAGCTGGTAAGCTCGCCGAGCAATACGGCGAGCGCGTCGCTGCGGAAGGTGAAATCTGCTGGGGTGGTTTTCACTCGTGGAAAGCTGCGGTGGACACTCTCGAAGCCACGGCGATGCCAGGTGTCGTAGGTTTCCAAGCGGATCTAGCACACACCTATCTCTACCTCATGGGCTACAATGCGCCTGAGGCAGCACTCCTCAAGGAAGGCTACAGCGACGATGAGTTCTGGGCTGCCTACAAGACCATGACCGACGCACTTCGCCCGTGGACGCTCGACTTCCACGTTGCTCAAAACGACGGCTCCGTGCACGGCACAGGCTCCCACGATAAAACCGGTCGCCACTGCCGCGCAGACGATCCGAATGGCAAGCTCGACATCGCGAAATGCTCTTCCTACTGGCTCCAAGGAGCTGCCGAGCGTGGCATCAAGCACATCTGTTGGGATGGCTGCATGTTCGACAACGCCGTCCTCGAAGAGGCTTCCACATGGAACGCGATCCTAAAGGCGATGATAGCCTCCGACGAAGCAGCGAAGTAACCCGGAACCCCAAAAAATCATGTCCAAAAAAGAAATTAGAATCGGACTCATCGGCTACGGCTTCATGGGTCGCACTCACTCGAACGCCTACTCACAGCTCGATCACTTTTTCGATACCCAACACGTCCCTGTCCGCCAAGCGGTCTGTGGTCGTGATGAGGAAAAGGTCAAAGCCTTCGCGGAGAAGTGGGGCTACGCCTCGTATGAAACCGATTGGCGCGAGCTGGTGAAGCGCGATGACATTGATGCGATCGACATCTGCACACCCAACAACTCCCACGCCGAGATCGCCCTAGAGTGCATCAAGCACGGCAAGATGATCCTCTGCGAAAAGCCACTCGCTCTGAATGGTGAAGAAGGAGAAAAAATGGTCGAGGCTGTGGAGAAATCCGGGCTGCCGAACCTTGTTTGGTATAACTACCGTTTCCTCCCTGCGGTGACGCATGCGAAGAACATCGTCGCAGCCGGAGAGCTCGGACGCGTCTTCCATTACCGTGCAAATTTCCTGCAGGACTGGACGATTTCCGAAGACCTCCCGCAAGGTGGTGCTGGCCTCTGGAGGCTCGATGCGAAGGAAGCTGGCTCCGGTGTCACCGGCGACCTGCTTGCTCACTGCATCGATACCGCCCGCTGGATCAACGGCGAAATTGTTTCCGTTTCCGCCATGACTGAGACCTTCATCAAGGAGCGTGTGCACACGGAAACCGGCGAGAAGCATCCCGTCACCATCGACGATGCCTGCGCCTTCCTTGCACGGTTTGAAAATGGTTCACTGGCGATCTTCGAGTCCACCCGTTATGCGCGTGGCCACAAGGCGCTCTACACATTTGAGATCAATGGTGAGAACAAATCCCTCGCGTGGGATCTGCACGACTTGAACCGGTTGGATTACTTCGACCACGGCGTGCCCGGCGACAGGCGCGGCTGGAGCAGCATTCATTGCTCGGATGGTGATCACCCCTATGCCGGAAATTGGTGGGTGCCGGGTCTCTGCCTCGGGTATGAGCACTCGTTCACCCACGCGCTCGCAGAGTTTTTCAAATCGCTGGATGATCCATCGGCAGAGAAACGCTACCCGGATTTCAAAAACGCCCTCGGCACTCAGTATGTCTGCGATGCAGTGCTTGAGTCTGCGAAGACGAAGCAGTGGGTAGATGTGAAAATGGCCTGAGGCTAGGCTTTGCACTTAACGCCAGTTCCGGTTGCGGGGCTGGCGTTTTTATTGTGCTGGAGCTTGCAGGTGGTGCGCCGTGCAGGTCGCGATTTCGAAATCGCGGTTCCTTTCCTGGAAAGTGCGCCCGACTGGATTGCGACCCATGTCGCCATCCGGTTTGCATCCTCCGGACTGTTTGGAGGAAAGGCTTTAAAAATACGCCCGACTGGATT
>JANRFH010000018.1:19348-34650 GCA_030725745.1 Akkermansiaceae bacterium
GGCTTTAAAAATACGCCCGACTGGATTCGAACCAGTGACCGTCCGCTTAGAAGGCGGGTGCTCTATCCAGCTGAGCTACGGGCGCGTTTTCAACAGAGATGCTTGTTGGGTAGCAAGCTGATGGAGAAATGTCTAGGTCAGTTTGGGTTCACTTGGTGGTGAGTACGAGATCCTTGAACTGGACTTTCATCGGCGGGCCGACGTGGAGTTGGAGGGCGATGACTCCCTTTTCTGGTGCTTCTGCGGTCTTGTCGGTGACATCGACCGTGAGCTTGTCGTTGATGAAGTGTTGGACGTGGTTGCCTTCTGCGACGATGCGGTATTCGTTCCAGCCGTCCTTGTTGATTGCGGCCTGGATGTCTTCGCTTTTGCCAGTTTCTCCAGTGACTTCGATGATGGGCTTGGCGGGTTTTTCTCCCTGCGTGATCACAACTTGCTGGCTGCGTTTTGCAAGGATGCCTCGACCCTTTTCCTCAAAGAGGATACCGCTGTAGTTGTCACCGTATTCGAAATCCGCTTGGTATCCGCCGACAACGAAGTTCGCCGGGTCGATGATGTGGCTGCGGTATTGGACGCCGCTGTTGGTGAACATCTTGTCGTCACCCGGGGTCATCTTGTATTTGAGTGTCAGCGTGAAGTCGGAGGGTTGCCCGTCTTGCCAGATAAGGAAGGTGTTGGCCTTTGTGAGGTTCTCTGCGGTGGTGGTACCGGTAATTACTCCGTCCTCAACAGACCAGAATTTCGGACTTCCTTCCCAGCCAGATAGATCTTTGCCGTTGAAGAGCTGTGTTTCTTTAGCTGAGGCGAGGACAGTGAATAGAGCGAAGGCAAGGAGGGTTTTCATGTTTTGCTGGGAAGGTGGCTGCGGAATAAATTACGCGATCCTTTAGGTGAATCTTACGGCGTGCTTCTTGGAAAGCTTCAGGACATCGCCGGGAGCAGGACTGAATAATGCGGCGGGGTTGGTGAGTTTCTCGCCGTTGAGCTGGACTGAGCCGGAGATGATGAACTGCTTGCGGAGTTCACCGTTGGATTTTTCCATGCCGAAGGCGCTGCTGAAGGCGTGGGAGGCTATGGTGAGGACGGTGAGCTCTGCTGGGAGGGAGGAAATTTCCAGCTCTGGGAGATCGGCGGCGGTGAGATCTTTTTTCGAGAAACGCGTGTCCCAATCGGCGCGGGCGGCTTTGCCTTCTTCCTCGCCGTGGTAGCGGGAGGTGAGGCGCTCGGCGAGGGACTTCTTGGAATCCATCGGGTGGGATGCGGGGTCGCGGGTTTCGCCGAGCAGGAGGAGGTAGTAGCGATCCATGAGCTCGTCCGAGGTGGACATGAGCTTGCCATACATTTCCTGTGGCGCATCGGAGACGCCGATGTAGTTGCCGTAGGATTTGGACATTTTTTTTACGCCATCGAGGCCTTCCAGAAGGGGCATGACCATGACGACCTGCTGCGGCTGGCCTTCGTCTTTCTGCATGTCGCGGCCGACAAGGATATTGAAGAGTTGGTCGGTGCCGCCGAGTTCGACATCGGCGCGAATCTCGACGGAGTCCCAGCCCTGCATGACTGGGTATTGGAGTTCGTGGAGGCGGACTTCTTGGCCGGAATCGAGGCGATTACGGAAGTCCTCGCGCTGGAGCATTTGCTGGAGAGTGACGCGTGCGTTGAGCCGGAGGATTTCCTCGTAACTCATTTTGCGGAACCAATCCCCGTTGTAAACGACCTCAGTCTTTTCCCGGTCAAGGATCTTGAATGCCTGTTCCGTGTAGGTGGCGGCGTTTTCCAAAACCTCATCGCGGGTGAGCGGAGGGCGGGTGGCAGAGCGGCCTGAGGGATCGCCGATGGTAGCGGTGAAATCACCGATGAGCAGGACTGCTTGATGGCCGAGTAACTGGAATTGGCGGAGTTTCTCCAACGCAACCGTGTGTCCAAAGTGGATGTCTGGGGCGGTGGGATCGACGCCGAGCTTGATGCGCAGCGGGCGGCCTAGCTTGAGCTTTTCCAGTAGTTCCTTTTCGGAAAGGACTTTGGCTGTTCCGGCGGTGAGTTGGGAGAGTTGTTGTTCGGGAGACACTTAGGGAAAAAGGTTGGCGGGTGTTTACGGCAGGCAGCGGGGGAAAGACAAGCCCCACCCGGCTATTCCTCTTCCTCTTTCTTGCCGTCTCCTTTAACTCGCTGGATGTCCTTGAGGCGGTCGATGGCACGTGTGGCGAAATCGACAGCCTTTTCATCATCAGAATTTTTTGCGATTTTCTCGAGCAGCGCGAAAGCCCACGGGGCGGGCTTTACGTTGGCGACGCCACGAATGACTTTAATCTGCTCGTCCTGTGTCTTCGCTTCAGTTTCGAGGAGCGTCCAGTTTTTCTCCGCATTCTTCGGATCTTCAAGAGCGTATTGGTAGGCGGAGGAGAAGGCGCGGGCACGGATATCGAGCTCAGCCGTGGTGGGGATGAACTCAACCAATGCATTGAAGCCCGCTGGTGTTGACCAGTTTTCGAGGGCGACGATGGCGGCGATCTGATCTTTTTTGTCAGCACTTGCGAGGTTTTCCTTGGCGAGCGCCATGGCCTTGTCTCCGCCGATGCGTCCGAGGAGACGAAGCATCGCGTGGCGCATAGCGTCTTCGGAGGCTGAGCCATAGGCGTCAGCAAGCTGCGAACCCAGAGAATCCTTCGCTGAGGATCTTGCGATGATTTTCACGGCGTTTTCCTCGGCGGCTGCGCGCATCTTGGAATCCTCAGATGAAATGAAACTGAGAATGTCCGTCAAATGCTTGTCAGCAGCAGTTTCACGAACTCCTTCAATGGCTGCGACCGCAGATTCGGGCTCATCAGTGCTCTTCGCGAAACTGATAAGAGTATCGACGATTTCCGGACTCTTCCGCTGTCTTAGGACATTTCCGAGAAGGATGACCCTGATATTGGGAACGAGACTTTTCGTGGTGGCGAACTCGGCGATGCGTTTGTCGATGTCGGTGCCGTCTGAAGTCTCAGCTAGAACTAGTGCCATGTAGACTGCCGTGCGATCTTCGGTGGAGCCGACCGCTGCGGCGTTTGTGAGGAGGATTTCTAGCTCTCGCGACTTTATAGGGATGGGCTGCTTTGCCGGCACCTGATTGATGATGTTGTTATAGATTTTGGCTTCAGCGTTCGCTTCACTTTTTTTTAAAAGCGCGACGGCTAGGCCGAGCGTCAAGATGCCGATCATGGCAGCGATAGTCATCTTCGCGGCGGGTGAAATGCCTTTTTTGGGAGGTGCGATAGCAGCAGGAGTAGGGGTGGATTCTTCTACCTGAGCCGTTTTGATAGGGGGGGCAGCGCCGATGGGCGCGACTACTTTTCCCGGAATGGCTACGACCTGACCGGTAGCAGGTGCAGGAGAAATAGGTTTTGCTGCGGGTGCGGTGGGAGAACCAGAGGCCTTTTTAAGAATGGGAGCAGATGCCGCAGGTTTGGTGGATGCGCGGGAAAGGATAGGAATCGACTTGGCATCCGAAGTGGCTGGCACGATAACGGGTATTGGAGGTGTTTCGATTGGCGGGGTATCAGGCTCTGCGGCTGCAGGTGTTTCGGGTGCTGCTTCTACAGTTTCATTCGTGATTGCAGTTTGCTCTGTGGCCGGAGTTGTAAGAGTCGCTTTTTTGAGCACTGGAGCATTTGCTGCAGGAGTGCTGGTCGCGCGCGATAAAACGGGAGCTGGTTTTTCTTCGGGCTCTACTGGAGCTTGTTCCACTACAGGGATGGTCTCGACAGGCGTTGGCGCGACTTCTGGTTCTGCTGCGGCAGGAGGTTCAGGTGCGCTCTGTATGACCTGTGAACCGGTGTGAATGCTAGGTTTCGATCCTCTAGGTGGCTCTAGAGGCTTAGGTATCGAAGCTGTTTTGACACGCTGGGTAGGTGTAGGATCAGGCACAACTTCTGGAGCCGGTGCTGAGCCTGGGATGAGCAGTTTCGGGCGTTTTGGAGGCTCGGATTCGGATGGGGTAGAGGGGATTCCTGTGCTCATTGGAGGGTCTTTGTGCGCGGTGTCGTTTTCTACGAACACCTGTAGCGATTGTCGGGCAGACTCTGGTCTGTCCGAAGGCTGGCGATTGAGATGCCACATGATCCAGTCGCAGACCCAGATCGGGATGCCCTCGCGGACTTCCTGTAGTGGCGAGACATGATGCTGGAGGTGGGACGCCATGACTTCTGCTGCATGTTCTCCATCGAAAGGGTAGGTGCCGGTGAGGGCGTAGTAGAAAACACAGCCGATGGCGTAGAGATCCACCTTGAGATCGAGCGGAACGCGCTCGAACTGTTCTGGAGCCATGAAGTAGATGGAGCCAAATACACCGTCCGATTGGTCAATGGTTTGCAGGGATGGCTTTGCGGTGAGTTTTGCGAGGCCGAAGTCTACGATTTTCACCTGGAATTTCCCGGAGGGCAGCCAGTTGACCATGATGTTTCCCGGCTTGAGGTCGCGGTGGACTAGGTTGAGCTCTTGGGCGGCGATGAGCGCCTCCATGGTCTGCATGGCAAGCTCGCGAAAGTCGACCCACGTAAAAGAGCCATCTGAGATGATCTTTTCAAGGGTGTCTCCTGTGAGTAGCTCCATGACGACGAAGGGGCCGTCTTCGTCGCTGCCAACGTCATAGATTGTGACGATGTTTGGGTGCTGGAGTGAGGCGAGGGATCCTGCTTCCTTGACGAGTTGGCGGGTGGCCTCTTCGGAAATGGATTTGTCTTCGAGATCCGTGATGATGCGTTTGATGGCGACCTCACGGTTCATGCGGATGTCGAAGGCACGGTAAACTGCGCCAAGGCCGCCTTGGCCAATTTTTCCTTTGATTTGGTATCGCTCTTCCACGGGTTTTGTATCTGAGATATTTACGGAAGATGGTTCAGTCGTTGATCTCGATCATGGCACGCTTGCGTTTGCCTTCGATCCACCGTTCGTATTGGGCGGAAGTCTTGGTGCGCTGAACCCTTTGTTCGATCATAGGGCGAACCTCTCCGAGTGTAGGCGAGGGGCCGAGGTTTTTGCCAGTGACCTTGACGATGGTGAAACCGCGAGGGTCTAGCAGTGGGCCGACGACTTTATTTTCCGGAGCCTCGAAAATAATCGCTGCAAATTCAGCGGCGAAATCAGTGCGGGGGACGTCCTCTTGGAGTCCGCCTTCGGCAGCGAAGGCGTCCTTGGAGTAAGTCTTGGCTAGTTCAGCGAAATCCTTACCTCCTTCGATTTCCTTGGCGATGCCTTCGGCAAGTGCAAGCTGTGTTTCGGGAGTAGCCAAAGGGTTTTCTGGATCTGCCGATGGGATGAAGATTTTTTGGAAGGTGATCTTATCTTTGCTCTGATCGCGGAGCTCGGTTTTGATCTTGTTGTATTCGTTTTGAATCTCGTTCGGCAGTGGCGGAGGAGCATCTGCGAATTGCTGGGCGCGCATGAATTCTACAACCATTTTTTCACGGGTGATCTCGCGGTAGCGATCCATGGTGAGGCGCGATTTTTTTAGCTCCTCGCGGAATTTTGCTTCGTTGCCGTTGTAGAGTTCACGGATCTGACGATCTACTTCTTCGTCGATAATGTTGTCCTTGATCGCAGCACCTTTTTGTTCGAACTCAGATAGTATGATTTGGCGATCCACGAGTTCCTGCATGATCTTTTCGCGGGATTCATTGAACTGACGCTCGAACTCCGGCCCGCGGCGCGGAAACTGTGTGGCAAGTTGTGCATATCTCGGTGCGAGCATGAACGAGACTTCGTTTTTGGTGATGATGCGGCCATTCACCTTCGCAGCGATCCCGTTGACCTCAACGGGTTCCGAGAATGCGGGTTGAATGGTCAGAACAGAAAGAGCTAGTGCTGCAAGGTAGCGGGTCATGATGAAGAAAAATGGTAAAAATCGACGGGCAATATCGCGAGGCTTGTGGGTAGTTTTCAGCCTGATTGTAAGGATTGCAAGCGGGGAAACTGAAAGCGGAGGCTTTCTGTTGCTTGCGGACGGGGATCAGAGGAGGTCGTAGCTGCGCCCGCCGACACCCTCGTGCCAACGGATATAGGCCTTGTTAACCATGGCGTAGCCACCGGGAGTGGGGTAATTTCCGGTGAAATACCAATCGCCACAAGGCCCCTTGATCGAGGCGTGGAGGTTCTCGATGGTTTGGTAAATGACCTCGACTTCGCCATGCCAATCGATGTCTTCAGGATAAACCATGCGACTGATTTCGGCGGAAATTTCCTCTGGGCTAAAGGCTTCGTAGATACCTTGAACGCGGTTTAGGCGATCGGCAGCAGGTTTTTTCAGCTCTTCTTTGCAGAGTTCGTAGATGCTATCGAGAAGATGTTGGCGACCGGCGCGGCGATGGAGGTTCACGGCGGCGTTGAAGGCGATGAATTTGCCAAGTTCCGACATGTCGATGCCGTAGCAATCCGGGTAGCGGATCTGTGGTGCGGTGGAGCAGATGACGATTTTCGAGGGCTTGGTGCGGGCGAGGATTTTTAAAATGGATTTCTTGAGAGTCGTGCCACGAACGATGGAGTCATCGAGGACGACGAGATTGTCGCCGGGGTTCACTGCGCCGTAGGTGATGTCGTAAACGTGGGAGACGAGCTGGTCGCGGCCTTTTTCCTGAGAAATGAAGGTGCGCATTTTGATGTCCTTGTGGGCGATCTTTTCGCCGCGAGGCCAGTTGCGGAGGATGAGTTCATCGACTTTATCTGGTGTGAGAGTGCCGTTTTCGGCACCTTCGAGGATTTCCATACGGACTTGCTGGCGACGATAGAGGCGGAGGCCATCCATCATGCCGTGGTAGGCAGTCTCGGCAGTATTCGGGATGAAAGAGAAGACGGTTTTATTGAAAGTCTGCCCGATGGATTCCATGACCTGATCGACGAGGGCGGAGCCCATGGCCTTGCGCTCACGATAGATCTGAGGGTCATTGCCACGTGAGAAGTAGATTTTCTCGAAGGAGCATGGGGTGAATTTCTGTGGGGTGTGGAACTGGCTGTCTGTGATCGTTCCATCCGCCTTGATGACGATGACAGAGCCGGGATCGACAGCTTTCACCTGTGAGGCATCGGCCTCGAAAACGGTCATCAAGGGCACACGCTCGGAGGCGAAAGCGACGACATCCTCGGTGATGAGCATGTGGCAAGGGCGGATGCCGCGCGGATCACGCATGACGAACATGTCGCCATTGCCGACGGCACCGCATATCGCGTAGCCGCCGTCCCACGGCTCGGCGGAGCGGCCGATGATCTCGGTGATATTGAGAGCAGAAGAAATGTGATCCGGGGTTTCAGTGCCGGGCACGCCTTTGTCGCGAAGGTCGTGGTAGATGTTCGTGTGCGCCTCGTCGAGGTGGTAGCCGATTTCCTCAAGGACGGTCTGAGTGTCGGTGCCGAATACTGGGTGCTGACCGCGCTGGATCAGGGCGTTGTTGAGCTCACCCGTGTTGGTCATATTGAAATTCCCCATGACCATGAGGGTACGGGTCGGCCAGTTGCTGCGGCGGAGGTAGGGGTGGCAGGAGCCTTCGTCGAAGTCACCACTGGTGCCGTAGCGAAGGTGTCCCATGAGGATTTCTCCACCGAAGTCGAAATTCGTCTTAACGCTGTCCGGATCATTCTTATCCAGCTTGCCCTTGCGGTGCATTTTGAAATAGGACTTCACCTCCTTGCGGAAAATCTGCGCGAGGGCGTCGGATTCGATGCCACGGCGGCGCTGGACATAGGGCTGGCCGATGGGCATATCGAGCTTCACGCAGCCGATGCCGGTGCCGTCTTGGCCGCGGTTGTGCTGCTTTTCCATGAGGAGAAACAGCTTGTTCATGCCCCAGAGGCAGGTGCCGTAGCGATCGTAATAATACGCGAGTGGCTTGCGGAGGCGGACGGCTGCGATGCCGCATTCGTGTGAGATGAAATCGCTCAAAAACTTTAAACTTTAAATTTTAAACTTCAAACTCGAAGGAAGACTGTTGCTGCTAAGAAGAGACTTTTACCCGGACGCCTTCTTGTGCAGTCATGGTGCCGAGGATGTGGCCGCCGTTGCCAGCTGAGAGGGCTTTGTCTACATCACTTGGTGCGACGATGGCGACCCAGCCGATGCCCATGTTGAAGGTGTGGAAGCGATCTTCTGCATCGACGTGTTCGAGGAGTTTCTCGATGCCGGGCAGGTTCCACTGGGGTATTTCGAGATCGGCTCCCATGCCGACGAATAGGCGTTCGAGGTTTTCCGGGAGGCCGCCGCCAGTGATGTGGGACATAGCCTTTGGCTTGATGCCGGAGGATTTGAGGTCGGCGACGACATCATGATAAAGGCGTGTCGGCTGGAGCCAGGCGGCCATTTCTTCATCTGTGACGGTGCCGGGTGCCATCTCCTTGAGGACTCGGCGGACGAGTGACCAGCCGTTGGCGTGGATGCTGTCCGAGGCGTAGCCGATGAGCACGTCGCCGAGGGCGATGGTGGTGGGATCGATGAGATCGGGTTTTTCCGCGCAGCCGATGCAGAAGCCGGAGAGTTCGAGGACGTCTACAGGGACGATGCCGGGCATTTCGGCGGTTTCGCCACCGGCGAGGATGCAGTTGCAGTCCTCAAGGTAGTCAGCCATGCCGCCGATGACTCTAGTAATCTTATCTTCATCGAGGGCGGCGATGCCGATGTAGTCGAGGAAGAGAAGGGGATCGCCACCGGTGGTGAGGATGTCGTTCACGGACATGGCGACGAGATCCTTTCCGGCGGTTTCAAGAAGGTCGTATTCGAGCAGAAGCTCGAGTTTAGTGCCGACACCATCACATCCGGTGACCATGACGGGTTGATCGTAATCGCTGAGATCGTAACAGGCCGCAAAAAGCCCGAAGGCTCCGAGAAGCTTGCGGTTCTGCTGGGTGCGTTTTACGTGCCCTTTGATGTCTCCGACGAGTGCCGCGGCTTTCCGCGTATCCACTCCTGCTTGCTGATAAGTGAGCTTGCCTGCCATTGCTATGCAGGGTTTCTAGGGGGCTAGTGGGAGGGGGTCACGAAGAAAAACATGGAGAGGGCGGATTGACGCGGAATACCTTTGATTATAAGCGTAGTGGCATGAAGAAAGTATTCGCTCTGTTGATGTTTTTTAGCCTTGTAGGAAGATGTTTTGCAGGGGGTTCGCTTCCGTCTGATGAGGTGCTGGCTGTTTTGAAAAAAAACAAGGTGCTGCATGAATATGTGACCTCGACCTTGGAACTCGATCCGGTGGCGACGGCTGTGAGGCTAGGAAACCACTTCGAGGAACTCAGCGCATTACGTATTGCTCCTTATGAAGTGATGGTGAAACCCAAAGGCGCGCAGGAATTTACGATGGTGCTTTTTGTGGAGTGCTCTCAGAAATTTGTGAGCAAGGACGGCAAGGTCTTCGACATGGATACGGAATTCGAAGAAGCTACGAAAAACGCGGTGGAAGTGCAGGATGAAGTGATTTCGATCAGGCTAGAGGAAAGGGCTCCGGAGCAAGAGTAAGCGCATTTAATGACGCATCTTTGCGATCCAGCTTGCTGGTAGATGCAGGGAGTGTGCAGCTAGCATGATTTGGTGACGTAGGAAGGTGCGAACGAGGCCTCCCTGCTCCCAGCGACGCGGGGAAGTTAATGCAGGCTCCTTGGCGATGCAGATGGTTCCGTGCTTGGAGAGTTTGCGGATGAGATCTAGGTCTTCCATGACTGGAATTTCCGGGAAGCCTCCCAAGGCTTGAAATAGGCTGCGACGGATGAAGATGCCTTGGTCTCCATAGGGCTTTTGGGCGAATTTGCAGCGGAGAGAGACGAGGCCTTCGATGAGGGCTGAGGCACTGAAATCTCCTGACAACCTGAAGGAGAATGCTCCTCCGGGGGTGTTGGGTTTGCGGAGGGTGCGGGCGATGATTTCTGGGAAATCTGCGGGAGGAATGGTGTCTGCGTGGAGGAAAAGGAGGAACTCTCCTGTGGCTGCACAGGCTCCAGCGTTCATCTGCGCGGCGCGGCCTTTTGCGGAGGTGATGACAGTGGCACCGGCTGCTGTGGCGAGGGAGACTGTGCTGTCGGGGCTGTTGCCATCGGAGACGATGATTTCGTGCGGGGAGGATTTCGCGACGTTTTTCAGAAGGGCTACAATACCGGTTTCCTCGCGATAGGTGGGGATGATAACTGAGACCGTGGAGCCTTGTTTTAGCGCCTCTTTTGCAGCTGGGAGATCCTCTGGGAGATCTACATCGGGAAGGGGTGAGAGAAGCTGAACTTTCGCTCCTATTGATGATGCTGCTGCGAGGGATTTTTCGAGGACTTCATCGCCTCCCCAAGGAATGTCCCGGAATACTTTGGGAACCAGTTTTGACATGCCGATGAGGACGTATCCGCCATCGAGGGCGGGGATGTAGACGAGGTCATTTGAATCAAGCGCTTGTTCTGCTGCGGCGAGCGCTACTTCATCGATGGACGGGCAGTCGGTGCCGATGATGATGACTTTTTCCGCACCTTCTTCGAATGCTTCGCGGGCGGCTGTTTCCATGCGTATGCCGAGATCACCGGGTGCTTGTTCGCGGCAGTCGAGGGATTCATCGCCGAGCCAAGATTTGCATTCGATGGGTGTGCCACCCTCGATGCAAACGCGCAGCTGGCGTTTTTTTTCCGCCATGCAGAAGGAAGATGCGCGACCGATGGCATGGCGGGCGAGCTGGTCGTGGAAATGCATAGCTCCCGCCGAGCCCAGGGCAGGGATGAGGCGGGTTTTGTTCCTCCCTTCGCGCGGGAGGCGTGTCATCACGATTAAAGTCATTCGGCTGTGCCGGAACACTGAAACGCCGAGAGCTGAAAGTAAATCAGCTCTTGTTGAGGCTCCAATCGTATTCGGTGTATTTCACCTTTAGATTGCCGCCTTCGACAGCTTTGCGATCACCACCGGAGAGGTAGGGTGCAATGAATTTTTCGACTGAACCGGATTTCTTTACGAAGTCGCCTTTGAACCAATCGAAAATCGAGGAGAGATAGAGTATGCCGTTTTTGCTATCCACCCGATTTTTGGACGAACTACTGAGGAAGTTGCGAGCTTGCTCGTCGAGTTGGGCGCTGAGCTTATCGGCTTGGAATGCCTCGGCTCGAAGGGAAGGGCAACCGACAGATGCGCAGTTGACGCCGAAGTGGATGCGTGGGTCGGAGAAGTCCTTGCGCAGCATCTCGTGCTCGATGTGGTCGAGGCTGGTGTATTTTCCGAAAAGCTTCACGCGGTTCTGTTTCCACGGGGAGTCGATATCGCGGATGCTTTTGACGGGATATTCATCGATGATGAGCTTGAGGGTAGCGGCGTTGTAGAGGTTGATGAGATACGCCATTTTTTGATCGTCCGACCATTTGCCGTATTCCGATTTGCCAACAGCGGCGAGATCCACGAGGTAGGAGCCTAGCTTGTCGGGAGCCTTGTGGATGGCGGCATAGTTGATGTTATCGCCTTTCACGTTCGCTTTGAGGACTTCGGTGAACTTGGCGTGCGAGTGGTCGAAGGCTAGGAGTGAGGTGGCCGAAATGAGGAGGAGGAGCAGTGTTTTCATGGGTTGGTGTGAGTTGGACTGACGATTTCCTATTCCACAAAACCATCAATCGAGGATGGGGGCGAGACGCTTTATAGTTTCGGTAGGCCAATTTTCCCTTGGAGTGAGGACGGCGGTGGCGAGTGCATGGTGCTCGGGGAAATTAGCTTCAGTAGGGATGCTTGGGATGAGGGTTTTCACAATCTCTTTTGCGAGAGCTGAGTTTGCGTGGAGATTGGCGATCACGGATGCAACATCGACGGCGGCTTCATCGTCTTTCCAGCAATCGTAGTCGGTGACAAGGCAGAGGGTAGCTAGGGCGATCTCAGCTTCGCGGCAGAGGCGTGCTTCGGGGGCGTTGGTCATTCCTATGAGGTGTGCTCCCATGGCTCGGTGCATGTGGGACTCGGCGCGAGTCGAGAAAGCTGGCCCGTTCATGGAGACGTAGGTGCCGCCGTCGTGGAGTTTTTCGGTGTGCTTGGCGGCGGCGGCTAGGAGAAGCTTGCGCATATCGGCTGAGTATGGATCTGCAAATCCGACGTGGGCGGCTATGCCGTTTCCGAAAAAGGTGTGCTCGTGGGCGCGGCCTGTGCGATCAATGAGTTGGTCTGGGACGACGACATCGCGGGGAGGCATTTCTTCTCGCAGGGAACCGACAGCGGTGACGGAGACGACGTAACGGACATTAAGAGAGCGGAGTGACCAGATGTTTGCGCGGTGGTTGATCTCGTGTGCGAGAAGGCGGTGCCCGAGGCCATGGCGGGGGAGAAAAAAGACGGTGCGGCCGGCCAGCTTGCCTTCAATGATTTCATCCGACGGATCGCCGAAGGGGGTTTCGATGCGGTGGCGGGCGATGACTTCGAGGGTGTCGATTTCGTAGAGGCCGGAGCCGCCGATGATGGCGAGGGCAGGTGAGTTCATGGCTTGAAACTGCCCTTATGTCGGCTGAGGGGGAAGAGCTTTTTCTATGGAGAGGGCGGAGTTATAGACAGCGGCACTCCGTATTAGTGCTGTGCTGAACGGGAAGGATTTAAAGCTGTTTTCGTGGAAGAGGCAGGGACGGCAATCCTTGCCGTCCATATCTCGCAGCTTTATCCACGGGAAGCGGACGTGGGATATATCGAGCCGTCAGATATGGACTTTTAGGGGGATAAAAGTCCCTGCCTTCTCCGCGTATTCAGGGCTGATCGAGCAGCTCGATGAAGAGTTTCTCGACTTTGTTCCTCGCCCACGGGGTCTTTCGAAGGAACTTGAGGGTGGATTTTACTGAAGGATCGTTGGCGAAGCAGCGGATGCGTATCCGATCAGCAAGTTCATCCCATCCATATTCCTCGACGAGGCGGGTGATGATGATTTCCAGGGTGTATCCGTGAAGAGGATCGTTCGGGTGATCATCCATAGGAAACGGTTCAGGAGCCGGGGACGGGAATCAGCTTGGAATACTGATAGGAGTTCTTTCCGACGAACTCGTTCAATTGATCAGCATTAAAGGTTCTTTTGCGCATTTGCTCGATGCCGAAATCGGTGAGGACGGTGATCGAGACTTCAACTGCGGAGAGTTTCCCTGCCTTGATCTGAGCGTTGGTGATTCCAGGACTTCCTGGGCCAACGACACCGCTATCAAGGTAGATTCCAGAGCCGTGAACTTTGAAGATTTCTGTGGAGTCCG
This sequence comes from Akkermansiaceae bacterium, assembly GCA_030725745.1. Lineage (GTDB taxonomy): Bacteria > Verrucomicrobiota > Verrucomicrobiia > Verrucomicrobiales > Akkermansiaceae > Luteolibacter. Next base: position 32,528 of record JANRFH010000018.1, read on the forward strand.
TGGTCGAACTCCCATCTGCTAGGCGCACTTGGACAGTGCCGGGTGTGCCATCGGTTTTGGTGACTGCGACATGGAAGATAAGTGTGAACTGATAGATATTTTCGCAAATGTAGTTTGCGCGTGTTTCGATTTCGTTTCCGGTGATCTCGTCGTCGGATTCGGCATCTTCGGCTGCTTGAAAAAGATCGTCGGATGGGTCGCCGGAGGCGGCGGAGGAGTCATATGTCGTCCCGAGCATGTCATTGAATGCAATGTTGGGGTTGATGATTTTGCGATACAGAGCAAAGGTTTTGACATTGCTACTATTATTATCTTCGATCGTATCTTGGTATGTCAATTTGTAGGCGATGCCGGAGACGTCGCCATTATTATCGGTTCCCCCGATGTTGCCGTTATAGCGATCCGTGGCTGCGGAAAAGAAGGCTAGTTCAGCGGCATTCGGAGAATCGTTTCCGTTCGGGCCTTCTATAGGGCCGGGGGCACCGGGGGCGCCGGGGGAGCGAGCGAAGAGCCATTCGAAGTTGTTGCCCCGGCGTGAGACCATCGATTCGAAGTCGCTGGCCATGGAGTCCACCATGGCTTTTGCTTGGCGTGATGCGCGGATCTCAGAGCGGCTACGGTTCCAAGTATCTAGAGCAAGTGAGGTGATGGAAACGAGGACGGTGACGATGAGAGTGGTGATGGCCATGGCGACCAATAGCTCGATCAAGGTGAATCCGCGCCGTGCTTTAGGTGAAGGGGTTTTCATAAGGTTGGTTTTTCGTGCTTTAGCGGCGGACTGCTAGATTCCGGGTGAAGACGGGGTTCTTAGCGTTTTGAAACAGGGTTTCGAAGCTAGAGCCCTGCAGGTAGGCGCGGCTCTTGCTGGGGACGCTGTGGAACTCTGCTGAAAAGGCGATGACTGCATCCAAATAATCATCCGATGCTGTAACTTCTACCAAACTTCCGCCGGAGTCGAGAAACTGGAGCTTGCCTGCGCCATCGGTTGTCAGTTGGCCTCCAGTGAAGACGAGTTGTTCGGGTTTCACGAAAAATATACGGCCTTCGATGGCCTTGATGTCGCCATCATTGTCATCATAAAAGAGAGGATCGTCTAGGCGCCTAGCCATGGTCTGGACGGTGTAGGTGTCGCCGGGTTGTCCATCGATGGCGACCTGGGGTTCGGGAGTGCCATCATCGCGCATGCTGGATGTGCTTCCGCGGTATTGGTAAACGAGGATGGCTTGGCTGGGGTCGTCTCCGTTTATGATCCAATCGAATGCTTTGTCGAAGCCTGTGGTGATATTGGGAAGCTCTTCTTCTCCGCTGCGAAGCGTTACCAGCTCTTGCTCAAGGGTGCTTGCGAGGCGGTCTGCCTGCTGTGCATCGATGGAGCGGCGTATGCCCTGGACTGCCGGGGTGAAGACAGCGAGGAAACCGGTAAGGAGAACCGCCAGCACGCCGATGGCGATGACGGTTTCCATGAGAGTGAAGCCCGCGCGGAGTTGCCTAGATGCGCGGGTGCGGAGAGTGTGTTGGATTTTTCTCATATTCTCAGAATTCGGAGTTGGTGGAGAGGGAATCCACGCCGGTGATCTGACCGGGACTTCTGTAGGAGGAGGTGCGACCGTTCCTCCAGATCACGAAACCTTTGAAGTCGCGTTCTTTTGTGGTTTTCGGTTCCTGCCCTATGCTGCGTCTTCCTGCACCAATGACGAAACTCGCGCCCGGATTAGTGCAAATACCCTCAGCGTTGAATTCGTAGAAGAAGTAATTTCCGTTGAAATCGGCTTTGCTGTCGGAGAGGGTGAATGTTTTTGGACTATCTCCGTCCTCGTCTAACGACAAATCCTCGCTGAAGTAAACGCCCTTGGGCATGATGTAGCCGCGGCTGGAAAGCACCCAGCTGACACCATTGGGGTTATCATTTTCATCGAACGTGCCCACAGGATTTCCATCGGCATCGATTTCTTGGTGGATTACGACGACACGCTGGAGGTAGTCATCGTCTGTGGCAGCGTCTGCTTTCACCATCACGCGGGCTCTGCAACGTTTGGAAACGGCGATGACGCGGGCTTCATCGAAGAGAGACTCGCAGGTGGCGATGGCACTGGAGGTGTTTTTGCCAGAGCCGATGTTACCGA
>JANRFH010000019.1:0-5678 GCA_030725745.1 Akkermansiaceae bacterium
TACGCCATCTGATCCGAGGAGCGGAGGAGGATGTCGCCGATCTCTACGTGGGGTGGGGCGGTGAGGATGGACATGATGCAGTGGGCGACGTCCTGGGGCTGGAGCATTTTCATGCCGGCGCGTGTTTTTGAGAGGGTGTCTTCGCGGCCGAGGAAGTAGGTGTCTAACAAGGGGGTATCCACGAAGCCGGGTGAGACGCAGGCAACCTGGATGGGGGACTGGATGGCTTTTAGCTCTGAGCGGAGGGAGTCGGTGATGGCGCGGACGGCAAACTTCGTGGGCGCGTAGAAGCCGCCGGAGGGTGGAACGCGGTGGCCGGACATGGAGGAGACGTTGACGATGCGTCCTCCGGTTTTGGGAAAATGGCGGATGGCTCCCTGACAGCAGAGGGCGAGGGCGAGGACGTTGACGCGCCACATTTCCTCCCAGTCGGCGGGATTTCCGTCGATGACGCGGGAGAGGTAGGCCATGCCGGCGCAATTCACGAGGCCATCGATTTTCCCTAGCTTGTGGAAGATGGCGGAGATGTCCTCGCGCTGGGTGAGATCGGCTGTGATGGGTGAAACATCGGGGTGCAGTGCTCCAGGGCGGCGGGTGACGCCGAGGACATTTGCATCGTGGGCGAGGAGTTGATCGCAGAGGGCTTTGCCGATGCCGCTGGAGGCGCCGGTGACGAGGAAGGTTTTGCCTTTGAGAGGAACCATGGGGAAAACCCTAAACTTTAAATTCTAAACTCCAAGCAAGAGCTGTTATTAGGCGCGGGCACCAGTTTGTGAAGGGGCTTCGCTGCTTCTGTCCGTTTGGATATGGGAAGTTTCGTTGAAAAGCCCGGAAAGATCGGGGAGGTCTGCGGCGGTTTTTGCGGGTTGGGAGGAAACGATTGCGCCGCGCCAGAATACGAATGCACCTGGCATCTGGAGGCCGTCTCCGGCGAGGTGGCCGACGCCACAGCCTTTGAAAACGGAGATCAGTCCTCGCCACCAGACATGCGGGCCGAAGAGTTCGAGGAAGCCGCCTTTTCCGAGGCCGAAGGCGCGGTAGAGTTCGCAGCGAGGATCGGCGATGCGAGCGACGGTGGAGTGATCGCCGAGGTAATCGATTTCTTTCCCTGATTGGAGCATGTGCACGAGGATGAGATCGGCGTCGTGTTGCTTCGCCTGTTGTTCTAGATCCTGGAGTCCGCGCAGGATTTGGCGGGTGAAGGTGCAGCCGAAGTGGCGGAGAAAAACGAGGACGAGTGGGCGTTTTTCGGAAGCTTCAAGGAGTGTCTCGCCGGAGGAAAGCTGATAAGTTTTCGCTGCTTCAGAGACGGAGTAGGGTGCAGAGCGGGTAGGAGGTATGCCGGTGTTTGCGCGGATCGTTGCCCAGAGGATGAGGGCGAAGGGTGGGATCCAGATCAGATCATCTAACGGCAGGAAGAGAAGTGATGCTGCGGGGAGTGTGGAGTTCCAGACGGTGAAGGATACGATGATCGTGGTTGCGATGAATTTGATAAAACCGAAGAGGACAATGGGCCAATGCCTAAGCGGATCAGTAGCGGCGATGAGGAAAGCGAAGCCCAAAAAGCCCGAGATAAGGCCGAGGGTGCGCCATAGCATGGGATGATTCGGTCGCTCCATCCCTATGCAATCGAAGCAGTGGAATGGCCAGCAATTCGCCCAAATGGCGAAGAGGATATGATACACTCCGGCGAGTATCAGAGCAATACGCATCCAGCGTGTGACTCGGCATTTCCCCCCATGGCAATTGATTGACATGGTGAAGGGTAGGAGCAATTGCGTGTTGCGCAACGGGAGATTTTAAACTCCTGATTCGTGCGCCGCGACAATGCGCCCCTGGTCGAAATCGTAGGGGGTCATTTCCAAGAAAACTTCCGCACCGTCGGCGAATTCGGCCTTGGCGTCGGTGAGGGTTTTTGAGAGGTGGGCGAGGATGACCTTGCCGTTCATCAGCGCGACGCTGTAGAGGATCTCGCCTTTGCGTTCGAGGACGGTGCCGGTGGTTTCGATGGCGAGTTCAGACATGGTGCGGAGTTCAGCCGAGATCGCGCCAACGCACAAGTGCGGCGAGGGGCATTTCTCCGTCGGGGTGCCAGAAGATCCCGGGTTCCTGCGCTTGGCCGGCGGCACAGATGCGGGGTGGGGAGATTTTTTCGAGGCTGTCGGCATGGGAAACGGGCTCGACGACGGCGGTGGAGAGAAAGGCCGTTTCTGCGCCGAGGGCTTCGGGTGAAATTTCCTGAGGCATGGGGATGAGGCGGACGAAACCGCTGCCGGGACCGGGGCGGAGGGAGGCATCCGTGCGGTCGATGTGGATCGTCCAAGCGGTGGAGTTTTCGCTTTCAAAGAGAGAGTCGGTGGAGCCATTGGCGATGCGGAAGCGGAGGGTTTCGCGTTCGTTGCGGACGGCTCCGGCTTCGGAGAGGGTGGGTGGTTCGTTGGGGTGGGCGGCGAGGGCGGCGGCGAGGTCTTGGGCGAAGGATTCGATGTCGCCGCTGTAATAAATGGCTTGGACAGAGAGGCAGCCGCGCTGGTTGTAGCGCATGATGTCGGAAGCGAGGCGGGTGGCGAGGCCGGCGGTGTTTTCGAAAATGAAAGCGGCACTGAGCTTGGGGCCGTGCTCAATGATGCGTGTGCCGGGGGTGAGCCAATCGCGGAAGAAGGTGAGTGTGTCGGCTCCGCCATAGATGACGGCGGTTTCCGGGCTTTTCCAATCGTCAGGGAGATCGCGGCGGATCTGGAGGGACGGGATGGCGGATGCCCAGGTTTCGAAATCGGGTAGGCCGGCGGAGGGGATTTTCACCCATGAATCCGCGCCGAGGAGGATGGTGCGGAAAACGGATTGGAAAGCGGCGTGCGGAGTGTTTCCGCTGACGATGTGGAGGATGGGGCTGCGCGGGACGGTCTTTGAGCCATCGATCCATTCATCGAGGCGGCGAGAATCGCCGAGCTCGGCATCTAGCCATTTGCGGAGGGATGCTTCATCGTAGGTGCCGACCCACTGTTCGAGGGTTTCGCGATGGGAGAGGAGGAAGGTGATGCGTTGGGCGAGGGTTTTCATTTCGCGTATTCCCAGGGGTTTACGATGCGGACGCCGGATTTTTCAAAGTCAGAAACATTCCTCGTAGCGACCACTAGTCCGTGGATTTCGGCTGTGGCGGCAATAAGGGAATCGTCATAGGACAGCCCGTGGATGCATCTGTAATCAGCGGCTTGCTCGGCAATGGACAAGTTCACGTCAATTAGTCGAAAAAGCTCAGATTGCGAGATGAGGCTCGAATACCACCGCTTCAGTAGTTCTGCGAATTCGGGATCGCGATTTTCCAGTTTTCCGATACCGAAACGGATTTCGTTCATCGTGATGACACTCAGATACACCGGCCTGCCCCCGATGGCGGCCTGCCAAGCTTTCACGGAAATATCCATCCGCTCCGCTTTACGGAGTTCCGATACGGTCACGGTATCGAGGAGGATTTCCATCAGTCCTCGAAGTTAAACTCACGCACTTTTGCGGCCTTGCGGTCTTCGAGCGGAAAATCCTTTTCATAGAACCAATCCGGCATGCCATCTACTGTCATGGCTTCCATCCATGTCTGGGACTTCGAGTGGAAGGTGGGGTTGGATTCCAGCTCGCGCTTTACGAGATCCGCCATCCATGCGGAGAGGGATTTCGACTCGTCGATGGCGCGGTGGCGGGCGGCTTTGCAGAGATCGTCGGGGAGTTTGAGAGTGACGTTCATGGCTTCGTGCAGCACGGTAGCACGGTGGCACGGGTATGGCAAGTTGCAGTGATGCTGTTTTTTACCTCGGAGGGCACGGAGAACGCAGAGGCGGGAGAGAGGAGCCGCGGTTCCTTTCTTATTGGATTGCACGCGAGCAGCCGCGGGCGATGGCGTTCGGATCGCGACCGAGGAGGGTGAATTCACGGTCGTTGTGGGCGATGGCGATGTCTTGGGTGCGGATGGCGGAGACGGTGTCGAGGTTGGCGAGGTCGATGATTTCGAGGTAGCCGGGGGTGCCTTGGGCGGCGGGTTGGCCGGTGAAGACATCGAGGATGCGGATGGCGGTCCAAGGGGGGGCTTTGTGGGTTTCCTCGTCTCCCCATTTGTAGAACTGGGAGAAGAGTTCGGTCATGCCGTATTCGTTGAGGATGCGGGATTCCGGGATGCCGAAATGGGCGGAGAGTCGCTGGCGGACTTCGGCGGGGGTGAAGGATTTTTTCAGGCCTTTGCTGCCGCCGGTTTCGAAAATCCATGAGCCTTCGGGGAGGGTGAGGGCTGGCATTTCATCGCAGGCTTTGAGGATGGCGATGGAGGTGCCGAGGATGGCGGCGGGTTGGGTGGGGGTGAATTTTTCTAGGGTAAAATTGCCGTTATTGTCGATGAGGTAGGTGCCGTTTGGGGCGAGCATGTGGAACATGCGGATCAGGGAAGAATGGGTGGCGGTGGTGGGCGACTGGGAGAAGAGGAAAGTTTGATCAAGGGGCGGGAGTTTCATTTCCCGCCATGTGCCCATGGCCGAGGCTTCGTAGAGCTCCAGGGAACGGAATTCGTGTTTTCCTTTTATCTCGGCAGTTGTGCCGGAGGTGAGGAAATGGCCGGCGATTTCCTCTGATGGAAAGCAGCGGAGGGGGATGTCTGGGATTTTAAAAACGTCGGTGGGGACGGCGGGGATTTCCTGCCATGTGGTTACGTTTTCTGGGGATTTCCCGAGTGCTTCGCAATAGTTCCGGTAGGGGAGATTTTGCTGGAATTGGTGGGCGAAGACTTCGAGTGAAGTCTCCGCGAAATCGCCGTCGCCGCCGCGCATCCAGTCCAGCAGGCGTTGGCGGAGGTTCATTTTGGCTATGGAAAGGAATTTTTAACCGCTAATGAACACGAATGGGCGCGAATGGCATTGAGCTCTATGGAACGATGCATGGGTTTTGAGTTTTGAAAATGATTCGCGTTTATTTGCGTTTTCTATGCCCTTGGGTGCATTCGCGGTTGCTCTTCGTTAGTGGCTGGCGTGGTGGATGGCGAGGAGCTTGATGAGGAGGTCTTCGATGAATTCGAGAGGGATCTGGTTCGGGCCGTCGGACATGGCGTTGGCCGGGTCTGAGTGGACTTCCATGAACAAGCCGTCGAGGCCGGTGGCGACTGCGGCGCGTGCGAGGACGGGGGCGAGTTCGCCATCACCGCCGGTTGCGCCGCCGAGGCCACCGGGGCGTTGGACGGAGTGTGTGGCGTCGAAAATGACGGGGATGCCTTCTTTTCTGAGGATGTGCAGGGAGCGCATGTCGACGACGAGGTTGTTGTAGCCGAAGGTGGTGCCGCGCTCGGTGATGAGGAAGCGCTCGCAGCCGAAGGCGCGCATTTTGTCGGCGATGTTCACGCAGTCCCACGGTGCGAGGAACTGGCCTTTTTTCACGTTCACGACACGTCCGGTTTTTGCCGCGGCTTCGAGGAGATCGGTCTGGCGGCAGAGAAAGGCGGGGATCTGGAGGAGATCGATGTGCTCGGCGGCGATGTCTGCCTGCTCTTCGGTGTGGATGTCGGTGGTGACGGGGACTTTGAGTTCCTTGGAAATTTCACCGAGGATGCGGCAGCCTTCTTTGATGCCGGGGCCGCGGAAGGAGCCGACGGATGTGCGGTTTGCCTTGTCGAAGGAGGCTTTGAAAACGAAGGGGATGCCGGTGCG
>JANRFH010000019.1:5778-71169 GCA_030725745.1 Akkermansiaceae bacterium
GGGATCTGGCCGAGGAAAAGCCCGGCGTTCTGCGCCTGGAGGAGGATGAAATCGTTGAAGCGAGGATCGGCTTCGGGTGTTGGAGGCATGGGCTGAGTTTCCACTTCCCCGCGAGGAGGTCAAACATGGAAGAACGGGTGGGTGTGCTTCTAATAGATCGCCTCAGAGCTGACGCATTCGTTGCTAGTCATCGCACTGCAATCTATTTGAGTTTCGCCATGAAGGCATCTGGGTTCGCCTTGAATGCGTTCTCGCATGCCTTGCAACAGATCTTCAGTTCCCGCCCTTGATAGTATCGGGTGATCGTGCCTCCTTTGGACTCTAGGCCTTCGTCTGTGATAAGACAAGATTCGAGTGGTTATGGCTTGAAATTGGCAGACGCTGGCTGATCACTCAGTCCCGGTAAATCTGCTGAACAGGACGTGAATGCGAGGATGAGCGCGAGTGTAGCCAAGGCAGCGGGTTTTAGGTTCATGGCACCAAAGGACAGACCTTATGTTTAAAATGACAGACAAAATTTCAGGATCTCTTGCAGCCAAAACGATTGGCAGAGCAAGAAGTGCTAGCCCAAGCCTCCTTGGCGATGATGCTTGACGGGCTTTACCGGGGATTCCTACGCTATTGCAAGTGACGAAATCATGGTGATTCCGTTTACTCACAGAAAATTTGAAGAACAAGAAACTCGTGGACCTGCAAGAAATCCGGCGCATTGTTGAATTGATGAACGAGCATGGGCTCACCCATTTCGATCTCTCGAAAAAGGACTTTCATCTGAAACTGAAGAAGGGTCCGGACATGGACGAAATCAGCGATCTGCTAGCCAGTCTGCCTAGTGGTGGTGGAGGTGGAGGATATGCCGCTCCGGCTCCGGCACCTATCGCAGCACCTCAGGCATCCGCCCCGGCTGCTGAGGCACCCGTAGCAGCCGAGGGAGCTGAAATCACTTCGCCAATGGTCGGCACATTTTATCGCAAGCCTGCACCAGACTCTCCGAATTTCGTCGAAGTCGGGACAGCCGTTTCCGAAGGTCAGACGCTTTGCATCATCGAGGCGATGAAAGTGATGAACGAGATCAAGGCGGAACGCTCTGGAACGATCTGCGCTCTGGTTGCCGAGGATGGAAATCCGGTTCAATACGGCGACGTGCTTTTCCGCATCAAGTAACCTAGGCAAACCCGAAAAATGTTTAAGAAAGTCCTGGTCGCAAACCGAGGGGAGATCGCTCTCCGCATCATCCGTGCATGTCGTGAGCTCGGCGTGCAATCCGTCGCCGTGTATTCGGAGGCGGATATTGACTCCATGCACGTGCAGCTTGCCGATGAGGCGGTATGCATTGGGCCGGGGCCGAGCAAGGACAGCTATCTGAAGCCAGATCGCATCATTGCAGCGGCTGAAATCACCGGAGCTGATGCGATTCATCCGGGTTACGGGTTCCTTTCTGAAAATGCTCGTTTCGCAGACATCTGTGAGTCATCCGGCATCGTATTTATCGGGCCGTCTGCAGAGGTGATCCGCACGATGGGCGACAAGGCGACAGCGCGTGCGACAGCAGTGGCGAACGGCGTTCCGATCACCCCCGGCTCCGATCTGATGGCCGACGCTGATGAAGCATACACGAAAGCGATGGAGATCGGCCTGCCTGTTATGATCAAGGCGACCGCAGGTGGCGGTGGGCGCGGGATGAGGCCGTGCTTTAAGGAAGAGGAGTTCAAATCACTTTTCCAAGCAGCCTCCAACGAGGCGGTGGCATGTTTCGGAAACGGCGACTGTTATCTTGAGAAATTGGTGCTCAATCCGCATCACATCGAGTTCCAGATCATCGCGGATTCTCACGGACATTTCATTCACCTCGGCGAGCGCGATTGCTCGATGCAGCGGAGGAACCAAAAAATCATCGAGGAATGCCCTTCGCCGCTCATTTCAGAGGAGATGCGCCAGCGCATGGGCGAGGCATCCGTGGCGCTAATTAAGGCGATCGATTACCGCAATGCCGGAACGATCGAGTATCTCGTGGATGAGGCGGGCGAGAATTTCTACTTCATGGAAATGAACACCCGCATCCAGGTGGAGCATCCCGTGACCGAAGAGGTGATGGGCTGCGAGCTGATCAAGGAGCAGATCCGTGTGGCTGCTGGCGAGACGCTTTCGAACCATGTGCTTGATGCAAATCCACGCGGCCACTCCATCGAGTGCCGCATCAATGCGGAGGATCCCTACAACAAGTTCATGCCGAGCCCCGGCACGATCTCGCTCTGGTATGCACCGGGCGGCAAAGGTGTTCGTGTCGATACTCACGTTTATTCCGGCTATTCCGTGCCACCTTACTACGATTCGATGATCGCCAAGCTCATCGTCACCGGCGCGACTCGTGAGATCGCGATTGCTCGCATGAAGCGTGCGCTAGGCGAATTCATGATCAAAGGCATCAAGACGACGATCCCCTTCCAGCAGGAAATCCTGGATCATCCGGACTTCGCTGCGGGGAAATACGACATCGGCTGGGTGGCGCGTTTCCTTGAAGAAAAAGGCCTGTGACCCTAGCTGAACGCAGAAACAGGCTCGCTCACGCCCGTCTTTATGGGATCGTGGATTTCGGCTACGTCGCGGAAAGCGATGTCGCTAGAGTGACGGCGGCTTTGCTCGATGGCGGGGCGGATGTGATCCAGCTGCGTGCGAAGGGAATTGCGCTTGAAGTCATCCGCAAGGCCGGTGAAATCATTCAACCGTTTTGTAAGGCTGCGAAGATTCCTTTCATACTGAACGACTATCCGGAAATGGCTGTGGAGCTTGGCGCAGACGGTGTTCACATCGGCCAAGACGACGGAGCCATCATCAAAGTAAGGAAACTCGTGGGTGAGGAAATGCTCATCGGGCGCTCCACCCACTCATTTCCCCAAGCAAAACAAGCGCTCGCGGACGGGGCGGATTACATCGGCTTCGGCCCCTTGTATCCGACGCCAACCAAAGAGGGGCGCCCGGCCATCGGCTTGGAAGAAGTTTCACGCATGGAGGAAGAAGTGGGTGTGTATTTGCCGGCGTTTTGCATCGGCGGGATCAAGCCGTCAAATCTCGCGGAAGTCATCGCTTCAGGAGCGCGGCGTTGCGTGATCGTATCGCATCTGCTGCGCGCTCCGGACATTTCCGCGGAGACAAGAACGGCGAAATCCGCCATACCGGCACCGTGATCGCACTCGAACAAGGCCAGCTCTGGAAACAGGGCGAGAAATATTTCCGAATCGTCATCTGGGAGCGCCTTGCGATCCAATACAAGGAGACCGATAGCCCGGATGCTGAGGAGGGGACGATCCATGATGTCTCCAAAAAGGAATTCTGCCGTTTGATCAAAGGCGCCGAGCTTGTGGTTTGAGTAATTCCGTTGCTTGCGTCCGCAGAATTGACCGGGTAGAAACGGGCATGGAATGGAAAGGCAGAAAGGGCAGCAGTAACGTCGAGGATGCACGAGGCCGCAGTGGCGGAGGCTCGCTTGGTGGCGGGCGTGGAGGTATGGGAATGAGCCTTCTTACCATCATCGGGAGGAAATTCGGCATCAAGGGCATTCTCATCGCGATCGTTGCTGGAGTGGTGCTTTGGAAGCTCGGCATCGTCGATCCGAGCATGTTCCTGGGAGGTAGCCCGACTAGCAGTGCGCCTGCTAAGATCAGTCCCGAAGAAGAGGAACGTTATTTATTTGTGGGAGTAGTTCTTAAAGACACCGAGGATGTTTGGGACAAGGAATTTGCGCGGATTGGTAGGACGTATGAGAAGCCTATCTTGCAGGTATATCGTGGATCCACTTCTACTGCTTGCGGGCCAGGCAAAGCGGAGTCGGGGCCATTTTATTGTCCGGGCGACAGGAAGATCTACATTGACCTGAGTTTCTATGATGAACTCGCGAAGACCTTCGAGGCACCCGGAGATTTCGCGCAAGCCTACGTGGTGGCGCACGAAGTAGGACATCATATACAGAAGCTCCTCGGAACTTCGGACAAGGTGAATGCGAGGCGCGGGCAGCCGGATTTCAATGAATACTCCGTCAGGCTGGAGCTGCAGGCGGATTTTTACTCCGGCGTCTGGGCGCACCACAACAGCAGGTATCTTGAGCAAGGCGACATCCAGGAAGCCATGCGAGCCGCGAACGCCATTGGTGATGATGCAATTCAGAAGAAGATGCAAGGTCGGGTGGTTCCCCATTCCTTCACCCACGGCACCTCGGAGCAACGCATGCGCTGGTTCAACAAAGGTCTGCAAAGCGGGAAAATTGAGGACGGTGATACCTTTTCAATGCCCTACAGCCAGCTTTAGAATTTAGAATATTGAGGTTTTGGCTCGACCTGATGAGTCTTGGGGAGGATCTTTTCATAGTGAAAAAATCTATTTCTAGCCTCTGTCCTTTCCGCTTCGGTTGTTCTTCCGCTTTACGCTGAGGAGGATTCCTACGTTCTCGCTATTGCCGGTGAGCCGATTCCAGCAGGAACGACAGCGGAGTATAATTCCAAGATGTCCATGCCTGATGGTCTGGTGAAAATCAACCTGCAAGGTCAAGTGATGGAAGGCACCACCGAAATGGAGACTGTGGAGAAGCGCCGTGTGGAATCATTGGAGAACGGCAGCTACCGCTACCTTGTGATCGACGAGGTGGAAAAACAGACCATGACGTTGATGGGGCAAGCGCAGCCAATGCCACCAAAGGTTAATCCTCTCGTAGGAATTCCGGTTATCGTTACGAAGGGTGCTGATGGTGTTTGGGTGGCAAATCTTGAGGAAGGCGAGGTAACTCCGGAAACAGTCACTAAACTGGATGATATTGCTGATGGCCTGAACGATGACGAAGATGCGAAATTGTATGGCACTGAACCGCGCAAGGTCGGTGACGAATGGGAAGTGGAAAGCGCAGACCTTATGGGTGTCGAGAATGGTAAAGGCGTTTTTAAACTGAAGTTCGAAAGCATCGAAGAGCATGAGGGTGTGCGCTGCGCGAAGATCACTGGGAATTTTGAGATCAAAGGCACAGAGGGTGAGGACGAGGGCGAAGAAGGCGCGGATGAAATGACAATCACCCTTACTGGGGATTATTTGGCGTATCGCTCCCTCGAAGGGCGTTATGACGTAAGCAAAAAGATGGATGGCTCAATGAGTGTGAAAGGTGACATGGAGCCTCAGCCAGGAATGACGATGCAAATGGACATGACTGGAAAAATTAAAGCCGATGGCACAGTCCGACTCATCGAAGGCGAATGAGCGTAGGACTGGATACAAATTACCATGATCAAACCCCTCCTTTTCCTGATCTCAAGCTGGAGCGTCTGCATTGGTGCGGAGCCGTTTTCCGTGAGCGGGCTGAAAGAGGGTGAATCGCTTGAAATCCACTACGAATCACGCGGCTGCTTCCATAACAGCACCACTGATTTAGTGATTTCCAAAGGCATGGTGAGATTTTTCGACATCCAGATGGAGTGGAATGAGGAGAAGAAGGAATTCGTCGAGATCGCAAGGAATCCCGCAGGCCAGATGGCTCTTGAAAAGGCGGATGCCACCGGTCTCGACAAGCTCCTAAAATTTTACGCAGGGGAGCCGGACGGAGGTTGCACCACGGTGGACGAGATCACGGTAAGGCTCATCGTTGACGGCGAGGTGAAGCGCGAGGCCGACTATACGGATGGCTCTTGCTCCGCCAGCGAGGTGGAAGGTGTCATCATCATCCACACCCTTCAGCAGAAGCTCGTAAAGCAGAGTTGAAACCCGCTCAAACGTTCAGGCTTCCCTCCACTCCCGGATCAATGTCAGATCCGGTAACGGCTCTTGTCAGCATTTTTGCCGTTGTGACGATCTTACCGTCCTCTGTATCCCAATAGTGAGCGAGCGCTGGCTGGACGCAGATCAATGAGATATTCGGATCTTCCTTCCCACCCTCGAACCATGAACCGACCATCTCGTCCCAGAGACGGTCGATTTTATCCTTGTCGGTGGAGATCGAGGCGTTTCCGAAAACGGTCATAAACTCCATATCCGGGGAGTTTGCGAAAATGAGCTGCACGCGGGGATCTTCCCGGACATGGGCGTTGTGAGTGCTGTCCTTTGAGCTGAAGAACCACAGGTTCCCCTCGTAATCGGCTTCTTGGACGCGCATCGGGATCACATGGAAGGGTGCTTGTTCTAGTTTCGTGGCAAACATGCAGGTTCGCGAGCCTTTGACGATTTCTTGGAGCTTGGAGACGGCTTCTTCGGCAATGAGATTTTGGATTTCTGACATATCTCATCTTCCTGCTAAAGTTGCCTTGGGTCAATGGAAGTTGTCAAAAAGGCTCATGTGGGGTTGCAGACTGCGTGGAAATGGAGCATGTATTTCCACGCACCATGGCCTCTACTTCCTCCTTCCTCCCTCGCCACATCGGCCCCACCTCCACCGAACAACAAGACATGCTGGGGAGGGTCGGGCACGGCACCTTGGATGAGCTGATTTCCGAGGCGGTTCCGGGTGGCATCCGCATGTCGGGCGAGCTCGATCTGCCGCAGGCGCTTTCGGAAAATGAAGCTCTCGCGTGGCTGCGGGCGTGGATGGAGAAAAACGTCGTGGTTAAGAGTTTCATCGGTCAGGGCTACTACGGGACTCTCACTCCGGCAGTTATTTTGCGGAATATCCTAGAAAATCCCGGCTGGTACACCGCTTACACGCCCTATCAGGCGGAGATCGCACAGGGGCGCCTAGAGGCTTTGCTGAATTTCCAAACGATGGTAACGGATCTCTCTGGGCTGGATGTGGCGAATGCCTCATTGCTCGACGAGGGCACTGCGGCTGCCGAGGCAGTGACGCTTGCGCTCTCAGGGAAACCGAAAGGCACGGCGATCTTCGTTTCCGACCGCTGCCACCCGCAGACCATTGATGTGGTGAAGACACGCTCCGAGCCGCTTGGACTTGAGGTGCTCGTCGGGGATTGGGAGAGCTTCGATCCTGCTGCTGCGGAAGGGCTTTTTGCCGTGATTGTGCAGTATCCAGACACGCGTGGACGGATCAATGATTTCGAAGGATTTTTCGCGAAATGCAAAGAGGCAGGCGCGGTAACGATTTGTGCTGCGGATCTCATGGCTCTCACTTTGCTGAAATCGCCGGGCGAGTTCGGCGCGGACATCTGCGTGGGTTCTAGCCAACGCTTCGGGGTGCCGCTTGGTTTCGGCGGGCCGCATGCGGGGTTCATGGCTTGCAAGGATGAGTTGAAACGCAAGATGCCCGGCAGGCTGATCGGGGTCTCCATCGATGCGCAAGGCAAGCCTGCTTACCGGCTTTCCCTGCAAACACGCGAGCAGCACATCCGCCGCGACAAGGCGACCTCGAACATCTGCACCGCGCAGGTGCTCCTCGCCGTGATGGCCTCCATGTATGCGGTCTATCACGGCCCGGAGGGGCTGAAAGGGATTGCTGGCAACATCCACTCACAAACACGCCGCCTGAAAGCTGCACTAGAAGTTGGAGGCTACGAGATTGAGACCGGTGCGTTTTTTGACACCTTCATCGTGAAAACGGAAAAGGCCGCTAGCCTCGCCGCCGCCGCCCCGGAACATGGCTTCAACCTCCGCTTTATCGACGAATCACACCTTGGGATCTCCTTGGATGAAACCGTCGCCAATGCAGACCTATGGTCGATGTGCAGGCTCTTCGATGTTGCTTCCCCGGAGGATGCACCTTTCGGAAATGAGTGGGACGTCATGCTGGATCGCTCTTCGCATTTCCTCACCGCACCAGCCTTCAATTCTTATCACTCCGAGACGGAAATGCTGCGCTACATCAAGCGCTTGGAGAGCAAAGACCTCGCGCTCAATGAATCGATGATCGCCCTCGGTTCCTGCACGATGAAGCTTAATGCGACTTCGGAAATGCTGCCACTGAGCTGGCCGGAAGTTTCCTCGATCCATCCCTTCGCCCCTACCTCGCAGACGAAAGGCTATATCGAAATGCTCACCCAGCTGGAAAACTGGCTGGCGGAGATCACCGGATTCGCCGCCGTTTCCCTCCAGCCAAACGCTGGCTCCCAAGGCGAGTATGCAGGCCTGCTTGCCATTCGCCGCTACCACGAATCACGCGGCGAAGGCGGGCGAAATATCTGCCTGATCCCTGTTTCCGCCCACGGCACCAACCCTGCCTCTGCCGTCATGTGCGGGATGAAAGTCGTCGGCGTGAAATGCGATGTCAGCGGGAATATCGACATGGCGGATCTCATTTCTCTAGTGGAAACGCACCGTGAGAGCCTCTCCGCGCTGATGGTTACCTATCCATCCACTCACGGAGTGTTCGAGGAAACCATCCGCGAGATCACCGCCATCATTCACGATGCCGGCGGTCAAGTTTACATGGACGGCGCGAACATGAACGCCCAGGTCGGCCTCACCTCTCCCGGCCTTATCGGCGCGGATGTCTGCCACCTCAACCTCCACAAAACCTTCTGCATCCCCCACGGTGGCGGTGGCCCCGGAGTCGGCCCCATCGGCGTTGCTCCGCAGCTTGTCCCTTTCTTGCCTGGGCATTTCGCGATGGAGGAAAAATCACATGCGGTCTGCTCCGCGCCTTATGGCAGCGCATCGATCAATGTCATTTCATGGATGTATATCGCCATGATGGGTGCCGTCGGCCTCAGGGTCGCCACGGAAATCGCCATCCTCAACGCGAACTACATCGCCAAGCGCTTGGAAGCATATTTCCCAATCCTCTACACCGGCAAAACCGGTCTCGTGGCTCACGAATGCATCATCGACTGCCGCCCGCTCTCTGCGGAGTCCGGCATCACCGTCGAAGATATCGCCAAGCGCCTCATGGACTACGGCTACCACGCGCCGACCATGTCTTGGCCCGTCACAGGCACCCTGATGATCGAACCCACCGAATCCGAATCCAAAGCCGAGATCGACCGATTCTGCGATGCCATGGTTTCCATCCACGGTGAGATCAAGGAAGTCATCGATGGGAAAATGGATGCAAAAGACAACCCGCTCAAAAATGCCCCACACACCAGCGGCGTGCTCTGCGCCAACGAGTGGACGCACCCCTACACCCGCGAGCAAGCCGCCTTCCCGCTGCCCTACCTCCGCACTCACAAGTTTTGGCCAGCCGTCTCTCGCATCGATAATGTTCATGGCGATAGAAACCTCGTCTGCACCTGTGATTCGGTGGAGGCGTATGCTCAGTAATTATACTGCAAGCAGCATCCTACATTAGATGAACGAGACAACACGGGTTACACGAGAACGCCGCTGGCCGGGTTTGCTGCTGAGCTTTTTCGTTCCCGGTTTCGGGCTTTTCCGTGCCGGTCTGCCACACAAGGGGGGGGCATGGTTTGTTGGAGTATTGCTCCTGAATCTGATTCTGGCGCTCAGCATCGCCCTTAGTGTGGTTCCAATCTGGCTGGTCGCAGTTGTTTTGATTGTTTCGGTTGTCGCCCCGATTTGGATGCTTTGCGACGGCTTCCGGTCGGGGAGGATGACATGGCGGCTGTGGGTCTTATTCGTTGGCCTGTTTGCTTTTCTCATGATGATTCAGCCGTCGATTCTCTCCGTGGTCAGATCATTCAATATCTCCACTGGAGCCATGCAACCCACGCTGCGTGGTGCTGATTCTCCTACAGGCGCTGACTATATCGCCGTTGATCTTCTGAGTTACCGAATGAGCTCTCCGCAAAGAGGAGATATCATCGTTTTCTCAACATCCGGCATCACCGGATTGACTCGATTCATGGGCGGACAGGGCGACACAACGTTTGTGAAGAGGCTTGTGGGAATGCCGGGCGAGAAAATCCGTATCTCCGAGGGAAAAGTATTCGTAGATGGAAGGCCGCTTGGCGATGCGGATGGCATCCCGCCCTTTGCCTATCAGAATCCGCGCACAGGTTCCTTGCCGGCTGTCCTCGTGGAGGGCGAAGATTTTGTGGTGGGTTCTGACGAATATTTCGTCCTCGGAGACAATACCTCGAACAGCCTCGACAGCCGCTTTTGGGGTTGCGTTCCGAAATCTTCAGTCTTGGGAAAAGTGACCATGATCTACTACCCATTTAGTAGGGCAGGTAGGATCTATAATTTATCAGTTCAATAGACCTGGCTACGCTATATGCCGCCTTTTCTGATATCTGATTCACTTAACAAATCGATCATATCATCGAGTGCCTCGAAAGGCATGTCGGGATACCATGGCAAAAAGACCGCATGCTCCCAACGGGAGCACGCTGATACAGCTTTTCTTGCATCATCTATGGCAGGAACAACTGTCATCCTTGCCTGGCATGTTGCGTCGAACCCCGCAGCGCAGAGGCGCTCACAGACAGCGATAGGGTCGCGGACGAAAATGGGGTAAACCCAATAGGAATGGAAGGCGCCTCTCTTGATTCCGATTTTCGTATCCAGAAGTCTTCCCATCCTCATGCGCCTGTCGATGCGTGTGAAATCGTAATTCTGCCACCTTCGTTCCATGAGTCGCAGCAACGGAGTGGAAGGTTGACGCCGCAATTGCTTCAGCAGCTCCGCTGATGAAAACCCGCGTGCCGCCGAGTTTGACATGGAATCGAAATCCCCCCCGAATCGTTCCACACAGCAGCGCGTGAACTCGGCCATGAAATTTCCAGAAAGCAACTTGAGCACGGAAAAACGAGCGATCCGTAGAGCGAAGGATTTCCGGGATTGTATGGAGTCGCTTTCCAACAATCCCGCCATGCGCTCGCGCAGCTCAGGCGATTTGATACGGGCAACCGCCCCGCCAAGCGCGGAGGCCGTTTTGATGGGGCCGAAGCTGAACAATGCCGCATCACTCTCCGGGTGCCCTGAGTCGCCAGGGCGGAGAAAACTCTGCGCACAGTCTTCGACCACGAGCAGATCGTGATCTTTTGCGACTTTATGAACCTCATCCAAAGGAGCGCTCCCTCCGAATAGATGGGCGATCACGATCATTCGCGTCTGCGGAGAGATTGCCCGTTTGAGTGAATCAGAAATGATGTTTCCCGCCTCATCCGTATCCACAGGCACGGGGACAAGTTCATGCAGTTTTACGATCCGCACCATGTCCGGCACGGTCAGCGCAGACAGCAGCACCTCTGAGCCGGGCGGTAGCTGAAGGGCTCGGAGCATCAGATCGAAGGCAGACCTCACGGAAAGCGTGATGAGAAAATCGTCCCCTCTACTCCACGAATCCTTTGCCCGTTTCTCCGCAATCGACCTCTTAATCGGCATTACGCAAAAGCCGAATCCAGAGGCAATATCACGCCAGCCGATATCAAGGCGCATCCGTATCCACATGATGGTTAGTCTTCTTTTTCCGAGTGCCGCTTGATGTGATTCAGCACGCGGAGGTGGATTTTATGGATGATCGCATCCGAAACGAAGCCCCAATAGAACTCGGGTGAAATGCTGTGCGAATACCATGTCGTGCCCTCCAGCAGAACCTTATTGCCGCGCTCAATTAGGCGGAACTGACCTTTCTTGGAAACCATGTGACCGTGCAGATGTGGTGCGTGCATGTCCTCGTAGAGAGAAAGCTCCTTCATCGGCGGCGGATTCTCCGTCACGTCAAAGGCGAGGTGCTTTGGCTTATTCCACACAGTGATCGGCTCCACGAAGCTCCCAGTAGAAAACGTGCAATAGCGAATCGCTCCCACGCCCTCCCCCTCGATGGTCGCCTCTATCGGATAGGCAATTCCAAGCCGGAAGATTCCCTCCGGGGCTTCCGTGATCTCCGGAAAGGCGATGACCATTTTCCAAACTTCTTCGATCTCCGCATCGATCAGGACGGAGGTGGTGACTTCACGGATCACTGGCTCGGGTGCAGTGGCGTCCTCGAAGGCGACGAGAAAGGGAAAGGCTAAAAGTAACAGGGACGCCGTCGTGTTTCCGCCCGCGCCGCCGATTGACGAAGCAACAAGCCGCCCCAAAAACGTTCCCAAGAGCGCGAGAGCGAAAGCGAGTGGCAAGGCCATCAATAGGCAAATGACCCCATCCAGCGCGAACAACATGATCAGCCCTCCGAGCGCCAGAATGCTACCGCAGGAAATGCTATAGGCACTGTTGAACGACATCTGCCGCTTAAAGCACCATGAGAAGGCAGACAGGAAGCTCACCAAAATGGGCAGCCCGAGGAAAAGGCTCCATCCATATTGTTCGAACACACTCACCGAAAGCGCCGCACCTCCCAGACCGAGAACCGCCGGGAGTAGGATGGCGGTCGCCTTGTGGTTGAGTATAGGCTGCATCGGTTTCCTTATCCTTTAGGTGAGCAGTGAGTAGGAAATTACTCCGAGCGAAATGGTGCCGATCGCGGAAATCAGCAAGAGCATCGCACAACCTCCGGATTGCTGGGATCCTTTCGCCTGCTGCCATGCGGCGTTCTCCTTGAGATCGCTCCGGCAGTGGGGACAGATGTTCGCTTCTTTAGAAATCGGCTCGCGGCACTCGGGGCAATTTGCCGTGCCGCCCGGGCGGTGTGTGTATTTAAAAGCCATGCTTTGATTAGGGACTTGGTGGAGTTTCTTTTTCTTTTTGAAGACCTTTAAGTGTCTTGAAATCTAAGGACGGATGGAACAGATCAGCAGGACAAGGGTGATGAAAATGACACGTTTCATTTCACCAACCTCATGGTGAGGGGGTATTGGTAGGGCACTGGATCAGAAGCTTTCACGGCGGCGATGATGGAGAAGACGATGCCGACGATGCCAACGACGGGAATGAGAGGGATGCCGACACAGGTGATACCGCAGACGAGGGAGTAGATGACGATGGAGATGTGGAAGTTGAGTGCTTCGCGGGAGTGGTAGGCGATTTGCTCCGACTCGTCTTTTTTCACGAGGTAGATGATGAGCGGGACAACGATGCCGATGCCTAGTAGTAGGGAAAGGTGTGAAAAAAGAATCCAGAGGTGGTCGTCATTGGAGGCTTCCGGAGGAGGCGTTGGCGGAGGTGCTTGGGGAAGCATGGGTGGTTGGGAAGTTTCCATATGTCAGATGCTCTTTTCTCGAATGGCTTGTTCCATTCCCAATGAGGCATGAAACACCATTTTCTTTCCACGCTTTGACTGATCCAGAAGGCCTTGTGCGGCGAGATCGAGCAGGTCAGTCCTTGCTGTGTTGTATGCGATTCCGTGGCTTTGGAGATGCCCTTCGATGGTGTATGTGGTGCCGGGGTGGCGTAAGGCATGCCCGACGAGTGCTTGCTGACGGTGGTTAAGGTGCCTCATTTCCCGGAGGATGACTTGGCTTTCCCTGGTCTCATCGGTTTTCCTCGCGATGTAGGCGTGAAGGGTCTCGATGGCCTTACGGATGACATCTGATTGGTGGAGAAGAAAGTAAGTTAGGTCGTTCTCATCGGTCTCGGTGTGTAGGAACGCGGTATAGTATTTCGCAGGGGCACGCTTGAGGACATCGGAGATGGAGATGAATTCGAATAGCCAGTAATCGGAATGCAACATGTTCCAATAGAAGAGGGCACGAGCGGTTCGTCCGTTGCCGTCGAGGAACGGGTGATCGTAGGCTAGCCAAAAGTGCAGAATGATAGCGCGGAGTGCAGGATGAATGAAAGGTTCCGGTGATGTGTCGTTGGCGAAGTTGCACATTTCTTGGAGGCGGGAGGGGAGTTCCCCAGCAGGCGGTGGCATGTGCATGATCTCTCCGGATTCGTCTTCGATGGTCACCAGTTCGTCTTCGCGCCTGAGGCGACCTGTAGCATCGGGTTTGTCGAGGGTGCCGTCCGTGATCATGCGGTGGATCTCAAATACAAGTTCCGGGGTAAGGGGGCGTTCCCTAACCTCACGGATGCGACGCATGGTGCGGTAGTTGTTGAGGATCATGGTCTCGCTCTTGTCCTGTGGCTTTCGGCCGGAACGGAGCATGTCCTTGGCGACTTCGCGGTTTGTCACGGCTCCTTCGAGCTGGCTGGAGGTGATGGCCTCGTCCATGAGCGAGCGGATCAGGTATTGGTCTCGGGTGTCCGGATTGGTGACTGGCTCGGGCATGCCGATACGACCGCCGGCACCAAGATCGATTTTGTGGAGTTGAGCGGCGATCTTATCGGGCACGCAGAAACCAAAGTTTTCACCATGTCTGTCCTTTAAGGGAATGTTTTTAATCTGGGCGCTACGTTCATATTTTAGCGCCATCCACCATTGCTCCCTAGTCAATCCGCTGGGTGGGGAGCGGTGTTTCAACTCATCCCAGTGCCGGTAGTCATCGGGAACGCGAGTCAGCATAGCTTTGACCTGACTATCTTGGCTCAACCTTGAAACCAATTCTGGGAATGTGGGTGCCTTTTCGGGAATCTTCATCGCAACTACTAATAAATCTCAAATTAGTAGTAAGTTTACTGGCGGCGGCAAGCTTATTCTCAATTTGAGAGAAATTGAGAGTTATTAGTAATTGGGGTTATTGGGAAGCTTCGAGGGCGTTTTGGAGAGCTTCGCGGTAGGTGCGTAGGGTCTCGGTGGAGTTGAGGGCGAGGGCGGAGTCGATGGATTTCAAGGCATCTGCGTAACGGGATTGGGAGACTTGGATGCGACAGAGGGCGATGTGGGCTTCGTAGGCGACGGAGGGATCGGCGGCGGCGCGCTCTAGGAGGAGGGCGGCGGCATCGGGGCGGGCGGTGTCTGCCAGATGCTGGGCGAGGGCGAGGATGGCTTGGCCGTCGGTGGGGTCTTCTTGGGTGAGGGCGGTGAGTTGCTTTTCGCCTTCGGCGGGATTTTCGCTGGAGGCGATGAGGTAGCTGGCGGTGGCGAGGCGGAGGGGGCGGGTGGGATTTTCCTGTTTGGCTTTTCCCAAGAGGTCTTTGACGAGTGGCCAATCGGCGAGGGAGGAGACGGTGGTGATGAGGCGGAGGATGGCGGCTTCGGTGGGTGGGTTTTGCTCTGAGAAAAAGGCTGAGGCGATGACGGGTTCGGCGGCGGGTTTGCGATCGGCGCGGAGGTGAAGCTCGGCGAGGAGGAGGGTGGGATCTGGGGGGAGGTTGCCGAGGCGGTGGGGGAGTTCTAGGGCTTTTGCGGCGAGGTCGGGCTGGCCGAGGTCGAGGCGGAGATTGGCGAGGAGGACTGCGTAAGATGCCTCGGTGGGGCGGCTGCGGACGACTTCGTCGAGGAGGGCGGCGGCTTCGTCTTTGGCGTCGAGTACCTGGAGGCACTGGGCGATTCCTGCTTTCCATTCTGCTACATTTGGCTCTGTGACTTGGGCGAGGCGGTAGGACTGGAGTGCGCTGGCGTATTCTTCGCGAGTGAGGCGGCAGAAGCCGAGCATGCCGTAGGTGCTGCCATCGGAATCGCCGAGGCGGACGGCTTCGGTGAGGTGTTCCAGGGCTTTCTCCAACTCATCGCTGCGGATGTGGGCGAGGGCGAGGTTCTTGTGCGCGCGCCGGAAGGAGGGGAAGTCTTTGAGAGCGGCTTGGTAAGCTTCTGCGGCTTGTTCGATTTCTCCGGTCTCGAAGTAGAGGTTGCCGAGGTTGAAGGTGAGGGCGGGGGATTTTGCGGTGAGGGGGCTGGACTTGAGCTTGGCGAGGGCGGAGTCACGTTTGCCGGTAGCCATGAGAGTCTGGACTTCGACGAGGAGGCCGCGTTGTTCGGTGGTGAGGGTGGGCTCGATGCGTGCTTCGATGCGGTAGGAGCCATTGAAGGAATTCAAGAAGGCGGGGTCATTCCAGTAGGAGGTAGAAAGGGGGAGGGGCTCGGCGGAGAATGCTAGGGAGTTGGAAAATAAGAGAACCGCGAATGGCCGCGAATGGCCGCGAATGAAATTTAATAAATAACACATAACAAATAACTTCTAACGGTTTACCTACTTTTGAATGACGATAGGCCAACGCATGATGGCTTTGACGGCTTTGCCGTTTTTCGTAGGTGGGGTGAATCTGGCGCTAGATGCGACGCTTCGTGCTGCGGGGATGAGCTCCGGATGGGTGGATGAGACGATGTGGCGGATGCTGACGGAGCCGGATGTGGAGAGCTCGACTTCTAGGACGACGGTGCCGCTTTTGATGCCTTGGCGGGCGAGGGCGGAGGGGAAGCTGGCGGAGCCGTGCCGTAGGAGCCGTGGGGTGCCATCGAGTTCGCTGGCGCTGTAGTGGGATTTTTCAACAGGGGTTGTGCGGTAGTTTTCCTCGTTTTTGAAAAACTGTTCTCCAGTGTTCCGCAGCTTTTTTGAGGGTTGCTTTGGTGGGCTTGGCAGAGGGGCTGGCGGGAGGTCGCTGAAGAAATTTTCCACTGGAGCAGTGATGTCCATGGGCACCTGTGCCTGCGGAATAGGAATGCGTGTGGGATCTTGCAGGAAGCTGATGGTGGTAAGTGCAGGAGGTGGAGGAGGCGTATCTGGCAGAGGCTCATCATTCGGCGGAGGTGGCGGAGGAGGAGCGATGGTGACGGTCTCGATCTCGCGGACTTCCAGATCTGGGACGTTGCTTTCCACTGTGATCAGGCGCGCGACTGCAAGGACAGCCAAGAGAATGGCTGAGGCTGCGATGCCGGTGATGGTGGATTTAAAATTCAAAACTTAACTTTCTAGGAATAGCTGGGGTTGTGGGGGAATATTTCAACGCAGAGTCGCTGAGGGCGCAGAGGAAGACTTGGGTTGATTAGATTGGATTATAAAAATTGTGGAGGATAGGCTCTGCGCTGTCTCTGCGCACTCAGCGACTCTGCGTTGAAAATGGAGTGTGGCAGGAGCCATTCTTGGAAGTTGAGAGTTGAAGGTTGAGAGTTACTTTTCGGTTGCTAGGGAGACGGAGGTGGCTCCGGCTAGTTTTGCGGAATCGATGACGGAGACGGTGGATTGAGTGGGTGTGGAGGCATCGGCGCGGATGATGACGGGGGTATCTGGAGTTTCACCGATGAGTGCGGCGACGACGGGGCGGACTCCATCCATTCCGATTTCTCGTCCTCCCTGCCAGACGCGGCCTTCGGAGGTGATGGCGATAAGGATGGACTGGCGGTCGAGGTCGTCGGAACTGGCGGCGCGGGGTTTTGAGATTTCGATGCCGGTTTCGTTGACGAAGACGGTGGTGACGATGAAGAAGATAAGTAGCAGGAATACGACATCGATGAGGGGAGAGATGTCGATGCCTACGGAGGTTTCCGGTGAGGTGGTGTGGCGGAAGCGTTTCATGGTAAATGCTGAAAAGCTGAGATGCTGAAATCGAAAAGGGTTCAACGCAGAGTCGCGGAGGTCGCAGAGTGGGCGCAGAGCTAAGGTTGGGAAAATTGAGGTTTAGAGTTTACGACTTAAAGTTTCGTGGAGTTTTTGTTGCATGGCGAGGTGGGTGGTCTCGGCGCGGCGTTTTAGGAGGGCTAGGAGGAAGGCTGCGGGGATGGCGATGACTAGGCCTGCTTGTGTGGTGACGAGGGCGCGGGAGATGCCGGTGGAGATGGTGTCGATGGGGGCGCTGTTTCCGGCGGCCATGCCAGAGAAGGTGATGAGCATTCCGGCTACGGTGCCGAGGAGTCCAAGGAGAGGGGCGGAGGAGATGAGGATGGTGAGGAAGGGGAGGCGACGCTCGACCCATGCCATTTCATCGAGTTCGTAGGCGGCGTAAGAGCTTTGGGTTTCGCGGGGCGATTGGCCTGAGATGGGGAGTTCGCTGTTATTTACGGCTTTACTAGTAGCAGAAAGGTGACGCCAGACGCTGAAGAGCGTGGCGTAGATGGCGATGGCCAGGGCGAGGAGGGCATACAGGGTGATGCCGCCTTCGTTTAGCGTGAGTTGGATGGCGTGGAGCAAAACTTTAAGCTTTAAATTTTAAACCTCAATGAAGAGGAGGTGGTTTAGGCGGGTTTTGTGTGGGGCTGCGGCGGAGGGGAATGGGTGACGGGGGTGTTTGCTTGCCCGGTTTGGTTGTGGGTGATTACCCAGGGCGTTGCCCTGG
The DNA here is from genome assembly GCA_030725745.1 of Akkermansiaceae bacterium. GTDB lineage: Bacteria > Verrucomicrobiota > Verrucomicrobiia > Verrucomicrobiales > Akkermansiaceae > Luteolibacter. The sequence continues at coordinate 23,632 of JANRFH010000019.1, forward strand.
GCTGGTATGGGACGCCCCGTTGGGGCTTAAGATTGAGGTTTAGAATTTAAGATTTAGGATTTAGTGCTTTGTCCTCAGTCCGTTGACGAAGGAGAGGCCGAGGCGCTCGGTGGTTTGGGTGATGCCTTGGGCGCGGCGGGAGAGGAAGGCGTGAAGGACTAGGGCGGGGATGGCTACTACTAGTCCGAAGAGGGTGGTGATGAGGGCTTCGGAGATGCCGCCAGCGAGGGGTTTGGGGTCGCCGGAGCCGAAGAGTGTGATGAGATTGAAGGTGGAGATCATGCCGGAGACGGTGCCGAGGAGGCCGAGGAGTGGGGCGGTGGCGGCCGTGATGGCGATGACGGGAAGGAGGGTTCCTGCCTTTGCTTGGACGGACATGAGTTGTTCGTAGAGGGTTTCTTCGATGAGGTCGGCGGAGTTTTCTGAGACTGCGACGAGCTTTGCCATGACTGGGGCGGCAGGGTGTGCCGGGCCTTTGGCGAGTTGGGTGGCTTTTTCTCTGTCGCCGGTGCGGATGGCGGCGAGGATGGCGTTGACCCACATTTCGGTGGGCTCGCGGAATTTCGCGAATTGGGAGAGCTTGATAATGCCGAAGGTGAGAGAGAGGAGGGCGAGGAAGATGATTGGCCAGATCCAGAGGCCGCCTTTGCGGATGAGGTCGAGTGGGCTGCCGCTGAGTTCGTCCATGGCGCGCGCGTTGCCGCCGGTGATATCCAGTGGGAGGGTAGCTTGTTTACCGGAGAGGAGGGTGGCTATGCCATTGGTGTCGCTGGAGGTGAAATGGGGTGTGCCGCCGGTTTTCGAGAGGGTGACGTCGCCGCCTGTGGATTTGTCTTCGGTGAGGAAATAGGAAGCGGGGCCGAGGGCGGCGAAGGTGCCGGGGAGGATGTTGCCATCGGGATCGGCTGCGGTGCCGGGGCTGCTGGAGCCTCCGAGGAGTAATTCTAGGCGGTCGAGTGATGCGTCGAGTATGCTGAGCCGTGTGGAGAGGGCGAGAGAAGGATCGGCTGGCGAGGTGGCTAGGATTTCTGGTTCGATCTCGAGCTGTGGTGAGCCGGGGATGGCGAGGGTTGAGGTTTTGAGGGCGTGGTCTTTGAGCAGGCTCGTGGTGTAGGAGGCGTCTTCGGAGCGGGTGGAGAGGTCGGCCTTGAGTTGGCGGGTTTCTTCGGCGCGGTCTTTGACGGACTGGCGGGCGATGCGGACGAGGCGGCGTTTTTCGAGGAGTTCGGTTTCGATTTTCTGTAAATCTGCGGAGATAGCGGGTTTCTCGGCGGCGATGGCTTCGCGGGTTTTTTCTAAAGTGGAAACGGTGGCAGCGAGATCGGCCTGAGCTTTTTTGAGTGCTTCGGGCACGGAAGTTTCGGCACCGGCGAGGAGAGCGGTGAGTAGGAAGATGAAGGGGAGGCGGTGCATGGGTGCTCAATCGATTTTCATGGGAAGATCGACCATGGAGGGTGTGCTCTTTTTTTCCAAGATGGCGAAGGCTTTGGTAACGGGAGAGTGAAGGTCGGGTTGGGATTCCCACTGCCAGCCTGTTGCTGTGGGTGTGCCGATGCCTGCGGTATTGTTTTTCCCGGCGTAGAAGGCGCGGGCGAGGCCGAGGTAGAGGACTTCGACTTCGTGGTTGTCGATGATCTCAGTGCTGCGAGTGAAGCGGCGATTGAATTGCTCGGTCTTGGAGACGAGAGAGAGGATGGAGCGGAGGGCTTCGCGTGGTTCGTCGGCGGGTTTCCATGCTTTGAGCGCGGAGATTTCTGGCTCGGCTTCGGTGATGAGGGGGGCGGGGAAACGCTCGGCGAGTGAAAGGGTGCGTGGGACATTGCGGGCGACGGCTTCGGAGGCGAGGCGGCGAGATTCTTTGAGGTCAGCGATTTCCTTTTTCAGGGAGTCGGTGGAATCTGCGTGGTCGGGGGCGGATTGGCCGGATTTTTTTAGTTCTTCGTCGAGGAGGCTAAGTTCCTTGCGGTGGAGATCGAGAAGGGCGGCCATTTCTTCCTTCTGTGTTTCCCAGTCGAGGCGCTCTTTGGATTCGAGGGTCTGGACATCGACGATTTTGGAGATCGTTTCCCGGAGGATGTCGATGGATGGATCATTTTCCTCACCGTGCAGAGTGAACGGGAGAAAGACGGCGGCTATGATAAGGCGTTGCATGTTCCGGCGGGTGGCGGAAGCGTGGAGAAGATTGGTGGAAAAAACCAACGAAAAGCCTTGGTGAGTTTGCATCAGAGCATTTCCACACGGCTGGTGATGTCGTTGTAGCGTGCGAGGGGCGAAATATGGGCGGGGATCGTATTGAAAACGAGGAAGACAACGGTGCGTCCGGAGAGGTGGATGGTGCCGATTTCGATGCGTGTCCGGGTGATGGACGAGAGCTCGCGGAACATATCGTAGATGTCATCGAGATCCGGTGGATTGACGCCGATGACTGTGCCATCGGGAGCGACGCCGCAGAGGACGAGGCCGCCGTTTGACCAGCGCATTTCGCAGAACAGTTTGGCCATGCGAAAGTGGTTTGGCACTGTGGATTCGAAGACCGCACTGTGCTCGTAGGCAGCCATCAATGAGGCGAGTGTGGAGCTGTCATTGATGGTCATAGGGTTAGTGATTTCTTACATTTCAACAAATTCCTCAGGGGTCCGGCAATGGCAAAGGGTGGGTGTGAGGGGGGGCGTCTGGGTGGGTGGAGAGTGTGCGGTAGTAATCCGCCATGATGCATGCCTGTTGCTCGATGTTGTAGGCTGAGAAGGGTTTTCCGGGGGTGACTTTGTAGTCATAGCCGCCGAGTGCGCCGTGGAGGAAGAACATGATGACCTTATCTAGGATGAGGTTCGCGCCGTTTTGGTGTTGGTAAACGTGGGTGAGTTCGTGGACGAAATGGGCGCGGATATCGAGGGAGGCCGTGGAAAAATCCGAGGCATAGGATGATTTGGCGAGGTGTCCTTGTGGGTGGAGCCAGATGTTTCCGTTCGGTGCCATGGTGACGTTGCGGGGTTGGAAGAAAACGGCTTTTTCGCGGATGACGCGAACGCGCGAGGAGTCGATGGCATCCCTGAACATCAGACGGGCGATTTCTTTTTCGCCATCGGCGAGAGGATGGGATCTCCAGTCTGAGGGTGGCATGGCAGATCAGGAGCGGCTGGAAAACTTGCCTTTTAGGAAGTCAATTTTGCGGGACGCTTCCGATGCGGAAGAATCCTTTGCTTCCTTTGGGCAAATACACTCTGCGGAATTGGGAATTTGAGGTGTTGTAGAGGGGGCTGCCGGGCATGATAGTCCATGAGCCTGCGGAAAGGTCTGGGGAGTGTTCGAGGATGAGGTTTCCGGTGGGGCGATCGAGGGGGATTTGCCAGTCGATGACAGAGTAGTCTCCACTGAAGTTGACGCTATAAGGGGGGGAGGTGTTTGCGACGGCTGGATTAGTACCGAGGGCGTATTCGAGGCGGTTGGAGAGCTGGTCTCCATCGGGATCGGCGGATTCGCCTTGGTCTCCTGGGGAGAGTGTGCTGGATGCGATCCATGTGGCGAAGTCTGTGCCGTTTGTGGTGCTGCCGGGGGTGGCCTGGGCGGAGAACCAGTTGGCAAAGTCGTTTCCGTAATCCGATTCCACGATGCGGGCGAGGGCAAGGCCAGTGCCGGAGGTGTTGGCAGGCCATGGTGCGCTGATTTCGTAGTTCACGCGGTCAACTCTGGCGTATTGGAGGACGTTGAGGGAATCGAGGACGGCTGGTCGGGAGAGCTGGAGGCTTTCGCCTTCGTTGGAGATTTTTCCTGAAGTCCATTCGAAGATTTGGGTGCCGGAGGGGACGGTGAAATCGGCGTTAAAGGCAGCGAGGCTCTGGGTGAGGATGATGCGCTCGCCGGCTGCAATTGTGACGGGGGAGCCGGAGGGGAATTCGAATTCGATGCCGTCTGTGATGCGCCATGCGGCGAGGCGGGTGGAATCGTAGAGGGTGACGGGTTGGCTGGAGATGTTGAGGAGTTCCATGTATTCCGCGCTGCTGCTTCCGGAGGGGAAGAACATGATTTCAGAAATGACGATGGGGCCTACGAGCGGAGAGCTGTTGGTGGTGCCGGGTGTGGGAGAGGATAGGGGGATGAAATTGTAGGAGTCGCTACTGGGTTTGTAGTAGATTCCTAGGCTGACTCCGCTTAAGGAAGCTCCGAAGGATTCGCTGTAACTGTAGTCTGTGAGCTCGTCATTGACGGCGGAGCTGAGGTAGGCGGTTTCCCCGTCATCACTGAAGGCGAAGGGGACGATGCGGCCGGGATCGGTGCTGGTGGTGCCGAAATGTAGGTCTTCGTAAAATGCGAGGTGCTGGCCGGGCTGGAGGATGGTGTTTTCCGGGATGCGGTATTTCTGGAGGTCGCTGGCGCTATCGCTGAGGAACCATCCGCTGATATCGACAGCGGCGGAGGAACGGTTGTAGAGCTCGATCCAGTCCGGCTGGGTGGAGCCGGAGTTTGCTAGGACTTCTTGGATGACAACGGAGTTGTTCAAGGAGTAGGGGTAATCCAGTGGGCTGTAGGTGTAGAGTGCGCCGATGTCCGCGCGGGTGTTGTCTGGATCTAGGGCATGTGCGGGATCGCCGGTGTTGATGGCGGGGGAGCTGGATTGGAGTTCGAAATTCAGGAGGAATGCGTCGATGAATTGTGGATCGGCGAGGATGTTTGCCGTGCCGGAGAGGGCGGTGGTGTCTGAGAGCGAGTAGTCGATGGTGCCGGTGGAGAGGGAGTCGATCTGGAGGGGTGTGGTGCTGCTTTTGGAAATGATGGTGTTGGTGATGGTGGCCGAGCCGCCGCCGCCGCCGAAGTTTTTCTCGTAGATGTCGATGCCGATGTCGTTTTTCACGAAGGTGTTCTGATCGAGATCGGCGTGGGAGTTTTCATCTTTGATGCCGATGCCGAGGGTGCAACCGACGATGAGGTTTTTCCGGGCAAGAATGGTGGAGCCTTGGCCGACGGAGATTCCTTTGTCGGAATTGTAGTAAATAAGGTTTTCCTCGATGAGGAGGTTTTGGCATTGCTCGCCGACGTCGATACCGTCGCTGTTGGAGCCTTGGAAGCGGTAGATGCGGTTGTTCGCGATGATGCCGTTGGTGACGCTATCGTAATCGATCGCATCGGTATCTGGGACGTTGTTTCCGAGGAAAACGCAGTTGCGTGTTTCTGCGTAGCCGCCTTTCACGTTGATGCAGTCTCCGGTGTATGGGGTGTAGAGTGTGCTGTTGAGGAGGGTGGTGGAGCCGCCGCGAGCGAAGATCGGGAGTCCGCATTCGGTGATGGTGAGGTGGTCGAGGACGAGGGTGGAGTTCAGCGCGGAGATGGCGGCGATGTAGCGGGTGGGCTCGTAGCCTTTGCTGGCCTGGCTGATGACGAGATGGGAAAGTGTGGAGGTGACGCTGGATTCCTCGAAGCTGATGCCGCCCCATTGTGCGCCATTTCTGCCGGCGATGACTGCGGGGGAGATGTCCGAACCTGATACGTTGAGTGCGCCCTGGACGCGGATGTTTTTTCCTTTGGGGACGAGAAGCTGGCTGCCGGCACCGAGGGATAGGGAGAAGCCAGCGGGGATGATGAGGTCTCCGGTGAATGTGGCGGTGGCTCCTGCCGGGATGCTGATATTGGCCGTGAGCGGGCTGGAGATGAGGGTTTCCGAGCTGGCTACGAAGTGTGCGGTGAGCGTTGTGGCGGTGGCGAGATTCAGATCAAGAGTCGCGCCGCCGGTTGAGCCAGTCCATCCGGTGAAGGTGTAGCCTGGGAGTGCTTCAGCTGTTAGGTCGAAAGCGATGTTTGGGAAAACTGCGATGACATTCGGTGTCACGGGCACTCCGTTGAGGTAGAAAATACCTGCTGCTGCATTGTCGGTGGCGAGGGTGAGATTGATGGGATCCGGGAGGGAGAGTTGTGTTTTGAGTTCCGTGATCAGGGTTGCTTCGCGTTGGGTGGCGAAGTCTTTGATCTCCTGGATCTGGGCGTTGCGGGTTGAATTGCTAAAGCCTCCTTGCGCGCTCCATCTGGAAATATGACGGGTGATTTCCGATGTGAGCTGGGTGTCCATTTCACTGATGATGCCTATGATACGAGCCGGGGCGAAGGTGGATGCGCGGTGTGCCATGATGCGCTGTGCGAGGCGGTTTTTGAAATCGAGATTTGTGATGAGGCGGCTGAGCACCGGATCCTCGGCGATGAGTTCGTCTAGCTCGCCGGAGCTGCTGATGTTTGCTGTATCAAGGCCGCGATCGATGTCAGGGACGAACCAGCTCCATTTCGCACCGGCTTTGCGCTCGCGCCAGAATTCGCGGTTGTGGCGCCAGCTGGTGTTGATGACGTAGGTTTCCACGGCGATGAAATCGATGAAGTTATCGATGTCGATGCGGGACTCGACGGTTGACCATATCGCGGGGTCGGTGAGGTCGTTGTTGTCGAGAAACGAGAGGAGATCGATGAAGTCATCGGTATTGCCCTCGAAGGCGCCGAGGGTGGTGGTTGATGATGTGTGGTGGGCGTAGCCGAGGTAATCGAGTTTGTCCGGAGTGACGTGATGTTTTTCCGCGAACCAGGTGTTGTCGCTGCGGGAGCGGAGATTGTGTATGCCCCAGTAGGTGCCATTGATATAGACCACGGTGGGCTGGTAATGGGAGGCGTCGAGTGCGACTTGGCTGCCGATAATGCCCGGGAGCATGGCATCGCGGAGCATGCAGTTGTCCCAGTCATCGCCACCGTTGCGGAGGGTGATGGACTCGAAATGGGCGAGGCCAGTGCCAGGGAAAATATCGTAGGCTACGGGATCGTCGCCGTATTTTCCGCGGGTGTAGAAGTTGAGCGCCTTCTGTGCGTTGACCCAGTTGTTTTCCCCGCCGATGCGGACTCCTCCGTTGACACTGAAGGCGAGGGTGCCGTCGGGTTTGTAGTATTCGAGAGAAGCAGGGGCGTCCTTGCCTTTGTAAACATTCACGATGCCGCTTGAGGTGGGTTCGTGGGTGTTTGTGTAGATGCCGATGCGGTTTCCGAAAAGGGTGTTGTTATCCGCAGCGAGGGAGACGACGGGAAGGGTGCTTACCGTTTCCGAAATGAAGTAGGAGTGTGTGGCTACGACCCCGGGGACTTTCCCGGTCTCGAAGGCGCGGGCGCGGACGGGTGTGTTTGCAGTTACGGAAAAGGGAGCGGTGTAGAGTGTGGAGTCTGCACGGGGGACGGTGCCGTCGAGAGTGTAGCGGATTTCCCCGGCAGTGGTGGAGAGGGAAACGGTTTGCGCGGCGGGGTAGAATCCGCCAGCGGGGGAGATCGTTACTTTGGGGCTTTCGAAACGGAGGTCGGGAATGGTCGCGCCAGTGTTCGCGGTGGCGGGTGTGGGTTTTACGAGCGATGCCCAGGTGGTGGGATCTGCCGGATTGCGGCCATAGGAAACATCGTCAAGTTGCTCTCCGAAGGTTACGGAATCGAGCATGGTCGAGGAGGTGAGAGACCGTGCGGAGAGCCCAAGATCAAGGGAGAGGTCAGAGCTATTGGCGGCGGATTGGTGGACTTCCACTGCGATCACATTTGTTCCCGCAATGAGATCCGACGCGGAGAGGGTGTGTTGGGTGAAGGTGGTCTCGGCGGATCCACCCACGGTCGAGCTGGCGAGTGTCTGTGAGGTGATGTCGGTGGTGGGGAGATTTTTCCGGAGAACTTCAATTCCGTTGAGGTAAACGATGGCACCGTCATCGACGATGAGATCCATGGTGAGTGCGATAAATAAAGTCGGGTCTGTCACATTGAAGGTGTGACGGAAGTAGGTGGTTATGTGTTTGTTTGTGCTGCTAGTTCCGTAGGAAACGGTGGTTGTTTCGCCATCGTTGCCGTAGCCAAGGCGTGAGGGGCCGGACGCCCAGGCGCTGTCATCGAATGTCCGCGCGCGCCACTGTGTGCTTTGGTCGGAGCCGTCGTCCAAGTATTTCCAGACTGCTCCTGTGGCTTGGATGATGGGTGAGGTTGTGACCCCTTCGGCTTTGGTTAGTACCACGGATTCGCCGGTTGAGGAGATGTTGAAACTCGAGTGATAGCCCTCCGTGGTGAAATCATCCCATGGCCAGTAGCCGCGCGGATGGACTTCGCCGGGAGCCGCATCGTAGCCGTCTGCCCAGATGATGAGGTAGCCGCCGGGCGCGATGCTGGTGCCTGCTGGAATCAGCCATTTGAAGGGTTCGGCAGGATCATCGCTGAGGAAATGGTCATCAAGGCTCGCAGAGGTGGCGCCTGTGTTGTGCAGCTCGATCCAATCGGGATAGTCCTCGAAATCCACGATATCGGGATGAACTGTGGTGTTTTTCGCCATGATTTCATTGATCTGAACCTGCCCGGCGAGAGGTGAGATCAGAATCAGTGGCAGGAAGCGGGATAGAATATTCATAGAGGAGCTCCAGATGAATTCTGGGAATTCTAAAAATTTAGATTCGCCTAAGGTATTGATTTTCAATGCCAACGCTATGAAATTTTCCGAGATTGCCACTCCCTCTAACGAGCAATCCGCTTGGGCTATTTGTAGCTTGAATTCAGCTTCTTTCCGGAAACTTCGCTTTCCATACGCCGAGTGCTTCTCGAATCTCGGAGGCTTCGCGGGTGGGGCTTAGTTCCCAGATGAGGGGACAGTTTTTGGGAAAAAACGGGAGGATGGAATCGTAATCGAGGGTGCCGGTGAAGGGGGTGCGGTGGTCGCGGGCTGGCCATTGCACATCGTGGACGTGGCCGCCGATGAGGTGCGGGGAGATGGTTTCGAGCCATTCCATGTGGTCGAGGACTCCGAGGTTGTGCTTGAGTTGGACGTGGCCGAAATCGTGCCAATAGCCGATCCAGGGGTTGTCTTTGAAATGTTCCTGGAGTTTCACCATCTCGCGCTCGTTGGGCATGTCCTCGAAGCGTGAGCGGGATTCGACGGCGAGTTTGACGCCGTATTCCTCGGCCTTGGGGGCGAGTTCTTCGAGGGCTTCGATGGCGCGCTGGTAGTAGAGGGGGGCGAGTTTTTCACGCTTCTTGATGAAGGCGATTTTCTTCTTCACGAAGGCAGGATCACGCTGCTCTCCAGTGGCTACGAGTTTGGTGAGAGGTTTGGTAAACTTGGCGGTGTTCATGGGTGCGGAGCCCATGTGGAGGACGAGGTATTGCGCCTTGAACTCGGCGGCAAGCTCCAAGGTTTTGAGCGTCATCTCCATGGCGCGTGTGCGATCGAAGGGGCGGTGCGAGGTGTATTCGTAGGCGTCCGGCGCATCGATCATGACCTCCACGGGGGAGGGGAAATAATTATGCACGCCGGAGCAGGTGAACATGCCGGCGGCGTAGGCTTTGCGGATGCCGGGGAGCTTGGCGATGGTCATGCCATGCGAGAGTTCGATGTTCTGGAAACCCAGCTCCACGATCTCGGTGATCATTTCCTCGCCGCAGGTGTGGCGGCTGTTATTCCAGCAGGACGAGAAAGCAAGCATGTCCCAAACCTTAAGTTTTAAACTTTAAACTTCAATGAAGACTGGGGCTGGAGTGTCTTTTTTAATGAGTGGCCTCTCCCGCATCGTTGGGGAGGCGGATGCGCTCGACCATATCCTGGACTTCCTGTGGTGGTGCGGGAGTGAGGTAGGAGACGATGAAGGCTACTGAGAAATTGATGAGCATTCCGACGAAGCCGATGCCTTCCGGGGAGATGCCGAGGAGATGTTGATCTGGCGTTCCTTTGCCAATGAAGGGAATGTTGAACTGGAAATAGACGATGTAGAGTAATGTAAAGGTGATCCCACAGATCATGCCTGCAATACCTCCCTGTTTATTGATGCGTTTTGAGAAAATACCCATAAGTAGGGTGGGAAAGAAGGAGGAGGCGGCGAGGCCGAAGGCGAAAGCGACAGTTTTGGCGACAAAGGCAGAAGGCGGATTTATGCCGAACCATGAGGCGACGACGAGGGCACCGAAGGAGGCGATGCGAGCCCATTTGATTTCCTCTTTGTCGGTGAGATCGGGATTGATGATTTTTTTCATCAAGTCGTGTGAGATTGCCGTGGAGAGCACGAGTAAGAGCCCGGCGGCGGTGGAGAGTGCAGCGGCGATGCATCCGGCCATGAGGAGGGCGATGACCCACTTCGGCGTGCCGCCCATGTAGGGGTTGGCCATGACCATCATGTCTGCTCCATAGGTGAGCTCGTTCTCATTACCTTCCGCGATTTTGTCGGGTCCCCAGTGTTGGATTTTATCGTCCCCGTTTTTGTCCTCCCATGCCATTTGTCCGGTTTTTTCGAAATCCTTCATCCACGCAGGAGCTTCGGCATACGGTGTGTTGTGGAGGCTTTCGATGAGATTCACTCGTGCGAATGAGCCGACGGTGGGCGCGGTGAGGTAGATGAGGGCGATGAAACTGAGCGTCCAGTAGGCGGATTTTCGGACAGCTTTGACGTCTTTTACGGTGAAGAAGCGGACGATGACATGGGGTAGACCTGCGGTGCCACACATGAGGGCGGCGGTGATGCAGAACATGTCGATGGTGCTTAGGGAGCCGTCTGTGTATTTGGCGAAGCCTAGCTGGGCGTTGATGTTGTTAATTTTTTCGAGGAAGGGGACGCTCTCGCCACCGGCGGTGTAGTTGCCGATGAAGCCCAGCTGCGGAATGACGTTTCCCGTGAGGGTGAGTGCGATGAATATGGCTGGCAGGGTGTAGGCGAAGGCCATCACGATATATTGTGCGACCTGAGTGTAGGTGATGCCTTTCATGCCACCGAGGCCGGCGTAGAAGAAGACGATGGCTGAGCCAATGAGGACGCCTTCGGTGAGTGAGATGCCGAATAGCTGAGAGAAGACGATTCCGACTCCATTCATTTGGCCCATGATGTAGGTCATGCAGATGAAAATGGCACAGACGACGGCGACGAGGCGGGCGGTTTGCGAATAGTAGCGATCACCGACAAAATCTGGCACGGTTGCTTTTCCGAATTTCCGTAGAAACGGCACCATGAGGACGGTGAGGAGGACAAAGCCGCCCGTCCAACCCATTAGGAAGCGGGAGCCATCGTAGCCGGAAACGGCGAGTGAGCCAGCCATGGAAATGAAGGTCGCGGCAGACATCCAGTCGGCGGCGGTGGCCATGCCGTTGGTGATGGGGGAGACTCCTCCACCGGCGGTGTAGTATTCCTTGGTGGAGCCAGCGCGGGATCTGATGGCGATGATGATATAGGCGGCGAAGGAGAGGCCGATAAAGAGGAAGTTCCAGGCGTTTTGGGACATGTTTTTTTACTTCTGAGAAGGTGGAAAGGTTCGGGAACTTGGCGGATTAGTTTTCGACCTCTTTGTCGAGTTTTCCCATGATTCTCGCGTAGGCGATGAGGAGGAGAACAAAGACGATGATAGAGCCTTGTTGAGCCATCCAGAAGCCGAAGGGAGCACTGCCAATTTTCGGGAAATTCTCATCCAGCCATGTGCGGAAGAGGATGCCGCAGCCAAAAGAAGCTAGAAACCAGATTGAGAGGAGAATGAGAACCCACCTAATGTTGTGCGACCAATAATCTCGTTTCTCTTGTTCGGTGGGTAACTTGCTCATCAGATAGTTTCTTGGGTTTCCAAATGGTTTAAGCGTCCACTCTTGCCGAGGGAAGATTTTTTCTCTGGCGGTATTAAGTCGCGATTAGGATTCTACGGTCGGCTCGCTTCCTGAGTGACCGGGTAGAGGGGGTATCCCCAAGGGTCTGGTTACCTCTGGATTAACCTCGATTGCTTCTCCACCCCGCTCAATAAACAGATCGTAGTGCTGAAATAAGAGGTTCATCAGAGCGACTTGGAACCACGCGAATACCACAAAAGCTCCGACAAAGAGAGCGAGATAGCCGAGCAGAATAAACGGTAAAGATATCAGCAGTAGAAGTAGATAGTATCCAAGCAGGCTCATACCCACTTTTCGGATGAAGCTGATGACGAAGCTCTTCGAGAAACCTGCTTTGAAATCCATCATCAGCCCAGACCGCAACATGATGGGATACATCAGCAAAGTGAACAGAAAGATCGAAGCAGTGTAGAGAATCATCCCGCCAATCATGAGGCCAATAGCAATCGCCTGATGGTCTTCAAAAAGTATCGGCCCCAGGAAAACTGGAATCATGAACAGCATTGCAATCGGAACGAATACGAAAGAAGCAACGAACGTGCAAACGATAGGCCAAAGTCCTATTTTCAGATATTCACCGAAAAAATTGAAGTCGAAATCCTCGATGGGCTTGCCTTCTCTCTCTCTTGCAAAACGTCGAAACAGATAGCCGAACGCAACCATCGGCCCCACCAAGGGGATCAGCATGGAGAGCGAGATCCCTAGGATCGTTATCCACTTCTTTTCCGTGCGAAATACTTCTCGGCAGGCCGATCCTATGCCAATCTTCATACTGGGAAGACTATAGGGATTGGCCGTTGCCTGCTAGTCATTTACGTGGTGCGCGCCTTCCACAGGCTGCCGACTGATTTGAAACATAATTTCCTCGTTCAAGCTTCGTTTGGCGTCTGTTCGGTGGGTAGTTTGCCCGTCGGCTGGCTTGCACCAGCCTAATTTGGCAGTCATGTTTTTGAAATGAACATGGAAAATCGTAATGCAAAGCCCCCCTCTGCCATCGTCTTTTGGGTCATCTGGTTTGCGATATTAAACGGATTGTTCATTATCCTATTTTTCGCAGCGGGTGGTATTCCTGAAGGAAAGAACCAGGGAGAAGCCCCCTTGGCGTTCGTTGCGGTGGCCGGACTACTCATCCTGATCGCCATGTCCATCCGCTTCTTTGTCATTCCGAAGTTGGATTCGTATGAGAAACTCCTTCCGGCGATGATCGTAGGGCTGGCGCTTGCCGAGTCGGTCGGAATCATCGGGATGTTCGTGATCGGGAAGGAATTTCCAGAAACCCAGCTCGCCTTGTTCGTCGTGTCGGTTTCCGCTGTGGTGACTTTTGCTCCGTTTTACGTAAGTGGATTGGCCGAAAGGAAGAAGATGCGCTGACATCCCGGCTTGCAAACGGGAGGCCGGTGGCACCACCCTTGCTGCACACCATGTCCGCCGCAAAGACCGCCATCACCCCGACACGCCACGAGGATTTCCCCGAATGGTATCAGCAAGTCATCAAGGCCGCAGACCTTGCGGAAAATTCCGAGACGCGCGGCTGCATGGTGATCAAGCCGTGGGGCTACGGCATCTGGGAGCTGATCCAGAAGCAGCTCGACGTCCGTTTCAAGGAGACCGGGCATCAAAACGCCTATTTCCCCCTACTGATTCCGCTCTCCTATCTGGAGAAAGAGGCGGAGCATGCTGAGGGCTTCGCGACCGAGTGCGCGGTGGTCACGCACCATCGCCTAGAGGCTGTGAAAGATCCAGTGACGGGGAAAACGAAGATGATACCTTCCGGTGAGCTGGCTGAGCCGTATGTGATTCGCCCGACTTCCGAGACGATCATCGGCGCTGCCTTCGCGCGCTGGGTGCAGAGCTACCGCGATCTCCCGTTGCTCATTAACCAATGGGCAAACGTGATGCGCTGGGAGATGAGGCCGCGCCTGTTCCTGAGAACGGCGGAATTTCTTTGGCAGGAAGGCCACACCGCACACGAGAACAAAGAGGAAGCAATCGTTGAGACGGAAATGATCCACCGCCTGTATGAGGCTTTTGCCCGCGATCACCTCGCGATCCCTGTCGTCCCCGGTGAGAAAACCGAGAACGAGCGTTTCCCCGGTGCTGACATGACACTCACGATCGAAGCGATGGTGCAGGACAAAAAAGCCATTCAGGCAGGCACTTCACATTACCTCGGCCAGAATTTCTCAAAGGCGCAGAACATTTCTTTCACAAGTCGCGAGGGCGAGAAGGAATTTGCCCACACGACTTCATGGGGCGTTTCTACACGCCTGATCGGCACGCTCATCATGGCTCACTCTGATGACGATGGGCTAGTGCTTCCTCCACGTGTTGCTACTCAGCAGGTCGTCATCATTCCCGTCACGCCGAAGGATGACTCGAAGGAGGCTGTGCTCGCTGCGTGCGATGCATTGGCCGAGAAGCTCAGGAAAAAGACCAGCTATCATGGCGATGCGATCCGCGTCCATGTGGACAAGCGCGACGTGAGCGGCAAAAAGTGGGAATGGGTGAAAAAAGGTGCGCCGATCCGCGTTGAGATCGGCCCGCGCGATATCGAGTCTCGCAAGGTCTGCGTGCAGCGCCGTGACCGCGGGGCAAACGAGAAGGACTTCATGGACAAGGAGGAGTTTCTCCAGACCGTGCCGAATCTGCTGCAGGACATCCATGACACCCTGCTGGCCAGAGCGCAGGAATTCCGCGATGCGAATATCACCGCCTGCACTTCACTGGAGGAGTTTCACTCCCATTGGGCTAACGACAATCCCGGCTGGCTGGCGACTCCATGGGCAGGCAGCCCGGAGGAGGAAGACGAGCTTTCCAAAAAACATAAGATCACGATCCGCTGTATGCCGATCAAAGACGCGGGCCTTCCTAAAGACCTCTTGTCCGCTGCTACTGGAGCTTGTTTCCTGACCGGAAAACAAAGTAGCCCCGTCGCCATATGGGGACGGAGCTACTAAACAAAACACCTCTGACAGGAGGATGGGAAATCTGGTTTTTACCAATCCGCGTAGGTCTGCGGGATGTGGTTTTGCGTATCGGAAAGCGAACAGGTCATGTAGAGATTGCCGACGAGAGGGAAGGTGTCCGGGAAGGGCGTGCTGTATGTGCCGTTAGAAGGGCATAGCTCGTCTCCGGTGGCATTATCGTACTGACCCTGCTTGATGTAGCCTTTTTCTAATAGGTGCTGGGCGATGAACTGAGTGCCGCCGGAAGCGTAAGGGAGAGTGCCAGGATTGAATCCGTAGAGGTTCTGATAGGAACGGGTAGCCATTTGCATTGCCCTGATCTTAAGGATGCAGCCGGCACGATCTGTTCCTTGTTTCCATCCGCGTGCACCTATGAAAAGGACGACGATGAGCGAGAGCAGGACTAATATTACGACGGTGAGCTCGATCAGTGTTAGACCGCATTTGCTCATCGCCCTTGGGGAGGGCTGTATTTTCATGGGGGGTGGGGGTGGGGGGAGTTCCGTTACCAGAACGAAATCAAGATAACAAAATAACTGATTCTTGCCATTACGTGATCACGTATAATCGTGAAAAGATGGAAATCTTTGGATACAGATGGTCATGGTGATGAATTTACCTATTGGTGCAGACTAGATCAAAGCCCCGTAGAAAATAGGTCTGGCTGGATAACTCGACAAATTTCGAAAGTGGGTTAACGGTAAACATATGAAATGGTTGGTACAAGGAATCACGTTCACCATGCTGAGCGTGGTATGCGCCCAGACACCGGACGGAGTGGCGGAGCTGAAAACCGAAGATCTCCGCCGATTGCTGGAGGATAAGGATGGCGATGCAGCTACCTTGGCGAAGAGTTTGCTAGGCACTCAGGATACGAACCGACTCTTCTATTTCCCCACCCACGATATCCCCGCGACCCCGAAGGACTGGGGCTTCGCCTACGATGAAGTGGATTTCAAATCAGGTGATGGCACCAAGCTTCACGGCTGGTTTCTGAAAGCCCGCGGAGACAGGCCAAAGGGAACTGTCGTTTTCTCCCATGGAAATGCTGGGTCGATCGGACACCATCTCGGCTTCGTCATGTGGTTGGCCGAGGCCGGCTACCAGGTATTCATCTATGACTACCGAGGCTTTGGAGAATCCGATGGGGCAGTGAACCGAGAAGGGATGGTGCAAGACGTAAGCGCAGCCTTCGAGTATGTAGTGAAACGCCCGGATGTAGATAAGGAGAAAATCGTTTCCTACGGCCACAGCCTCGGCGGCGCGAAGTCGGTCACTGCTCTTGCGCGTAAAAAACTGGAGGGACTTCGCGCCATCATTATCGATGGAACTTTTTCTTCGTATCAAGCGATGGCGCGCGTCGTCGGAGGTGATCTGGGTGCAAGCCTGATCACAGACGAGCTTTCACCCCGCGAATCCATGAAGCAAATCACTCAAACTCCGCTCTTGGTGATTCACGGCGATAAAGATCAGGTAGTCCCACTTGCGCAGGGCAAGGAACTCTTCGAGCTAGCTAACGAACCGAAGACCATGTTTGAGGTGAAAGGTGGCACCCACGGTGACTCCCTCGCACGAGACGGCGGAGCCTACCGCAAGCGCATGCTCCTGTGGCTAGACGAGGTGATGTGAGTAATATTTTAAGGTGTTACGCATCCATGGGCATCTGCGCATAAAGTTTTTCAGCAGAGGACAGGCGGCTCATCTTGAAGTCGTCAAAAACACCGTACCTCAGTAGCTTGCAAAGCCGCGCTCTATAGAGAAACTCAATGACCTTTCTATCCCATGACCACCCAAGAGATCCAAGAATACATCGACGCAGCAATCAGCGCGAATTTCTCAGGCTACATCACGGAGACGGGGGAGATGATGACGAGTGAGGGAGGGGACGGAAGGTTTCTGGGGAAAGTGGTGGCGACGATGTATGTCGGTCTGCCCGGGGGGAAGGATATCTTCCTAGCGATCGGGGAGACGGCGAAGCAATCGCAGATTATCAAGCTTGGGGATTCGGAGTGCCTGAAGCCGAGCACTACGGAACTGGATCTGTTGCTACTCAAGGAGCTTGGGATTGGCAGCGATGAAGCGGATGCGGGTAGTGAGGAGAAGTGAATTTTCCCGTGTCTAAAAGCGAGCCTCCTCGAGTTGTTCAGAGATTGCTGGCTCTAGGATTTCCCAAATATTTTCTGCGACCTTTTCCTGACCTTCGAGCGTGGGATGGATGCCGTCGGGTTGGTTTAAGTTTTCCACTCCACCTACGCCTTTTAGGAGGTAGGGAATGAGTGTAGCTTTGGCTTCCGATGCGGCTTCCGAGAATATTGCTTTGAAGCGCGTGGTGAAGGTGGAACCCATGTTTTCTGGCATTTGCATGCCGGCGATGAAGATTTTGATCTCGGAGTTCTTAGCGCGGGCTTTCTCGATGATACCGAGGAGGTTTTTCTTGGTTTCCTGAGGGGAAATGCCACGTAAGCCATCGTTTCCACCGAGGGCGATGATGAGAATATCGGCTCCTTTTCCCATGGCCCATGCGACGCGGCGCAGGCCTCCGGCGGTGGTGTCTCCACTGACCCCGGCGTTGGCAACGGTGTAAGGCAGGTCGGCGGTGTCGATTTTTTCCTGAAGGAGGGCGGGATATGCTTCGCTTGGATCGAGGCCGTAGCCAGCGGTGATGCTATCGCCAAGGATGACGATGCGTTTCTTTGTATCATTTGCATCCGGGCTTTCTTGGGCGAATAGTGATGCGCTTCCAAGCAGGAGTAACCCTACGATCAAATTTTTCACGAATGTCTTCCGCATCATCAGCTAGTTTAGAATCCGCACCGGTAACTGTCAAACGACCCATTCTCAAGGTGTCCGGTTTACGCAAAACCCATCAGACGACGAGCGGTGATCTGACGGTGCTTAAAGATGTGAGTCTTAGTCTTGAGGCAGGCGATACGTTGGCGATTGTGGGGCCGTCGGGGAGTGGAAAAACGACTTTGTTGGGGCTTTGTGCGGGGCTGGATGATGCGAGTGCTGGATCGGTGGAACTGGATGGGATGGCGCTGGAGGGGCTGGATCAGGATGCGCGGGCGGCTTTGCGGAATCGGTTGGTGGGTTTTGTGTTTCAGAGTTTCCAGCTGATCCCTACTCTGACGGCGATTGAAAATGTTTTGGTGCCGCTAGAGCTGCGGGGGGAGTCGGGCAAGGGAATCAGGAAGGAGGCGGAGAGGCTGCTGGCGGAAGTGGGGCTGGGCGAGAGGTTGGATCATTATCCGCTTCAGCTTTCCGGTGGGGAGCAGCAGCGGGTGGCGCTGGCTAGGGCTTTCATCCATCGGCCGAAAATTCTTTTCGCAGATGAGCCAACGGGGAATCTGGATGCGGGGACGAGTGAGCCTATTGTAGAAATGCTTTTCCGGCTAAATCGCGATGCGGGCACGGCACTGGTGCTGGTGACGCATGATCCTGGGCTGGCCGCGAAGGCTAGGCGGGTTGTGACGATGAGCGGTGGCATGGTGGTATCAGAGGAGGAAAACGATGTCTGATTTTCGCAGACTGCCGCGCAGTTTGTGGACGGCTATATTTCATTCTTGGGTATGGCGTATGGCGTGGCGGGATAGCCGTTCGCAGCGGGTTCGGTTGGTGGTGTTTTCGTTGGCGATTGTCTCAGGTATCGCGGCGCTGACGGCGATTCATTCGTTAAAAGCGAGTGTGGAAAGGGGAATTGCCTCTGAGGCAAAGGCGCTGCTTGGGGCTGATCTACGGGTTTCCTCGCGTAAGGAAATCAATCGAGATGAGGTCTACAGGCTTTCGCAAATGGCGAGCCGTTCGAGTCGGGAGACGAGCTTCCCTTCTATGATGAGTTTCCTACCGGAGAAGGGTGCGAGGCTGATGCAGGTGCGGGGGATTCAGGGAGAGTATCCTTTTTATGGCAAGGTGGAGACGCGGCCTGAGGGTGCTTGGGAGGAGCTTCAGGAGCAGGGTGGAGTGCTGTTAGAGCCGGCGATACTGGATCAATTTTCCGTGAAGGTGGGTGATGAGGTGGAGCTGGGCGGGGTGAGGTTGAAAATTATCGGAGTGGTGGATAAGCCTGCGCCTCGGGGGAATCGTTTTAGTGGATTTGCGCCAGAGGCTTATGTGCGTTTAGCGGATATTGAGCGCAGTGGATTGCTGGGAAAAAACAGCATGGCTGGGTATCAAGTTTATCTGGATGTACCAGGTGAGCGGGATGGGGATGATCTCAAAGATTTGGTCAAAGAGGAGTTTTCTGATGCGCCGTGGCGGCTAGAGACTCCCGAGGATAGGCAGGAAAATCTGGGAGATGCCCTGGATAATTTTCAGAAATTCCTAGGGCTAATCGCTCTGGCATCGCTGGCGCTAGGAGCGATAGGTGTGGCGGGCGCGGTGCATGCGCATGTGACGCGCCGCATTCCAACGATTGCGATCCTGCGCTGCCTTGGCTGTCCGGGGCATCTGGCGTTTGGCATATATTTCGCACAGGCGGCGGCGCTTGGATTGTTTGGAGCGTTGCTGGGGGCGGGGGTGGGTATCGCGATGCAGATGGGCTTGCTGATGGCAATTCGCGGCGAGCTTCCTATATCGGTGAGTCCCTCGCCGGAGTGGGCCATTGTCATGCGGACTACGATTACTGGATTTCTAGTATGTTGTGGATTCGCATTGCTGCCGTTGATGAGGATTCGGGAAATTTCTCCGGCGGTGACTTTGCGCAATGGTGGGAGTTTGAAAGGCGGGATGCTGCGTGCGGTGCCGGTTTATGCGCTGCTCATGGGGCTTTTGATGATAGTGGCACATGCGAACGATCCGAACTGGGTGCGTGCGCTGGCGATGGTTGGTGGGCTTGGTATTGCATTTCTGTCTCTGGTGGGTGTGGCGCGTGGATTGATGGCGGTGACGCGTAGGGTGCTGGGGAGGAGTTGGCCTTACTTGTTGCGTCAGGGTGTTTCCAATCTGCATAGGCCGGGAAATCAGACGTTGTTGTTTTTACTTTCGCTGGGACTGGGAACTTTCCTAATGGTGACGATTCTTTTGGCAGGGAAACTTCTCAACAACAGGCTGGATATCCAAGGTGCGGATGAGAGCCCAAACCTTTATCTGATCGACGTGCAGCCGGATCAAGTTGTGGGTGTGAAAGAGGTTTTGGAAGCGAGTGATCTCCCGGTATTGGAAAGCACGCCTATGGTGACGATGCGTGTAAAATCGATACGCGGTGTGCCAGTGGGTGAGGCAAAAGGCGTGCCGAAGTGGGTGGCGAGGCGTGAGTTCCGCTCGACATATCGGGATCAACTAAATTTCACCGAGGAGCTAGTGGCTGGCGAGCTGGCAACTGAGATAGCAGATCCGGCGGATGTGGTGCCGCTTTCTCTGGAAGAAGAAATCGCAAAAGACATGGGTGTGGGGATCGGTGATGAGATAGTGTTAGATGTGCAGGGGATCGACTTCCGGACAAAGGTGACGAGCCTGCGGCGTGTGGATTGGAGTCGGTTTAATCTGAACTTTTTCATGGTCTTTCCGCCAGGTGTGCTGGAGGACGCACCGGGCTTCCATGTAGTGACTACTCGGACGCCCACACCGGCGGCTTCGGGTGATTTGCAGAGAGGGCTTGCTGCGAAATTTGCAAATGTTACGGCGATCGATTTGACGCAGATCTTGGAAACTGTCCGGGATATTCTAGGGAAAATTTCTACGGTAGTGACTGTCCTCGCCGGATTTACGGTTCTGGCGGGATTGCCGATTTTCATTGGGACTTTGCTGAACGGGCGTGATGTCCGGTTGAAGGAAAGTGTATTACTTCGCACGTTGGGAGCCTCCGCGAAGCAGGTACGTATGATCTTGGTGGTCGAGTATGCAGCGTTGGGGATTCTTTCCGCGCTGAGTGGAGTGATCCTAGCCGTGGCGGCAAATGCTGCGCTGGCGGTGTTTATTTTCAAGGCCTCGCCATGGCCTGATGTAGGGCTACTGTTGTCGGCTTTGGGATCGGTTGCAAGTATTGCCGTAATCGGTGGCCTCGCCTTGAGCCGGGGAGTATGCAATCACCCTCCGCTAGAAATCCTGCGAGGTGGTGGGTGAGCTATTTAGGCGTAACGCGGATCTTCAGTCCGCCCCGGAGCAAAGAGCTAAGAAATGTGGTGGACTGAGGATCTGCGTTCCATTGGAGATTTCCTTATTCTAATTCAGGAGCTGTGTAGAGACGACCGCTGCGATCTTTGGTCGCTTCATGAACGGTTGTGACATCTTTTTCTGTGACGATACCGGCTGTATTTGTCCAGTTTCCGCGGATGTAGGTCATGATGTCGGCGATGTCTTTGTCCTTGATCGTGGGGTTCATGGACAGTCCCGGCATGGCGGCTGCGGGATTGTATTTGATACCGTTGACGGTGATGGGGCCTTGTAGTCCGTGTAAGAGAATCTTTGCGAGGCGATCGGGATCTCCCGTGACCCACTCGGATTCGTCGAGAGGCGGGCCAAGGTTTGGCATTCCTTCACCTTCTTCGCCATGACAGCCGATGCAACCGGCGGCGCCGGTGTAGAGTGTTTTGCCACGTTGGAAAGATGCGAGGTGTTCACCTTTGAGGCGTTGCTCTGGGGTGAGGGACTTTTTGCTTTTAGCGACGTTGTAGAGATACTTATCGAGGTTGGTGCCGGTTTTTGGGAATGTGGTTATTCCCTGAGAAAGTAGGCCTGTGGCAATAGCTTCTGCGGCGAATGGGGTTTTGCGATTGAATTGGATGAGGCGAGCTGAGTCGGGTTTCGTCTGGGCTAAGTATCGTAAAACGTAAGGTTCCAGTGCTTCTCCTTTCTGGGAATTTTCCACTAATGCAATGACTAAGGGGTCGTCTTGCTTGAGTGCTATTGCTGCGGAGAGGGCTTGGACTCTCAAAGCTTCAGAAACTCCCAAGTTGAAAATGGCGATGAAGTCTTCGCTAGTTAGTTTTTCCAGGCCCGCGAGTGTCCAGAGGGCGTGGATGCGGGTGAGCTCATTGGGATGCTTGATGAGGGCGGATCTGAGAGGGGCGATGCTCTCGGGGTCGTTTTTTTCCACCAAGAGGCGCTGGGCTGTGTCTCGCCACCAGCCGTTGGGGTGGGCGAGGGTTTCGATGAGTTCTGTGATGGTTGCTTCTTCGAGCTTGGGCTGTGGGCTTAGGGGCTTGTCCTTGTGGCGGATACGGTAGATGCGGCCTAGCCCGGAGGATTCGTTTTGTAGGTTTCTGGATTCGTATTGCTCGCGGAGGTAGGAGGTGATGAAGGTCTTGTGCTGGATGATGCCGTGGTAGTAATCGACGAGATAAAGGGAGCCATCTGGCGCTGTGTGGATATTGACTGGGCGAAAGCGCTCATCGGTAGAGGCTAGGAACTCGGTGTTTGGGAAGACGTGCTCACCGGTGAGTTCTAATCCATTTTCACTAACTCGCGTAGATTTGACTAGGCCGACAACAGATTCGGTGGTGAAGGCGACATCGCTCCATGATGCTGGGAACTGGTCTCCGCGATAGAAGTCGATTCCGGCAGAGGCGGTGGTATTGACGAGTTTGAATGTTTTGGGGTCGATAAAATCCTCGTTGTAGCCGTTGGCGATAGAGATGTATCCGCGGTTTACTCCGGGTGTGACACGGATAGGGAAGACGGCATTGGAGCCGAGCATATCCGAAGTGTCGTTGGGGATTTTAGATAGGGGAAAGGACTCGATGGTTTCGGGGAGGAGTCGTTCGCCGCGAAGGATGATGGAGTTACTGTTGTGATAAAGGTGGCCAGTGTTGTCCATGGTGATGCCCCATTGGCCGCGGAACTGGGTGGAATCTTTGAGGAGTTTCCCGTCTTGCCAGCGATATCGGAATTTGTCCTTCGCGCAGTAGAGCCAGTTGTTGAGATGGGGAAATAGGCCGTTTGGCTTGTGCTCGACGTTTCCTGTGGGTGAGAAATTTTCGTCAACGACTACGGGCTCGGCGTTTCGCTCTGCGCCGTTTCGTCCGCAGAAATATAGCTTGGTTTGATCTGCAAAGAGGATGCCGTCTTCAACGAGAGCGATGGCACGCGGAAGGAGGATATTATCGAGAAAAACGGTGCGTTTATCTACCTGCCCATCTCCATCGGTATCTTCGAGCACGGCGATGCGACCTTGGGGTAGGTCTTCATCCTTGGCATCGAGGTCGAGCATGTAGCCGATCATTTCCACAACCCAAATACGGCCATTTGCGTCGAACCTGAGTGCGACAGGCTTCTCAACTAGAGGCTCGTATGCTACTGGCTCGATGATGAAGCCTTCTGCGATGGTGAAGCTCTTGAGTGCGTCTTCGACAGAAAGGACGGGTGAGGGCGGGATGAGATTCTCCGGGACTACCGGGCTCATGTCATTATGCCCTTTACGGTTACCTTCTTGGGCGAGGAGTGGCGCGGCTAGGAGTAGTGTTAGTGAAAGGGTTTTCAAGATGCATGATGTTACGCAAGAAAAGGACATCATCTATCGATTTTTCATGAAATGCAGACAGGGCGATCATGATGAGGTTTTCTGCGAGTGAGAAGAAGCTGAGTGGCTTCTTGGGCTGCTGAAAACCGGGCACGATCGGCATTCTTAGAGAGTCTTGCGAAGTCTTAGGGCATTCAGGATGACGGAGAGGGAGCTGAAGCTCATGGCGGCTCCGGCGATCATGGGGCTGAGGAGGGTGCCGGTGAGGGGGTAGAGGATGCCGGCGGCGATGGGGATGCCAAGGGCGTTGTAGGCGAAGGCGAAGAAGAGGTTCTGGCGAATGTTTTTCATGACCACGCGGCTGAGGGCGATGGCTTTGGCGATGCCGTCGAGGTTGCCTTTCACGAGGGTGATGGCGGCGCTTTCGATGGCGACATCGGTGCCGGTGCCCATGGCGATGCCGACCTGGGCCTCGGCGAGGGCGGGGGCGTCGTTGATGCCGTCTCCGGCCATGGCGACGACTTCGCCTCTGGCTTTGAGGTCGCGGACGAGCTGGATTTTGTCGGCGGGGCTAAGGCCTGCGTGGATTTCATCGATGCCGAGTTTTTTGCCAACGGCTTCGGCGGTGTGGATGTTGTCGCCGGTGGCCATGATGATGCGGATGCCCTGATCGTGGAGGATTTGGATGGCGGCGGCGCTGGATTCCTTGATGGGATCCGAGATGGCGAGGATGGCCTCGGCCTGCTTGTCTCTGGCGATCCAGACGATAGTTTTCGCTTCGCCCTGGAGGCGGGTGGCTTCGGTTTCGAGATCTTCGGGAAAGTTGATGCCGGAGTTTCCGAGGAAAGATTTTTTGCCGACTCGGATTTTTTTTCCAGAGATGGTTCCGCTGACTCCGCCGCCGGTGGTGGATTGGAAATCGGTGCTTTCGGGGATTTTTAGGCCTTGGTCTTTCGCTGCGTTGACGATGGCGCGGGCGAGGGGGTGCTCGGAGCTATCTTCGAGGGCGGCGGCATCGGCGAGGAGTTTGTTGATGTCTGCTCCTTCGATGGCGAGCTGGTCGGTGATGGCGGGTTTGCCAGCGGTGAGGGTGCCGGTTTTGTCGGTGATGAGGACGGTGACTTTTTCCGCGGTCTCGATGGCTTCGGCGTTTTTGATGAGGATGCCTTTTTCCGCAGCTTGGCCGACTCCGACCATGATGGACATGGGGGTGGCGAGGCCGAGGGCGCAGGGGCAGGCGATGATGAGAACGGCGACGGCGTTGACCATGGCGAAGGCCATCGCGGGATCGGGGCCCCAGATCGCCCAGATGATGAAGGTGATGACGGATGCGGCGAGGACGATGGGGACGAAGAAGGAAGCAATGGTGTCGGCCATTTTCTGGATGGGCGCGCGGCTGCGTTGTGCTTCGGAGACCATGGTGACGATCTGGGAAAGTAGGGTTTCGCTGCCGATCTTTTCGGCTTTCATGACGAAGGAGCCGGTCTGGTTGACGGTCGCACCGATGACGCTGTCGCCGGTTTGTTTGGTGACGGGCACGGGCTCGCCGGTGATCATGGATTCATCGATGTTGCTGCTGCCTTCGGTGATGCTGCCGTCGATGGGGATTTTTCCGCCTGGGCGGACGCGGATGAGGTCGCCTTTTTGGATGTGCTCGATGGGGATTTCCTCTTCTACACCATCGGTGAGGCGGTGGGCGGTTTTTGCGGCGAGACCGAGCAGGGATTGGATCGCTTGGCCGGTGCGGCTGCGGGCGCGGGCTTCTAACAATTGGCCGAGCAGGACGAGCACGGTGATGACGGCGGCGGCCTCGAAGTAGAGGCCGACCTCGCCATGCATGCGGAAGGACGCCGGGAAAACCTGGGGCATCAGGACTGCGACCGCGCTGTAGAGCCATGCTGCGCCGACACCGATCATGATGAGGGTGAACATGTTCAGGCTGCGGGCGGTGATCGAGCGCCAGCCCTTCACGAAGAAGATACCTCCTGCCCAGAAGACGACGGGAGTAGCGAGCGCGAACTCAATCCATTTCGAGGTGGAGCGGGGGATGGAGTCGTGGATATTTAGGCCTGGGATCATACCGCCCATGGCGAGAAGTAGGACGGGTAGGGTCAGGGCTGCGGCGATCCAGAATTTCCGGGTCAGGGAACGGATTTCGGAGCGAGCGTGTTCGTCTCCATCGACCGGGGTCATCGGCTCCAGGGGCATGCCGCATTTCGGGCAATCGCCGGGTGCGTCTTCGATGACCTCCGGATGCATGGGGCAGGTGTAGAGGGCTTGACCGGGTATAGCGGGGACTTGCTCCAGCGCCATACCGCACTTGGGGCAGTCGCTGGGTTTGTCGGAGATGACCTCGGGATCCATCGGGCACGTCCACTGGCCGGGGCGGGCTTTGGTCGCAGCTGGATCGATCTTGTGATCGTGATGCTTGCAGCAGTCGTGGTCGTGGTTCATGTGGATATGGAAGGTCGGAGCAAAGGGATGGAATACCGTGGGAATTAGTCCGGCAGTATTCCAAACGTCGTGGAAATGAGTTACTGTTTTTCGGCTGTCTTGATCATGCCGATGTATTTGTCCGGATCTTTGTTGAAATCCTTGATGCAGGATTTGCAGCAGAGTTTCACGGTGGTGCCTTCGTGTTCGATGACGTAGGGATCGCCCATTTCGCCGAGTTTTTCGCCGGAGACGGGGCAGGTGGTGAGGGGGTAGCTGTCGTCACTCGCGACAGGGGAGAGGTTTTCTCCAGGGACTTCGGCTGATGATTCGGGGGATGGCTTTTCGCAAGAGCTGAAGAGGGCTGCTGCGGCGAGGAGTGCGATGGTGGTGTGTTTTGTTTTCATGGTTGTTTTGGTTGGAGAGTTTTAACCGCGAATGAACGCGAATTTTCGCTAATGAAGATTTTGGTTATGGGTGGAATTTATTGGATTGGATTCGTGGAAATTGGCGTCAATTCGCGGTTGGAATCTTCTGCTTCGTCGAGTCGGAGGGATTGGCGTAGGGTTCCTTTTTTAAATTCTCGTTCACGCAGCCAGAGGAAGATGACAGGGGTGACGATGAGGATGTGGAGGAGGCTGGAGACCATGCCGCCGATGACGGGGGTGGCAAGGGGTTGCATGACTTCGGCGCCTTGGCGGTGGCTCCACATGATGGGCAGGAGGCTGGCGATGATGGTGCCGACGGTCATGACTTTCGGGCGGAGGCGGAGGCGGGCGCCGTCCTTGACTGCTTGGATGAGATCTGCGCGGGTGAAGTCCTTGCCTTTCTCTAATAGGCGTTCTTTGACCATTTCTTCTAGGTAAACGACCATGACCACACCGGTCTGGACGGCAGTGCCGAAGAGGGCGATGTAGCCGACCCATACCGCTCCGTTGAAGTTGTAGCCGAGGATTTTCTGCAAGATGACCCCACCGCTGAGGGCGAAGGGGACGGCGAGCATGACGTGGGCGGCTTCAAGCGCGCTATGATAGACGATGAAAAGGAGGACGAAGATGACGAGGAGGACTAGGGGAAATACTAGTTTCATGGTATCTACGAAGCGCTTCTGGTTTTCGAATTCTCCGGTGAGCTTATAGGTCATGCCTTCCATGTCGATGGTGGCGAGCTTTTCCTCGACTTCCTGGACGAAGCCGCCGAGGTCGCGGTCTCGGACGTTTGCTTGGACGAAGGAGCGGAGCATGCCGTTTTCCGAAGCAATTTCGTTGGCACCGATATCGCGTGTGATTTTAGCGACCATGCCGAGGGGGATGTAGGAGGGTTTTGCGGAGCTGTCGCCGCCTGTGGCGGGTGAGGAAGCTGCTCCGCCGCCCATGCCTCCCATGCCGCCGCCTGCGGATGGGGCGGAGGATTCGGCCATGCCGGGTTTTGTTGCGACGAGGATACGGCTGAGTTTTTCGATGTCATCGCGCTCGCTTTGCTGGAGGCGGATCTGGATGGGGAAGCGCTCGCGGCCTTCGATGGTGGTGCTGACGTTTTTTCCGCCAATGGATATTTCCACGGCATCGAGTACATCTTTGGCGCTGAGGCCGTAGCGAGCCATGGCTTTTCTATCGACCTCGATATTGAGGTAGGGCTTGCCTTGGACGCGGGATGGGGAGACGCCATCGGCACCGGGGATGGAGTTGATGAGCTTCTCGATCTCGAAGGCTTTGCGCTGGATTTTGTCGAGGTCGTCGCCGTAGATTTTCACTCCGACTTGTGCGCGGATGCCGGTGTAGAGCATGAGGATGCGGTTTTCGATGGGCTGGAGGAAGGCGGGGACGTAGCCGGGAACTTCCTTCATTTTCTCTGTGAGCTCAGCGCGGAGTTTTTCCATGGTCATGCCTTCGCGCCATGCGGGGTTGCGTTTTACGCGGAAGCGACCGTTTGGGATGTATTCCGGTTTGAGCATGATGGTGGTTTCCAACATTTCGGTTGGGGCTGGATCGGTGGCGGTTTCGAAGCGGCCTAGCTTGCCGGCGACGACTTCGATTTCCGGGATTTCTGCCATGACCTTGTCCTGCCATGACATTACGCGCTGGATCTCGGTGAGGCCGGTTTTTGGCATGAGGACGGGCATGTGGAGGAGGCCGCCTTCGTTGAGGGGTGGCATGAATTCCTTACCGAATCCGGTGAAGAGGTTGGCTGCTGTGGGAAAGCCTGCGTCGGCGATCTTGTTCACGGTGGCGCGTGGTAGGCCGAAGGCGAGGAGAAGAGAGAAGCCGAGGATGAGGAAGGCGAGGGTGATGATGGTTTTTCTGAAATTGAGAGCCCAGTTGAGGGCGGGATCGTAGATTTTCAGGAGGAATTTCATCACGTAGTTCCTGTCTTCTGAATGGAAGGGGCCGCGGACGAGGAGGGAGCAAAGGACGGGGACGAGGGTTACTGCGAATATCGTACTTCCGATCATGGCGAAGGTCTTGGTAAAGGCCAGCGGGTGGAAGAGTTTTCCCTCTTGTCCGGTGAGTGCGAAGACCGGGACAAAGGCGAGCACGATGATGGACATGGAAAAGAAAATGGGGCGGCCAACTTGCTTGCAGGCAACGAGGCAGACGTCCCACGTTTCCTTGGGATTGAGTTTGTCACCTTTCTTATCCTCTGCGGCTTCGCAATGTCGGAGGACGTTTTCGGTGACGACGATGGCGGCATCGACAAGCACTCCGATGGCGATGGCGATGCCGGTAAGGGACATGATGTTGCTGGTGATGCCGAAGTGCTTCATCATCAGGAAGGAGACGAGGATGGAGATGGGCAGTGGCAGGGTGACGATGAGGATGCTGCGGAAATGCCAGAGGAAGATGATGTGAGCGAGGGTGACGAGTATCATTTCCTCGACGAGGGCGTGCTTGAGAGTGCCGATGGTGCTGTCGATGAGCTCGGAGCGGTCGTAGAAGGGTTTTATCGTGATGCCGGGTGGCAGGCTGGATTGGATTTTTGCGATCTTCTCTTTGACGCGTTCGATAACGGCTTTGGCGTTTTCCCCGGTGCGCATGACGACGGTGCCGCCGACAGTTTCATTGCCATCGATATCGAGTGCGCCGCGCCGGAAGTCGCCGCCGATACGGACTTCTGCGATGTCTTTGAGGAAGACGGGTGTGCCGTTCATTTCCTTCACGGTGACTAGCTCCAGATCCTCGGTGCTGGTGACGAGGCCGATGCCGCGGAGGACGAATTCGGCTCCGTTTTCCTCGATGACTTTTCCGCCGACGTTGAGGTTGGCATTCTGGACGGCGGTCATGACCTCCATGGTGGTGACGCCGGAGTGGCGCATTTTCGTGGAGGAGAGCTCGATCTGATATTGCTTCACGAAGCCGCCGATGCTGGCGACTTCTGCGACGCCTTTGACGGCGGCGAGCTGGTAGCGGATGTTCCAATCCTGGACGGAGCGGAGCTTGGCGAGGTCGTAGCCGCCGTCGGGAGATTTTTCGGGATCGACGTGGAGGTAATACTGATAGACCCAGCCGAGGCCGGTGGCATCGGGGCCGAGCTGTGGAGTGACGCCCTCGGGCATTTGATTCTGGAGGAAATTTAAGCGCTCAAGGACGCGTGTGCGGGCAAAGTAGTTGTCCACGCCTTCCTCGAAAATGATCGTGCTCAGCGAGAAGCCGAACATGGAGGTGGCGCGGACTTCTTTGACACCGGTGACTCCCTGGAGGCCGGAGGTGAGTGGGTAAGTGACTTGGTCTTCTACCTCTTGGGGGCTGCGGCCTGGCCAATCGGCGAGAACGAGGACTTGGTTTTCCGTGAGATCCGGGATGGCATCGACTGGGGTCTGGTAGACGGCGCGGATGCCCAGCGCGACGATGAGGAGCGTGGCGCAGAGGACTAGGAACCGGTTTTTCAGACTCCATTCGATAATTTTTTCGATCATGGTTTGATCTCCTTTCCGCAGCGGAGCATGGAGTCGCCGAAATATGGGTTAGCAATTTGGCGGTCTCCAGTTTGTAGCCAGCGGCCTTTTTTGTCGGCGCCTTCAATGGCTTGGTTGACCATGGGGCATTCGAAGATTTTTATGGCGGGTAAGTCGGGGGAGCTTCTCAGAGTTTCCAGGATTTTTTGGGCGGCCATGGAGAATTTCAGATAGGCGGCGCGTGCTGTGGTGAGGTCTTCGAAACCGTGGAAGTGGCGTGATGAGTCGAGCGCGTCGAGGTCTTCCTTGGGCAGTGAAGAGAGAGCTTCGATGAGTGATCCGGCTTTCATCATGGCTGGCTCGGAGGCTTTATTGAAAGCTGCGAGATCATCGTCTGCGAGGGTGGCGGACATGGCGTCTGCGGTGGTTAGGAAATCGCTGATGGCTGCCGTTTGCTCAGGGGTGAGGTTGACGGTGGGGGATTCGTTTTTCTCAACTTTAACGGGTGAGCTGGAGTAGGAGCTGTTCATCTCTGCCTGGCCGTCGATGAGGAGGGTGCCTGTGGTGACGACTTTTTCGCCTGCGGAAACTCCGGAGAGGATTTCGAGATATTGATCGCCGCGACGGCCGAGTTTCACTGGGACTTGCTGGTAGGCGCCCTCTCCGCGATCGACGTAAACGACGGCTTGCGGGCTGGTCTGGATCACGGCGGAGCGTGGGACGGTGAGGACGGGCGGGTTGTCGATTCTCAGGATGCCTTCCGCATAGACTTTATGGAGGAGCTCGCGGCGACCGTTGATTTCTGGGTTGGGGAGTTCCACACGTATCTGGGTGGTGCGGGTGGTTTCGTTGAAATTCGGGTCGATGAAGGTGACTATACCGGGGAAGGTTTTTCCGGGCTGGGATGGGAGGGTGACGTCGATTTTCTGGCCGACTTTGATCAGAGGGAGATCTGGCTCGTAGGCATCGAAGAGAAACCACATGGTGCTGAAGTCGCCGAGCTGGAGCATGGTCTGGCCTTCCTTGACGTATTGACCTTCATAGACCTCACGGGAGACGACGGTGCCGGTGAGCGGGGCGAGGATCATGGAGTGGAGGTCTTCGTCGGATTTTTTTTCGACTTCGAGGATCTGTTGATCGGTGAGACCCATTTGCTTGAGGCGGAGGGCTGCGGCTTGTTTGAGGTTTCCGGAGAGGCGGCGGTATTCGCGTTCGGCCTGGAGGAGTGATGGGCTGTAGATCTGGATGAGTGGCTCGCCCTCGACGACGGGTGCGCCCATGTAGTTGGCGAAGAGCTTGTCGATGCGGGCATCGACATAGGCGCTGACCATGCGGTGGGTGGTAGCGTTGTCATCGATGGTTCCTGCGACGCTGAGTGTCTGGCCGAGATCGCGCATGGCTACTTCTTGGGTGGCGACGTTTGTGACGCGAATCTGAGTTTCGCTGAGGGCGATGATGTCCTCGCCGCCGGATTCATCGAAGCCTTTGTCTCCGGGGTAAACGGGTGTGAGCTCCATGCCGCAGATGGTGCAGCGGCCGGGTCTATCGCTTTTGATCCACGGGTGCATGGCGCTCTGGTAGAAGAGTGGTTCTTTTTCTCCGGAGGAAGCTGGTGCTGAATTTTCCCGCAGGAAAAACCATGAGCCACCAGCTACGATGAGTGCCGTAATTAGGATGGTGAGGAATGTTTTCATGAGACTATTTGGAAGGGACGAGGAGGTTTAGTTTTTCGATGGCGGCGAGCTGCATGGCGATGAAGCGGCGCTGCTCGAGATCGACGGAGAAGAGGAGGCGACGGGACTCCAAGAGATCGGTGAGGGGTGCTTTGGAGTTGATCCATGAGGCTTGGATGGAATCGTTTGCCTCAATGGCTTTGGTGCGGATTTCACCGGCG
Organism: Akkermansiaceae bacterium; assembly: GCA_030725745.1. Lineage (GTDB taxonomy): Bacteria > Verrucomicrobiota > Verrucomicrobiia > Verrucomicrobiales > Akkermansiaceae > Luteolibacter. Next base: position 54,826 of record JANRFH010000019.1, read on the forward strand.
TAGGCTCGCGACTGGGAGGCGGCGTTGGCGGCTTCGGTAGCGGCTTGGATGACTTGGTCGGCGATCTCCCGGCGGGTTGTTTCGACATCTCCAATGGCGGCTTCGGTGCGTGATTTTGCGGCGTCTATTTTGGCATCGTAGGAGTCTTTATTGAACCATGGGATGGACATAGAGAGGCCTAGGGTAGTGCCGCGATAGCCGTCTGAGCTACCGGAGTAGGCTCGTGTTTCCACGCCGACACCGAAGGATGGGAGGCGCTCACGATCGGCGATGCGGATATCGGCATGGGTGGCGTTGGCTATTTCCTTCATGGCGAGCATGCGGGGATTGGTGAAAGGGATGCGGGCGACTTCTGAGGCGGCGATGGGGACGGCGGGGGCGCTCTTCGGGAGGCGGAGGGTTTGCCATTCGCGATCTAGGGTGCGCCCCATGACGAGATTGAGGCGCTGCGAGAGTCCTTCGCGGTTGCGGATGGCGGCGGCGAGTGTTTCCTCAGATTTGACGAGTTCTGTGGAAATACGGATGGAGTCGATGCCGGTGGATGAGGGGGCGAGCGCCATTTGTGAGGCGTTGATTTCCATTTCGCGGAGCCATGCGAGTTCGCCCTGGAGGAGTTTTATGACTTCATCTGATAGGGCTAGCTCGATAGCGAGCATGGCGGCTTCTGTGCCGGAGCCGATGGATGCGGCGCGGATTTTTTCCTGTTCCATGCGTTCCATGGCTTCGGATTTTTCGCGTTGGGCTTGATAAAGGCCGGGCTTGGGTAGGGGGATGGAAAGGCTGGCCATGACGTCGCCTTCCTCGCGGCGCATCTGTGGACGGCGGGCGGCCATGAAGCCGATGCCGACGGTGGGATCGTCCCAAAGGCGGAGGGCGCGAGTGTCTTGAATCGCTGCTTCTGCGAGGTTTTCAGCAGAGGTGACGGCTGGGTGAGCGTGGGCGGTCTCGGAGCGGATGGAATGGAGGAAAGTGTTGTCGAGAAGCTTTGTTTGCTGTGCGTGGAGGAGTGCTCCGGGCAGCAGGGTGCCGATGAGTATTGTTTTGAAAAATGACATAGTTCTGTTCTGTTAGAAATTGGATGAGCCGGAGCGTGCGTGCGCTCAGGTTTTGCCGTAACAGCCGAAAGCGGGGCTGTAGCAGTCCAAGGATCTATCAGATCAGATATGTGCAATTGATTGCCAAGCGGTTCCCTACAGTGGGAATTGGCAATCGACCGGGCGGCCATTTCGCGAGGAAATCGGCGGCTTCAGAAAGTTTCGGGAGAGGGATTTCGGTGGAAATCGGCTCAGGTGTGATCAGGGAGAAAGTAAGATCGACGGTGAAAAGATGCTTTTCTGGTGAGGTTTTTTCCTTTGCCTGAGAGCAGGTGCAGGATTTGTCTTCCTTCTTTTTGGATGGGTCGGTCTTGCCCGAGCAACAGGAATTCGAAGTCTGTGAAGTGCTGTCCGAGTGGGCTTTGAAAGCACAGCAGCAGGCTGGGTTGGCAATAACCAACGCCATCATGATGGCTATGAACTTTCTGAAGATCACTTGTTTAAGATACGAAAGACTGCGGAATATTCCAGAAAATTCAGGCTTCGTTCCACTCGCCGAACTTGCGGAACTTGTCGTAGCGCTCGTTGAGGAGTTGCTCGGTGGGGAGGGAGCAGAGGTGGTCGAGGTGTTTTGAGATGACCTCTTTGAAGGAAAGTGCGGTTGCGTGGTGGTCGTGGTGGGCGCCGCCGGTTGGCTCGGGGACGACGTCGTCGATGAGCTGTAGTTTGAGGAGATCCGGGGCGACGAGCTTCATGGCTTCGGCAGCTTCCGGGGCGTGTTTGCGGTGCTTCCAGAGGATGGCGGCGCAGCCTTCCGGGGAGATGACGGAGTAGTAGGCATTCTCCATCATGATGACGCGGTCTGCGACACCGATGCCGAGGGCACCACCGGAGCCTCCCTCGCCGATGACGACGGCGATGACGGGAGTTTTCAGGAGCATCATTTCGCGGAGGTTGAAGGCGATGGCCTCGGCGATGTTGCGCTCTTCCGCACCGATGCCGGGGAAGGCGCCGGGGGTATCGATGAGGGCGATGACGGGCATGGAGAATTTCTCCGCGAGCTTCATGAGGCGGAGGGACTTGCGATAGCCCTCGGGGTGTGCAGAGCCGAAGTTGCGCTTGAGGTTTTCCTTGGTGTCGCGGCCTTTCTGGTGGCCGAGGACGACGCATTTCCTGTTACCTAGCATGGCGAAGCCGCCGGGCATGGAGGCATCATCGCCTATGTGGCGATCTCCGTGGAGCTCTGAGAAATCGGAAAAAGCCAGCGAGACGTAATCGAGCATGAAGGGGCGCTGGGTGTGGCGGGCGATCTGGACGCGCTGCCATGGGGTGAGGTTTTGATAGATATCCGAGCGCGTTTCAGCGAGCTTGCGCTCCATGATAGCAATTTCGTCAGAGAGGTCGACATCTTGAGCTGCTGCCTTGGCGCGAAGTTTCTCGATTTCCTTTTCGAGTTCGGCGGCGGGTTTTTCGAATTCCAGAAGTTGCATGGGTGGGAAATTTCAAATTTCAAATTCCGACTTTCAAGAAAGCGTAGGAATTTGAGTAACTTTAATGGGAATGAGCGGGTAAGGGAATGGCGAAAACCGTTATTTTTTTCGGATCCGGATTTCGACGGGATTGCCTGATCGTGTGAGGAGGAAAAGTTCTTCGACGTCGGGTTCGCGCAGAAAAATACCGATTGGGGCGGTTTCGTCGTTCTCGTCGTAGGGGTAGATGCTGACGGAAGGGCTTTTGATTTGGATGGATTTGCGCGTGGAGCGGTAATTCCGGGCAGTGGGGGCGATGGTGCTGCCATTAATTTCCGCGCGGCGGGAGGAGATGGTGGTTTTTCCTGCCTGTAGGTTCACCCCATCCTTGTTTACGATGGGATATTCGCAGACGAATTTCGCCTCGTTCCAGACGGAAACGGAATTGCGCTCGGGTTCGATTAGGATGCGGTAGTTGAGCGGCATGAGTTGGAGTTCATCACCGGGCTGGAGACTTTTTAGCTCCATCATGCCATTGAGGTGCATTATCATGTCCAGCGAGGTCTGGTTGCGCCCGGCGATGGCGAAGTAGGAGTCTCCGCTCTTCACGGTGTAGTTGGTTTTTCCTTCGGGGAAATCGCTGGAAAGGATCTCGTCGAGGTTCATTTCCCCTACGATGCGCCGGGCGGTAGGGGCGGAAGGTGAGGAGGGGAAGACATTGACGATGCTCATGAGCTTCGCGCGGCCTTCAGCGATCTTGCCGAGTGCGATGTCTTCGTGAGCTTTGTTAAAGGCGCGGACGCCGGGCTCGAAATCAGGCATTTCCGCGGCATCGAGGACTTTTGCGAAGTCTTCTTCTCTGGGCACGCGGAGGACGGTACCAGCTTCGGGAATGATTTTCTCGAAAATGCCACCTAGGGGCTTTACCACGATATGGTAGGCGAGCATGCCGGTAAAAGTCACCACGCCCGTTACTACGAGGGCTGCGATGAGTTTGATGATGATCCCGAGTCTCATGTGTTAGGCACTTGTGGCTTAACTGAACGCGAACGGACGGCGATTGGAAGGGGAAAATGGATTCATCCGAGATGAAATCAGTTGAGGTATGATTTTAACCGCGAATTGACGCGAATGCTCGCGAATCTGGGGTTGTGTGGAATTTTTTGTAGGTGATTGCCCGCATTTGAAACTTTTTCTGAAGCGGCATGCACCGGATTTGCGCGCATTGGCGGTTCAATCTTTAGGGATTTTACGAGTGTCCTGCCTCACGCAGTAGAATCAGATGAGGCCTTTGCGTTTGAAATCGAAGGCGTTGATCTGATGGGAGCGGAGGATCATCTCGAAGGAGAATTTGAGGATGGATACCTCCCACGTGTCGTCGACTCCCTCGATGATAGCTCGGGAGGGATTCCCTGTGCGGCGTATGTCCTCTAGGACTCGCTCGCGCACGGATTCGATGGAGTCGTGGATGAGTTCTTCGTTCACGGCACCGCGCTTGAAGCGGAAGCCGTATTGGAGGAAGGCGAGATCCTGTCCCTGTTGCTTGAGCTTATCGACCATGGCGTCGAAGCGTGCGCGAGCGGATTCATCGAAGCCTTCGAGCTCAATGTCCCGGTATGGCTCTGGGCGAAGGATGCGTGGCTTCATGGCCTCGACCTTGCCGGTACGGATGCGAACTTTCCCGACCTGATCCATGGGCTCGCTGAGGAGTTGAAATTCAAAGCGCGTTTCGCCAAAGGTCTGGATGCGGTGATCCGGTTCGTGGAGGACACGTGTGGTCTCCATGGCGTATTGGATGTCGTCTTGGCTGGGCACTGGGAAGTAAAAGCTGAGATTCTAAAAAGCTGAGAAGCTGAAATGGGTGGGATTATGAAACGCGGGGAAGTTGAAATTGGATGCGCGAGTATCTACCGGAAGCAGAAAGAATGCAAAGAAAAGGGCGGGAACCTCTCGGTGCCCGCCCTTTCTTGAAAAGATTCGCTGTGCAGCGGATCAGCCTTTTTTGCCTTCGATGAAGGTGACGACGTCTTTGACGGCTTGAAGCTTCTCGGCTTCGTCGTCGGGCACTTCTACGTCGAATTCTTCTTCAAGAGCCATGACGAGCTCGACGGTGTCGAGGGAGTCTGCGCCGAGATCTTCAACGAATTTAGCTTCGGAGGTCACTTGATCGGCACTTACGCCGAGTTGATCCACGATGATTTCCTTTACGCGTTCTGCAATCGATTTGTCTGACATGAATTGTGTTGTTATGAGTTGGTGTAGAAAAGCGTTAGCGGTTTAGGGCGTATCTTGGCAACCATGAAAAGGTCTTAAGGACGGAAAATGCCGTAGATCGTTCAAAATCAGACGTTTTCGTTGGATTCTGTGGTTTTTTCTTCGTCCTCGCCCGTTGTGTATTCGATGAGTTCACCGGAGAAATTATCGCGAATTTTGCGCATGAGGCGTTCGGCGGGTTCGTCTTTTTCCTTTTTGAAACCGCCGTAGGTGAGGCCGTCGATGCGGACGCGTCCACTCCCGGAGGGGCTGGCGTGGTCGATGAGCGCGATACCTTTTGTGTCCCATTTCCGCAGATCGAGGGTGGTCATTTCCATGTAAGGAATGCGCTTGCCGTGGACGGTGAGGGCTTGGTCATCTGCCTTGAGTGAGCGCCCGAGGGTACGGATGAGGAAGAAGAGGGTGATGAGAAAAAGGGAGAGGCAGATCCAGAAGACGATGATCTGCGCACGGATTTTCCCGGCATCGAAGGCTTTTTCGGCGGGCTTCACGTTCATGCCATTTTCCCCGGAGTATTCTTGCCAGAGAAGGTGAGACTGGAGGGGCTTCATTTTCTCGAAATCCGTCAGAATTGCTGGCCAAGGCATGGGTAGCTCGGTGTCTGCGGGCAACAGCGAGGCTTCGGGCAGCTTCACTGTTTGTTTTTCGGCGAATTCCTGCCATTCGGAGGCTGATAGTGTGCCTTCCTTGTTTTTTTCGGAGAAAATCTGTCCCGCTTGGCTGAAAGTCGCGTGGACGTAGTATTCTAGGTTTTTCTTTCGGTAGCCGGTGGTGCCATCGATGTAGAAAAGCACGGAAAACAAGCCGAACATGGCGAGCATGGCGGCGGCGCGGAGGGTGAACCAAGGGGTTGCTTTGCAGACGATCTGCTCCGGAGAAGTCATGAGTTTGTGAAAAGGAAACAGGGGATGGTGGGATTTTGCAAGCCGCTTCGGGCTGGTGGTCAGGAGCCGGGGTAGCGCTCGGCAAGCCACTCCTCTAGCAGATCAGGCCAGCCGGCGAGTGCTCCTTTGCCTTCGAGGCCGTAGCCGTGTCCGCCTTTTTCGAACATGTGGAGGGTGACGGGGACTTTGTGTTCCTTACACGCGGCGGCGAAAAACAGGCTGTTGCGGCAATTGACGCTATCGTCCGAGGTAGTGAGGAGGAAGGTGGGCGGGGTGTCTTTGGTGACGGCTTTTTCTGTGGAGAGTTTTTCTAGGAGTTCCGGCGGGGCATTTTTTCCGGTGAGGTTGTTGCGTGAGCCGCCATGGGCGATTTTCGAGTCCATATTGATCACCGGGTAGCAGAGAATGGCGAAATCGGGTCTGGCTGAGACGCTGTCGATCTCGTCGGTAGTTTCCGCATCAAGTTTGTCTGAGAAACGTGTGGCGCAGAGGCTGGCGAGGTGGCCACCTGCGGAGGAGCCCATGACACCGATGCAATCCGGCTTGATGCCGAGTTCGTCTGCGCGGTGCCGGAGGGTGCGGATGGCGCGGCGTGCGTCGAGGAAGGGGACGGGGTATTGGTAGCCGAGCCCGGCTCCGACGCGGTATTTCACGACAATGGCGGTGAATCCGCGCTCATTGAGCCATTTCGCGTAGGCGTGCCCCTCGTGCTCCATGGCAAGGACGCTGTAGCCGCCACCGGGGAAGATGACGACGGCAGCTCCGTTAGATTTTTCAGCTGCAGGTGTGTGCAGCCAATATTGTGGGACTTCGATGTATCCCTTGTGGCCGCGATCTGTGGTGATTTCGGTTCCGGCAGGTGGGCGTGGTGCACCGGGGGCATCTCCCGTCCAGAGATTTTGCCAATCTGCGTGGAGGTGTGTGGTCACGGCCAGAAGGATGAGGATGAATTTCATGAAATTGATGTGGGGAAAACCTCACTTCTTCAATTCGAAGCTGCGGCTGGCCGATTTTTCGGCGGATGGGAAATCTTCTGGGATTTCTTGGGTTACGTTTCCTGTGGCTGCCCATTCTGATCCGCGCAAGAGGGTGACCATGAAGCCGACGCTCTCGAAGGCTTCGGTATCGTGACCCAACGTGGTGTGGAAAACTCTGCCTTTTCCGTAATCAATGACCATGAGCATGGGTTCGTTGCGGCCAGCTTTTTTGAGGGCGCCAGTATCGGCAGCTGTGGCGAGGATGGTCATGTTTTCACCGGGGCCGCGGAGATGGGAGTAACACTCGTCTTTGGTGTGCATCCAGAAGTCAGGGAGGTCTTTCGTGATAGGGTGCGATTGATCTCGCATGGTGATGAGGAATTCGTTTTGCGGGCCGTGGGCACCGCATTTTCCGGATGATTCATCGCGGATGACCTTCCCATCCGCATCGTAATAGATGTAGGGGCCGGCGTCGTCTTTCCTGCCTCCCCAGCCGCCCAATCCAATCATTTTGTTGAATTCTTCCCAGTTGCCCCAGCTGTTGTTTGCGGCGTGGACGACGACAAGTCCGCCGCCATCCTTCATGTATTTCTCGAAGTTGCTGCGGGTTTCTTCTGGCCAGTCGGCAGCTCCGTTTCCGAAGTTACTGAGGACGATATCGTATTTTGAGAAATCGGGGGAGAAATCCGGATCTGGAGTGGGTTTCTTGGTTCCTTCGGTTTCGCCTGCCTTGGCGTGTGGGAGCCAGTCTTCTTCGCGTTCGAAATTTGTGATGAACCGGGTGCGTGCGACCTCGACCTCGAATAGCCCGGAGTCTTCCAGGTATTGTTTCATCATGATCGTCGACTTCGGCCAGACGGCATGGTTGTTCTGGCCGTCGACGATGAGTGCTTTGAGTTTCTCAGCAGCTGAAAGTGGAGCCGCGATGATGAGGGAGACTGCGAGGGCTTTAATTAGAAGGTTCATTACCCTGTAGCCTACGGGGCGGGAGGCGGTATTCGATCAAAAAATTCTAGTAGCTGCGGCGCCCTGTCACGCCGCAGCTACCGCAGGCCGCGCAGGAGGAATTCTGCGTTGGTCTTGGTGGGCTTGAGGTTGTTGAGGAGAGTGACGAGGGCGTCGCCGATGGGGAGGGCGGCGAGTTGTTTGCGGACTTCGATGACTTTGAGGAATTCTGCTGGGTGGTAGAGGCGGTCGTCGTTTCGTGTGCCGGACTCGGGGATGTGGATAGCGGGGTAGACGCGGCGCTCGGCGAGCTCGCGGTCGAGGCGGACTTCCATGTTGCCGGTGCCTTTGAACTCCTCGAAGACGACATCGTCTAGGCGGGATTCCGTTTCGATGAGCGCTGTGGCTAGGATGGTGAGGGAGCCGCCGTTTTCGATGTTGCGGGCGGTGCCGAAGAATTTCCGGGACTTTGCGAGAGCTGCGGGAGAAACGCCGCCGGAGCCGATGGGGCCGCCTTGCATGGCGGAGTTGTGGCCGCGGGCGAGTCGTGTGAGGGAATCGAGGAGGAGGACGACGTGTTTACCTTGTTCGACCATGCGCTGGGCGCGGGCGATCACGAGATCTGCGACCTGGGCGTGGCGCTTTGGAGTTTCATCGAAGGTGGAGGCGAAGACAGGTGCTTCGACAGTTTCCTCGAAATCGGTGACTTCTTCCGGGCGCTCGTCGAGAAGGAGGATGACGAGTTCGATTTCAGGGTTGTTCGCCTTGATGGATTTCGCGATTTGCTTGAGGAGGATGGTTTTGCCGCCGCGTGGTGGTGCAACGATGAGGCCGCGCTGGCCTTTTCCGAGAGGGGCGATGAGGTCGATCACGCGGACGCCGAGGAATTCTGTGCCTTCGCCTTCGAGGTGGACGCGGGAGTCCGGGAACATCGGGGTGAGTTTCTCAAACTCGACCGGCTCCTGCCAATCTTCGGCAGGTTTGCCCTCGATCTCGAGGATGGCCTCGGTGGTGAGGTATTTGTCGCGTTGGACAGGCTTGCGGACTTTGACTTTGAGGAGTTGGCCGTTGCGAAGATTTGCGTCGTTGAGGACGGGGCCGCCGATGTGGATATCATCCTGGGAGGGGCGGAATGAGCGTTGTGCATCGCGGATCATGGCGAAGTGCTCTTTTCCGAATTCGATGACGCCCACGCAGGTGACGTCGGTGCCGTTGGCGACGTAGAAGCAGATGATTTCGTAAACGAGCTGTGCCTTGGTGATGCCACCTTGGATGCGGGCGGGGAGTTCTGCGGCGATCTTTTGCAGCTCGGAGAGGGGCTTGAGGCGGAAGGCGTTGAGATCGATGTGTTCCGGGACGGGAAACGGCTCGGGTTCCTTCTTTTCAGGGCGTGAGGTTTCCTGCTCGGGAGCTTCGGCGACGGCGGTGTTGGCCGAGGTTTCTTCCGTGGTTTCCGGTGTTTCGGTATCTTTTTTATCTGGCATGGAGAGTGGTGGGAAAATTTGGCAGAAGCGGTGAACTTGGGCTTCTAGCGCTTCGTGGTGGCCTTCGTTCCAGAAGACGATGTCGGCGAGTTTCGCCTTTTCTTCTAGGGGTAGTTGGGCGTCGAGGACAGAGGCGATGAGTTCTTCGTCCCAGCCGTCGCGTTCCCTGAGTCTTGCGATCTGGGTGGCGCGTGTGGTGGAGACGGTGATAGACCGCTCGTGCCCGAAATCGAAGCCGTTTTCGAAAAGCAGCGGGACATCTGCAAGGAAGCACCGCGCCCCTTCTTTAGCCGCTTTTTCCTTCAGAGCAAGACATTCCTCCCGCACACGAGGGTGGAGGACGCCTTCGAGTTGCTTGCGTTTTTCGGGATTCCCGAAGACTTCGGCGCGGAGTTTCTCGCGGATGAGGGTTCCTGTTTCTGGATCGGTGATGTGCTCGCCGAAGAGGTTTTTGAGTTCGGAAACGACCCTGGCGTCTTCGAGGAGTAATTTCACGGAGGCATCGCAATCAAAGATGACGATGTCCGGGACGAACTCTTGGAAGAGACGAACGGCGGTGGATTTTCCCGTGGCGATACCGCCGGTGAGTGCTAAAACGAGCATGGATTTAGCCTAAACGCCAAATGCAGGACTTTGAAACCGAAATGAGCAGGGTTGTTTGAAGTATGCCTCATCCGCAAAAATAGGGATGGGAGAACCTGTCAATAGCGATAGGTTAAGCGATTACAAGATACGGCATCATTCCCGTGTTTGAAACCAAAACCCCACTATGAAATCCCCAAGTTTTCCTTTAGCGCGCTTTGCTGCCTTGTTTCTCTTCATTGGAGCTCCCATGGCGAATGCCGAATTGCCCTCGCTCTCAACAGCACCATGGGTTGGTTTCTTCGCCGGGCTCGATTCTAAGACGTACCGTCTGGGCATTTCAGCAAGGGGAGAAATCAATCTGAATCCTTGGCACAAGAAAGGGGCGGTACATGCCTACCACTTCATTCCTGTGACTTGGGGCATTGAGCGAACTCTGCCAGACGGTCGCACCCGTGTATTCGAAGTCCTGCCTGACAGTCTCGAATCTGATGATCAGGCAAACTCCGAACTCGAAACCACGATCATACGCGGAGAAACAACAGGTGGCGCGAAGGTCGAGCTTACGGTTACCGAGGACGATGGTGTCATGCATTTCAAAACCAGGTTGCTCGATCCAGGGCAGTTGCCAGCGGATTCGATCCGACCGGTGATTTGCACATTGGTGCAAAACTATTATGGAACCACGAAGGCTCGCATGTCCTCAAAGCCCGATGAATTCCTAGAGCTACTCGAAGATAACAAAGATAGCCTTAAGCTGACCCAAGTGGATGGGAAGACTAAGAAATTTGATTTCATCGAGCCTGTGACGGCTGCTTCCGATGAAGTCACAGGTGCCGGTGTTACTGAGGCTGAGGTGGATGTGAGGTTCATTGATCACACTTATATTTTCGCAGCTACAGGCGCTTCTGCGCTGACACTGGAGAACAAGGAGGGCGAGCCCTTCCACGCTGGCTTCAAGATGGTCTGGCGTGCAGATGAGGCGAAAGATGCCAAACACGAGGCGACTTTGGCCATTTCCGTGAAATGATCTCGAGTCCAGCGTGCACGTTGGAAATTGTAGAAATGAGATCGCCGCTTTGCCTGCCATATAGGGGCAAAAGCGGCAGGTTGTGGTCGCAGGATTCTACTTCTTCAGTTCATCCCTCCATTCAGGTCTCGGGTTGGCGCCGATGGGAAGGGGGATTTGTGGTGGCTGCGGATGTGGGTTCGGTTTGTCGTCCGGGTTACGGAGTTTCGAGAGAACTACCATGTTGAGAAAGTGCATGCCGCCAAGTACGAGGAGGACGGTGCCGATCTTCGTGCTGAGCGCCTCGAAGATGCCGGTGCTGCCTTGCACGAGGTTATCGAGTTTTAGGTAAAGGGTGACGAAGCCGAGATTGACGAGATAGAAGCCGACCACGAGCAGGTGATTGACGCTGTCTGCGAGTTCTTCGTTATCCTTGAAACAACTGACCAAGAAGATCCGGCCGTTTTTGTGGAGAGTGCGCGCTACCCAGATGGTGATCGGGACGGCGATGGCGAGGTAGATGGCGTAGGTGATGACTGTGTCGTTCATAGTTGTTTTTCCTTTCGAAGAAGAAGATACTTTCAGAAAGTATTGAAAACAAGGAAAATCGGTGAGGTGAGTGGGAACTGTGGTTTTGGGGAGGAGGTTAAGGGAGAAGCGAGGTCTTTGAGCCCTGGAGGGGCATCCCGAACGTAGCTCCGGGTGCAGCACAGCGGAACCCGGAGAAAAATATCCAATAGAAAATAGCGGTGAGCAGGAATCTCCGCTCCTAACGCACACTGTCGATGCCGCAATCCTGCCATGTCGTTATCGGGCAGCGGCGGAATGCAATCGGTGGCAATGTCTATCCCTTGCCCGCTGTATTCTTTGGCGAATAAATCCGGGGGTTCCGTTTTACTTCACGCCCCGGCTACGTTCGGGTTGTCCCTGCCGGGACTCAGGAAGTGAAGATGATTTGAGCTTCTCCCTGGCTTGATCGGCATTGGGGGGGGCGTGAGCGGCGGATGAGTTCGATTCTTTGTAAGAAGGCTCTGACTGAAAGCTCAACGAAGCGTGGTTCGCTGAGCAGGTCGTGATTTCGGATACCCAAGGGGCACACCGATTGCGATTTCGAAATCGCGGCTCCTATCGCTTGAAGCTGGGGCGGACGGGGACGCCGTGTTTGGCGAAGTGGTCTTTGGCTTCTCCGACGGTGTGCATGCCGAAGTGGAAGATGGAGGCGGCGAGGACGGCGTCGGCTTTGCCCTTTTCCAATACCTCAACCATGTGATCGAGGTTCCCTGCTCCGCCGGAGGCGATGACGGGGATGCCGATGGCGGAGGAAATGGCGGCGGTGAGTTCGCAATCGTAACCGGCTTGAGTGCCGTCTGAGTCCATGGAGGTGAGGAGGATTTCGCCTGCGCCGCGGCGCCAGACTTCTTTTGCCCACTCGACGGCATCGAGATTTACGGGGGTGCGGCCGCCGTGGGTGTAGACGCCCCATTTTCCTGGAGCTTCACGTTTCGCATCGATGGCGACGACAATGCACTGGCTGCCAAAGGCTTTGGCTCCTTCATCGACGAGGCCGGGATTGGTGACGGCGGAGGTGTTGATGCCGACCTTGTCTGCGCCGGCTTGGAGCATGGTGTGCATGTTGTCCACGGAGCGGATGCCGCCGCCGACGGTGAGAGGGATGAAGCATTTTTCCGCAGTGCGGCGGACAACGTCGACCATGGTGTCGCGGGCGTCGGAGGAGGCGGTGATGTCGAGGAAAACGAGTTCGTCGGCTTCCTGCTCGTTGTAGGCGATGGCACATTCGACGGGGTCTCCGGCGTCGATAAGATCGACGAAGTTGACGCCTTTGACGACGCGGCCGTTGGTGACGTCGAGGCAGGGGATGATTCGTTTGGCGAGCACGCTGAAACTTCAAATTTTAAACTTTAAACTTCAATGAAGAAAGGGAGGGGCGGGATGAAAGATGAAGGCGGGGCGCTAGGAGGCGGACTAAAGATCCGCGGTCCATTACCCAACGAAAAAACGGCGACCCGAGGTGGGACGCCGTTTTTTGAGAGGAACGGAAAGTTGTTTCCGTTCGGGGCTTAGCCTTCGGTGTTTGCCTTTGGCTTGCCTACGCGGCGGACTGCGCCGAAACGCTTTTGGAACTTGTCGATGCGTCCTTCGGTATCGACGAACTGTGCAAGCCCGGTGAAGAAGGGGTGGGAATCGGAAGTGATGCCGGAGGAGATCACGGAGTATTCAACACCATCGATGGTCTCCTTTTTCTCGGAGGACTTGGTGGATTTCGTGACGAAGCGGGCACCGGTCGTCATGTCTACGAAGATGACCGGATTGTATTGTGGATGGAGATCCTTTTTCATGGGAGTGTTTGTGGTTGCCACACGTGCCAACGCGCGGGGCGGGGAAAATGCCGGAATTCGCCGGGGTGTCAAGGAAGTTGTTATATCGAGGGAGGCTCTTCAGGTGGTGGGGCTTCGGACATTTGGCGGAGACTTTCGAGGTATTTGTTTTTTGGGGCGGGTTTGGCTGGGCGGAGTGGCTCTTGCATCATGTGGGTGACACGGGTGGTGCTTTCGCTGATGAGTTCTTGGATGAGATCGGCTTCGGGGAGGTTTTTCCAGTATCTCTTGGGCATTTCGGTGGTCATGGCTTTGACCTTGAGGCGGGCGGGATTGAAGATGCTGCGGTAGTAGGTGCGCCAGATGGCTTCGAGGGCGTCGGGGTCTTCTACGGGGTTTTCGGGGATGCCTTCGGAGAAGCGGAGGGTTTTTCCGTCCCAGTGGGCGCAGCCTTTGGGTGTGAAGATGCTCCAGTCCATGTTGGCGAAGCGTTTGCGGAAAAAGGGCGTAGCGGCCTCGACGATGTGGTGATCTGGCTCGAACCAAGCGGCGTAGCGTTCGCGGGAGGTTTCCGGGTCTGTATCGACGAGTTTGAACCGGACGAAGGCGTGCATTTTGTGGATTTCGCGGCGGACGCTTTTTGCGAGGAGGTGGGCTTTGGCGATGTCGGGGTCGCTGGAGATGCTGCAGAGGTGGCGTTCGCGGCCGATGACGATGCGCCAGAGGATGCGGTAGAGTAGTGCCCAACGTTGCTCGATTTGGTGGCAGGCGACGCTTTTTGCGAGTTGGGGAAATTCCTTGGGGACGGAGAAAGTGGAGTATTCGGCGGTGTCGCTGCGGAGGGTGGAGGTGTGGAAGAGGTTTTGCGGGTCGGGTTTTTCCCAGATGATTTCTTCCGGGGCGGCGGCGGCTGTGATGAGTTTTTTGGCGGCTTGGCGCCAGGTTTGGAAATTTTTCCCGGGATCGATGCTTTGCATGGTCAGGTGAAGAGTTCGAGTTGCTGGGGCTTTGGGGCGAATTTGGCGCGGAGTCGGTCGGAGTCGAGGAGCAGGGTGGAGGGGTTGTGGTCGGCGGTGATGAGGAAGGGCATGACTTTTGAGAGGGAGACGCGGAGGCGGGAGAGATCGGCGAGGCGAATTTTGGTATGACGGCGGATCTGGATGATGCGGGCGACGTTTCGCACGCCGAGGCCGGGGACGCGGAGGAGGGTTTCTTTCGGGGCGGTCTGGAGATTTACCGGGAAGTCGTGGCGGTTGCGGAGTGCCCAGGCGAGTTTGGGGTCGAGCTCGAGATCGAGGAATGGCTGTTCTGGTGAGAGGATTTCCTGGGTTTTAAATCCGTAGAAGCGCATGAGCCAATCGGCCTGGTAGAGGCGGTGCTCGCGGATGAGGGGTGGGGCTTTGAGCGGGAGGATGGAGGATGGCTCGGGGATGGGGCTGAAGGCGGAGTAGTAGACGCGCTTGAGCTTGTAGGAGTTGTAAAGTTCATCGGAGCCGGCGAGGAAGTCGGCATCTGTGGATTCGTCTGCTCCGACGATGACTTGGGTGCTCTGGCCGGTGGCGTGGCGGAGTTTGCGGTTGCCGTCTTTTTTCTGAGCACGTGCGTCATCAAGGCGCTGGCGGATGCGACCCATGGCGATTTTGGTGCGCGCCATGTTTTTCTCGGGGGCGAGGAGGTCGAGGCTCTTTTGGGTGGGGAGCTCCATGTTGATGCTGATGCGGTCGGCATAGCGTGCGGCCTCTTCGATGAGCTCGGGGGAGGCTTCGGGGATGGTTTTTAAATGGATGTAGCCGCGGAAGTCGTGGGTTTCCCGGAGGGTTTTGGCGACAGCGATGACCTGCTCCATGGTGTAGTCCGCATTGCGGATGATGCCGGAGCTGAGGAAGAGGCCTTCGATGTAGTTGCGCTTGTAGAAGTCGAGGGTGAGCTTGACGACTTCGTCGGCGGTGAAGAAGGCGCGGCGGACGTTGCTGGATCTACGGTTGATGCAGTAGTGGCAATCGTAGATGCAGGAATTCGTCAGGAGGAGCTTGAGGAGGGAAATGCAGCGGCCATCCGGTGCGTAGGAGTGGCAGATGCCTGCGCCGCCGGTGGAGCCTACGCCTTTTCCGCTACGGGAGTCTGAGCGTTGTGCGCCGGAGCTGGCGCAGGAGGCATCGTATTTTGCGGCGTCTGCGAGGATTTCGAGTTTTTTGTTTAGCTCCATATGTTCATGGGAACATATATAGCTTTTCTAAACTTTCCAGTAATAAAGTGTGCTAGCAGGCGAGGGGTGCGGCGAGCTTGAGGAGGGCGGGATCGAGTTTGTATTTCGCATCCGCGACCTGCTCAATGGGGAGGTGGCTGTAGGTGCCGTCTTTGAAGGTCATTATGGCATTGGTTTCCCCTGCGTCGAGGGCATCGACGGCGGCGACGGCGAATTTGTAGGCCATGATGCGGTCGTGGACGGTGGGCGAGCCGCCGCGCTGGACGTGGCCGAGCACGGTGAGGCGCGCTTCCATGCCAATGCTGTCGTTGATGTAGCGGGTGATGTATTCGCCCATTTTCGTGCCCTCGGCGACGACGGCGATGATGTATTTCCTGCCTTCGGCGATCTCCGCTTTGAGGCGTGCGCCGATGGTGTCGAGGTTGTATTCGATTTCCGGGACGAGGCAGACCTCGGCGCCACAGGAGAGGGCGGAGGTGACGGCGAGGTAGCCGCAGTGGCGACCCATGACCTCGACGACGAAGGCGCGTGAGAAGGAGGAGGCGGTGTCGCGGATGGAGTCGATGGACTGGCGGATGACGTTGAGGGCGGTATCAACGCCGAGGCAGTAGTCGGTGCCAGCGATGTCGTTGTCGATGGTGGCGGGGATGCCAGCGAAGGGGATTTCGAAGTCGTTGTAGAACTGGTTGAGGGCGCGGAAGGAGCCGTCGCCGCCGATGACGATGAGTTTCTCGATGCCGTGGGATTTGATGTTCTGGTAGGCAACGGTGCGGAAGGTGATGTCGAAGAACTCCGGGGAACGTGAGGAGCGGAGGGCGGTGCCGCCTTTGTGCATGATACCGGAGACTAGGTCTTTCGACGCGGGGACGATGCTGTTGGCGATGAGTCCTTTGAGGCCGTCATAGACGAGGTAGGGCTTGTATCCGCGCTGGGTGGCGTATTCGACGGCGCAAACGACGGCGGGGTTCATGCCGGCGGAGTCGCCGCCGGATGTCATGATGGCTAGGCCTGGTTTGTTGGTTTCCATGGTTTAGATAGAAACGGAATAGCAGGTTGGGTGCCGATCTAGATCACTCGTTTGATGGTCAGCTTGGCGGAGGCGAAATTGAGGAGGAGACCGTGTTTATTTCTAGTGGCTCTGAGG
>JANRFH010000019.1:71269-85405 GCA_030725745.1 Akkermansiaceae bacterium
TGGAATTCCTGCCTTCCTGCTTTCCTTATTCAAATCTTTTCAGAGACCGCGGTATTCGGCGGCGAGGCGTTTGGCTGTGGCGATGGTGTTGCGGTGGAGCTTGGCGGTGAACTCCGGTTGGCGGTTGTAGCCGCCGCCGTAGAGGATGGCGACGGGGATGCGGTTTTTGATGAGAGCGCGGAGGAGGACTTCGTCGCGGCGCTGGATTTCCTTGAGGGAAAGGTGCATTTGGCCGAAGCGGTCGTTGCGGTGGTTGTCGGCGCCGGAGATCCAGATGACGAGGTCTGGGGAGAATTTGTCAAGGGAGTCAGCGAGGGTTTTGAAAAGTTGCTGGAGGTACATTTCGCCTTCGACGTAGCGGACGGTTTCGACATCGAGGGAGCTGTTGACCTTTTTCGTGGGGTAGTTTTTCCCGACGTGGATGGAGTAGGTGAAAACGCGTGGGTCATCGCCGAGGAGGGAGGCGCTGCCGTTGCCTTGGTGGGCGTCGGTATCGACGACCATGACTTTGATGTTGGGTTGTTTGTCCTGGAGGTCGCGGATGGCGATGGCGATGTCGTTGAAGACGCAGTAGCCCTCGCCGTGTTCGCGGAAGGCGTGGTGTGTGCCGCCAGCGAGGCAGACGCCGATGCCTTCGGTGAGGGCGGCGTTGCAGGCGAGGCGGGTGGCTTCGACTTCGGTGGCGGAGCGGGCGAAAAGGTCGCGGGAGGCGGGGAGGCCGAGGATGAGCTGTTCTTTGCGGTCGAGGGCGGAGGATTGGATTTTCTCGATGTAGGAGCGGTCGTGGACGCGGAGGATGTTGTGGAAATCGGTGGCCTTGACCTCGATGACTTCCTCGGGACGGAGGATTTTTTCCGCGAGGAGCATGTCCTTGGAGACGCGGAATTTATCCATCGGGAAAGGGTGTCCTGCGGGGAGCTCGAGCTCGAAGGACTGGGAGTAGAAGCAGCGCATTTCGAAACCTTAAATTTTAAACTTTAAACATCAAGGAAGACTGAGGTTGTGGGGAATTTGGCGAGACAAACCTATCTCCAGTGATCATGCTAGCGGCAGATCCATGAAGAAAAGTCTTATCAAATCAATAGCCTGCTCGTCAATCCTTGCTTCAGCTCTGTTGCTTCCCTCTGTGACTCGCGCCGAAGAGGCAGCGCATCCTGAAAAGCCATTTCTCTGGGAGGTCTCGGGAAATGGGGTGTCCAAGCCGTCCTATCTGTTCGGAACGATTCATCTAGGCGATGAGCGGGTGACTACCCTGCATCCAGCGGTGGAAAAGGCTTTTTCCGAGGCCGAGGTCGTCGTGACCGAGGTGCCGATGGATATGGCAACACAGCTGGGCGTGGCTCCGAAAATGATGCGTATGGACGGAAAGACTCTTGATGAATCCATTGGCGAGGAGCTCGCAGCAAGGGTGAACGAGGAACTGGCTTTGATAAATCCGGCACTTAATTCTAAGCCGTTTCAATCACTTTCCACATGGGTGGTGGTGACATTGATCCCTATGCTTCCCGATCAGATGGCGGGCAAGGTGGCGCTTGATAAAGTCCTCTGGGACAGGGCGACCGAGGAGAATAAAAAGACCGCTGCGTTGGAGACGATGGATGATCAGCTCGCGGTCTTCACAGCGATGAAAGAGGAGGAGCAGGTGTTATATCTCAGGGAAACCCTCAAGACCCTCAAGGAAGGGCGTGAAGAGGGTCGCGATATGATGGAGGAATTGAAGGTGGCCTATGTTTCAGGCGATCTCGAAAAGCTGATTGCATTGATGGACGAGGGGTTTGCAGACGTCGAGGATGAGGAGGTTCAGGTGATTTCTGCAGCCTTCAAGAAGAGGCTCCTCACGGATCGTGATGTATCAATGGCCGCGACAATTGATGGAATGTTGGCGGGAAATCCGAACGGAGTGCATTTTTTTGCAGCGGGAGCAGCGCATTTCGCCTCCGAGATAAGCATCATCAGCCACATGGAAAAGGCGGGCTACACGGTGACCCGAGTGGAGGACTGAAATCATGAAGATAGCCGTCGTGGGATGCGGTGCGGCGGGTGCGTCGTCGGCTGTTTTTCTGAAACGGGCGGGACACCATCTGACCGTTTTTGAGCAGGCGCCGGAGTCTCGGGCGGTGGGCGCGGGTTTCCTGATGCAGCCTAGCGGGATGGATGTGCTGCGCGAGCTGGGCATACATGACGAGGTGGTTTCCCATGCATCCAAGGTCAAGCGGCTGCATGTGCTGGAGAAGGACGGCAGTGACTTGATGGAGCTGCGGTATGAGGAGATCGGTGAAGGCCTTTTTGGAGCTGGGCTGCACAGGCCGGTGGTGATGGGTGCGCTGATCGGGCTGGTGGAGAAGGAGGGTGTGGAGATTCGCTGGGGGAGCCGGGTGGAGGGTGCGAGGAAGCTGGCGGATGGCTGGGAGGTGGAGGGTGAAAAATTTGACCTGCTTTTGGTCGCGGATGGTGCGAGATCGGCGATGCGTAAGGCGCTGCTAGGTGGGGGTTATGATCGTGGCTATGGGTGGGGTGCGCATTGGTTCATCGGGAAGAATCACGGGGTTTTCCCGGAGGGGGATCTGCATCAGGTGGTGTGCGGGACGCGGCAGCTGGCGGGCTTTTTGCCGACGGGTCGGGAAACGGGTGGGACGGAGGATTTGGTGAGTCTTTTTTGGAGCATCGAGGTGGGTAAGGATGAGGAGATCCGGAAAAGGCCGCTGGATGAATGGAAGGCGGAGATTCTGGGACTTTGCCCGATGGCGGAGGATTTGCTGGGACAGATCGATGGCTGGGAGCAGGTGCTGACGGCTCGGTATGGAGATGTGCGGATGAGGAAATGGCACGGGGATCGGTTGGCGTTTCTCGGTGATGCGGGGTATGCGATGAGTCCGCAGTTGGGACAGGGAGTGAACCTCGCGCTGGAAGATGCGAGTTGTCTGGCGGCGTGCTTGGCGGAGATGTCTTTGGAGAAAGCATTGCCGGAGTATTCGCGGCGTCGCGGGCCAGTGCTGCGCTACTATCAGTTTGCAACACGGTGGCTGACGCCGGTTTTCCAATCGGACTACGAGTGGATCGATCCTTTCCGGCACGCGGGATTCCGGATTTCGCAGCGGATTCCGCTTGTTAGGAAAATGATGACGCGCTCGATGGCGGGGAGGATGCGGGCGATCTGAATGCTACTCTAACAGCTTGCGCAGCGTAGCGGTGATTTCCTCGCGTGTGAGCTTCCCTGCTGCGGTGGCGAGGGTGAGTGTCTCCCATGCTTCGGAATCGGGGGCGGGTGTGTATCCGTTGATTTCAAGGAATACCAAGCAGGAACCAAGGGCTACCCGCTTGTTGCCATCGACGAAGGGGTGATTGCTACAGATATAATAGAGGTATGCTGCTGCGACTTCGACGGTATCTGAAAAGGTAGACTTGCCTCCAAAAGTGGCACCGGGTGCGGCAACGGCAGACTGGAGCAACGAGCGGTCACTGAGTCCCTCCGATCCACCGAAAAGGCGTATCGCTGCGGCTTGGATTTCCTCCACCTGCTCGACTGTGAGATGAAGGCAAAGATCGGGGTCTGAGATCATGCGAGCTTTTTCATGGTGCTCGCATAACGCTTCATCACGTCATCGACTTTATCGCTGAACTCCCGGGGGTTCAGTTGGGGGTTCAGCGGTGTCATGGAAATCGTCCCACCTTCATGGATCTCGATGTTCACTTCGTCGCCGGGCTTGAGGCGGGCGAGCTGGAGCAGCGCGCTATCGAAGATGATGCCGTGGGAATTGCCGATCTTTGTGATGGTTTTGACCATGGGATAACTATGTTTTACGAGCGAAGGAATGTCAAACGGTGCTTTCCTCGTGCAAAGACAAGAGTTTCCGATTGACCGATACCTTTTAATACAAGATAGCTTGTAGGTATTGAAAGCAGAGGTGTCAGAGTTGTTCGGGAACTGGACGGTGCAGATGCGCAAGGGTTTGCTGGATCTGTGCATACTGACTGCGCTGTTACGCGGTGAGTGGTATGGGTATGCGCTGGTTAAAGCGTTGGCGGCGATTCCGGGGGTTGGGGTGGCGGAGGGCTCGATCTATCCCTTGCTTTCGCGGCTGAAGAAACAGGGGCTGGTGACGACGCGGCTGGAGGAATCGACGGAAGGGCCAGCGCGGAAATACTACTCGCTGAGCCCTCTCGGAAGGGAGCTGGCAGGAGAGATGTCGGGATATTTCAACACGATGGTGAAAGGCATGGAGGGGCTGGACGCCGATGGATTGGCGTATGCAAAACAACTTAACGAAGGAGACTGATTATGAAAACTTGGACGAAACAGGCTGAAGAACGGTTGGAGGAATACCTAGGCGCTCGGGCGAGGCGTGAGGGGTTGGAGGGGAATGATGCGAAGGAGTTGCGTGACGATTTGAAGGCTCATATGCATGAAGAGGCAGGAGCGGGCAATGCGGGTCAGATCGGAGTGGCGGAGCTGGAGCAGATGATTGGGAAGCTGGAGGGGCGTGAGCCGGAAGAATGGGAACCGCGGGAGGTGCCTAAGAAAGGCAGCAAGAAGGTGATGTTTTTCGGGGTGATTCTGCCTGTGCTGGTGATCTTGTTAGAGGTTTTCACGGGATTCTGCGGCGGAGCGTTTTTCGATCCGGTGCCGACTTTCTGGCATGCGATCCTTCTGATTTCTGTGCCGGTTCTGAATTTCTGGCTGTTGAAAAAAGGCGGGACGGCGGGTTCACGGGAGCAGGGAATTGCTGCGGGTGTGATGCTGATCGTGGCAGGGTTCTACGGGTTGTTGTTTGTGCCTCTGTTGCCTCTTTCCATTCCTGCGGTGGTGGTTTTCGGCATGGGGTTTCTTTCGCTTTCTCCAATCTTAGCGTTTTGGGCGGGGTGGAAGATTGTTGGGAAAAATCGCGAGAAAGTGGCGCAGCCGTGGTTATTCCGGCAGGGGCTGCGGATTGGTGCGGTTGCTGCGATTTTTGCATTGTTGGCGCTGGAGGTGCCGGGATTGTGGACGCGGGTGCAGTTGGAGCGTGCGGTTTCCGATGAGGCGGAAACGGAAGAGGCGGGTGTGGCCGCACTGCGGATGTTTCATTCCGAGAGGACGCTTCTGAGATCTTGTTACGAGCGCGGCACGATGATGTCGGGGTCGACGGATATTTCCGGCTGGATCATGAATGGGTGGAAGGTGCCGATGGCGTTTTTAGGTGAGTCGATGGGACGTCAGGGCGACCGAGATCGCATGCGTGAGGTGTTTTTCCGGGCGACAGGGAAGCCTTTCAATTCGATCAAGCCGCCGAGGCTCTCGACCGGCGGTCTGGTGGGTGGTGGACGCGGAAATGATGTGGAGGAGCTAGAATTTGACGATGCGCTGGGTGGGGATCAGGTGGCCATGCGTTTAAAAAACCTGGAACTGGCGGAGTCGCGGTTCGATGGACATGCGGATAGCATTTCACGCATCGGCTACGGTGAGTGGACGATGGTTTTCAAAAACTCAGGCATGGAGGCGAAAGAGGCGCGTTGCCAAGTGCGCTTGCCGCGTGGCGGAAAAGTCTCGCGGCTGACGCTGTGGGTGGAGGGTGAGCCGCGGGAGGCTGCGTTTAGCTCGGTATCGAAGGTGAAGGCTGCTTACCAAGAGGTGGCGGTGGTGCAGCGTCGTGATCCGGTGTTGGTGACGATGGCGGGGCCGGATACGGTGTTGGTGCAGTGTTTTCCCGTGCCGGCGCGGGGTGAAATGAAGATCAGGTTTGGCATTACGGCTCCGCTGGATGGCGAATTGTGGGATTTGCCGAGAGTGGTGGAGCGGAATTTCGGGGTAAGGAATGGCGCTGAACATTCCATGTGGATGCAGGCGGATCGCGAGTTTACGTGCAGCGGTGCGGGCGAATGTCACAAAGACGGAGAGGGATTTTCAGCGACATCTTCTGAGGAGTTGGAGGAGGTTTTGGAGTCGGGGAGGATGTTGCAATTCGATGGGTTGGCGAAGGTGAGTGCGCCGGTCTGGTGCGAGGATAGATTTGCCGAGGGTGCTGGGAAATACCTTGAGCGGCGGATTGAGAAGGCGGAGCGTGCTGGAGTGGACAGGTTGGTAGTGGTGGTGGATGGGTCGGTCTCGATGGCGGACGATGCGGATATGCTGGCGGAGATATTCGAGAAATTTCCAGAAAGTGATTTGGAGGTCATCATCGCTGATGATGAGGTGAGGCCGGTGGGTCGAGATGGCTTTGGTGACTATCAATTTACCGGTGGCCGGGATAATGGGCCAGCGTTGCGGGCGGCGATTTCTAAGGCGAAAGAGGGTGAGAACGGAGCTGTCGTCTGGCTGCATGGACCACAGGCGGTGGATCTGGCAGAGACCGAGGCGCTTCTACAGTTGCTGGAGCGCGGGACGCAGCGGGTGCAAATTCACGATATGGAAATGGCTTACGGGCCGAACCGCCTTTCCGAGGCACTAGGCAAGGAGGGGCTGCTGGAGCGTGGGCCGACTCTTTATAATAAGCGTGGGCAGCTGGAGAATTTCTTCCGGAATCTGCTAGATGGTGGGAGGAAAGATGTAGCGGTCTGGACTCGCTCGGAAAGCCCGCCTGCGGATGGCGCTACAAAGGTCTGGGATCACCTCGCTAGGATCTGGGCGATGGAGAAAAGTGAATCGAACGATCCGGATCGCGCCAAAATCGCTGCTGCCTATCAGCTGGTCACTCCCGTTTCCGGAGCCGTGGTTCTGGAGACCATTGAGCAATTCCGCAGGCATGGGCTGGAGCCTGTGGACGGCTCTGGGACACCAGCGGTGCCAGCACTTCCCGAGCCCTCGACTGGGCTTTTGGTGATGCTGGCGGCGAGCGCGGCATTGCTGAGACGCAGGCGCGAACCGCAGAATGACTGAGATGAGAAGAAATCTTTCCACTTTCCCATGGCGGTGAGGGCTGATTAGATGCGTTCGTGTTTCAAATCGTTTTCAATGAAATCAGCGCAGCGGAGCTTTCTTCGTTGGGAACTCTTGAGCAACTGGAGTTGATAGAGGAATTCCGCGTTACAGAGGCGGATCTGAATGGGCTTGGTAGTGATAAGTTCGGAAAAATTGAGCGCGATGGGCATGTCTTCTACCGCTTCCGCGCGAAGGAATACCGCTTCTACTTCGAGGTGAAGGATAACTCAGTGATCGTGCACCGTGTGCTGCACAAAGGCACGTTTTCAGATTTCCTTTTCCGCTCGAAAATGCCGCTGGGCGAGGATGAGGCGCTTGCTAGCTCAAAGCACTTTTGGAAGCTGATCGACGAAGGGCGAAACGCCCGGCAACTCTAGAGACATGCTTGCTCCCTGAAGCCTATGCGTGACAAGGGCTGGCGTTTGCGCTAACAGATGGGCAATGGGATTTGATGTAAGGGTGCTGGAAGCTATTGGAGTTGCGGCGGCGGTGTATCTTTTTGTTTGGCTTGGTTGGCGGCTGATTTGGAAAAAAACGAAGAAGTCTCCGGTTCTTTCTCTGCACCTGGTTGCAATCTCGTTAGGCGTATGGATGGGGGCAAAAATTTTCTATCCAGGGGAGAATTGGGTAGGACATCTCGGTGCCGGGCTGATTTTTTTCGGGGCTATCTTTTGCTGGGTGATTATCGATCTGATTATCGATGGTGCTTTATTCAGGAAGCAAAATGTGGCGATGCCGATTATCCTACGGCAGCTCGGAGGGCTGCTTGTGGCGCTCGGTACCTTGTCAGTAATATTAATATGGGGATATGATGTTAAGCTGACAGGGCTGGTGGCCGCGACATCTGGGGTTGCGGCGGTGATTGTGGGTTTCGCGGCTCAGGATCTTTTGGCAAATGTGTTAGGTGGATTTAGCATTCACATTACAGGTGCCTACAAGGTGGGTGACTGGCTCTTGCTTGATGAAGACGGGCGCCGTGCTGAGGTCACTGAGATTAACTGGAGATCCACGCGAGCGCTTGATAACGACAAGATTTCCTACGAAATCCCGAACAGCGAGATGGTCAAAAAGCGCATCGTGAACCTGAATTATCCAAGCGCGGAGCACGGAGTGAGGCTGCGGATCGGGCTTGATTACGATACACCGCCTGCCTTGGCGAAGGAGGTGCTGATCAAGTGCTCAAAAGACGCGCAGGGTGTGCTGGAGAGTCCGGCACCGGTGGTTTTCACGAGGGAATTCGGCGATTCATCGATCACTTACGAAGTGCGTTTCTGGATGAGGCACGCTCGTCTCTACAACGCGACTTGCGATGAAATACGCACCGCACTTTGGTATGAGCTCGGGAGGCGTGACATGCGCATTCCGTTCCCGATAAGAACCCTGGATGTCCGCACGCCAAATGTTCCTGCCAGCTTCGCCTCGGCACGAGAGAATGCCGCGAAAATCCTACGATCCGGAGGGATGCTGAGCTGTCTTAGCGAGGAAGAGGCGGCGGATCTTGTGGCAAAGGGCATTTTAAAGGTATTCGGGCCGCGGGAGGCGCTGGTGACGCGCGGCGAGAAGGGTGAGTCGATGTTTCTCATCCTCGAAGGCAGTGTGGAGGTCGTCGGAAAAATGTCAGAAGGGCCACGTGTGGTGCTGGCCACTCTCTCAACGGGCAACTCCTTCGGCGAGATGTCGCTGGTGACTGGCGAGCCGCGCAATGCGACGGTGCGTGCGGTTGCGGATGTGATGGTGCTGGAGATACGCAAGGATGATATTTCCCCCCTGATCGCGGCTCGCCCGGAATTGGCGGTAAGCATTGGCGAAGTGCTTGAGAGCCGGCAAAAGAGCTGGGAGGAAGGCCTGAACCGGGCGGCGGAAGAATCGGGGCCGAAAGGCGTTTCCGCTAGTGCGGGGCATCAATCAATCGTGAAACGCATCCGCCTGTTCTTCGGGCAGTAAACGTTTTTAGCCGAAGACTTGTTTCTTCGAGGGCGTGACGTGGGGCGCGCTCAGGTAAATGGGCTGGGGCACTTTTCCCGCCCAATGGGAACGCGTTTTTGCATCGGCGGTCTGCCATGCCTGCCACAGGCCTGCTGCCGTAGGGCGGGAAAGGGCGAGCGACTTGCCTTTCACAGGCTCCATGCAGAAAACTTTGCTTCCGGCCGATTCTGCTGCGGCAATGGTGGCATCGAATCCGATGGCGTCAGTGAGCTGCGGTTCCTCAAGCAGTTTCCCCTCACTGATCCGGCAATGCCAGTAGGAGCCGCGACGAGCATCACCGACGGCGAGACAGGGCTCTCCGGAGACGGCCTCTTTCGTCGCAAGAATGGAGGGGATAGCAACCGCCTTGCAGCCAGCGACGAGGGCGGCTCCCTGCGCGGTGGCGATTCCGACCCGCGTGCCGCTGTAGCTGCCGGGGCCTCCACCGACGAGCACCGCCTCGAAGCCATTGCTGCCATGTTCAGCGAGGAGTTCGGAAAGCGGTTCGAAAAGAAGGGCGTTATGCCGGCGGTCGCTGACGAAGGATTTTTCCCCGGCGATTTCCTGGTCGATTACGACGGCGATGGAAGCCGCCTCGGTGGAAGTTTCGATGATAAGCACGGAGGGCACTCCGGAATCTCAGGTTTCGGCCACCGGACTTCAAGGAAGAAGCTGTCGGTATAAGGGCATCTTGCCACTTGCAACTTCCGGCGAGTGTCGTGAGTCTGTGCTGTGCGCATTTCCGACCGCTACATCGCAAAACAGATACTCGTGGGAACGGTTTACGCAATCGTGGTTCTGAGCGTGGTGTTGGTGATGGGAAATCTTTTCCAGAAAATCCGCCCGCTGCTGGTAGAGCAGCATGCGCCGCCGGAGTTGGTGCTGCGCTTCGTGCTGAACGTATTGCCGTTTTCCCTGATGTTTACAATTCCTTGGGGTTTTCTTTCGGCAGTGCTCTTGGTTTTCGGAAGGCTCTCTGGAGATAATGAAGTGACGGCTTTCCGCGTGGCGGGACTGAGCTTGGGTAGGCTGGCGCTACCGGTTTTTGTCATCGGCGCAGCGCTTTCTGCGGTCTGCCTGTGGATCAATGTGAATGTGGTGCCGCAGTCCAAAGCATCGCTGACGGACATGATTTATGAGCAGGTCAAAAGAGATCCCAGATCGTTGCTGGATCCCGGGGTGGTGCAGTCGAATTTCGCAAACCAGAAAGTCTTCGTGGAAGAGCGGGTGGGGGATTCGCTTAGAGGCTTCCATCTTTACCAAGTCTCCGGCGGTGTGGATGGCCAACCGGCACGCGCCGATGCCTATGTCCATGCCGGCGAGGTTTCGCTGGTGGTGGATGAAGAGAAGAAACAGCTGCGCCTGAAGCTCATCGACGCCTTCATCGAGACGAAAACCGAAGACGGGACTGATAAGATTGCTTTTGCGAAAGAATTGGAGCCGTGGTTGTTCGATTTCGGATCGACGAGGGGGAAAAAGATCAAGTCCAGCGCGATGACGAATCAGGAGATAACGCGTTACCTTGCGGCGAATCCCGATTTGCCGAAGCAGAAGCAGGTGGAGTTCCGCTCGGAGATCACCAAGCGCTATACCTTTTCCTTGGCATGCCTATCCTTCGCCTGTGTAGCGGTGCCCTTGGGGCTGAAGTCGAGACGCAGAGATACTTCGTCGGGGCTTGTGCTGAGCTTGCTCATCGGGGTGGCGTATTTCCTAGTGACGATGGCAGCGGAGGATTTTGAAACGGATGCGGCGGCGACTCTTGTGCTCTGGGCGCCGAATGTTTTCTGCGTTTTGTTAGGCTTGTTTCTGTTCAGGCGTGTGAGATTCCGGTAATTTAGCCACTCCGTATGAGTTTCGGCCATTTCATCCAGAAGTCCTATCGCAATACGCGCGACTATTTTGCCGAGGAGAAAATCGATTTCATTCCCCATGTAGGGCCTCTGAGGGATTACTCAAAAGCAAAGCTCTCCAGCGATATGCGGGCGGCGCTGAACGTCACTCTGCTCGCGCTTCCACAGGCCATCGCCTACGCCGCGATCGCTGGGCTGGATGTGATCTACGGCGTGGTGTGCTCAGCGGTCGCGGCGATGATCGCGCCGTTTTTCTCAAGCTCGCGCTACAATGTGCTGGGCCCGACAAATGCGACGGCGTTCATGCTTTTCAGTTTCTTTGCGGTGAATCCTGATTTGAAAGATCGCATTCCAGAGTTGTTGCCGTTGCTGGTGGTGTTGATTGCAGTTTGCTCGACGCTTGGTGCCATTTTGAAAGTAGCAGATCTCCTGCAATACGTCTCACGCAGCGTTCTGGTGGGCTACATGGCGGGGGCGGCGGTGCTGATCATTGGGAATCAGCTCAAGCCATTGCTTGGACTTAGTGAATTCGTCGACATTGAGAAGACTGGAACATTTTTTGGACTGGTGTGGGAGCTATTGAAATCCCTTGTGCACACCGATTGGGTGCCGTTAGTGATCGGTGTCGTAACGCTTCTGATTTATTTAGCATTCAAGAGGTGGAAAAAACGCTGGCCCGCATTCTCCATCGCGCTTGTCCTTGGCTCCGCGATCTTCGGGCCGCTCATCCATTTCAATGTAGGCCACTTCGGTGGGCAGGCGGTTTTCAGCACCTTCGGCTTTAGCGAACTCGTGCCGACTATGCCGTCGTTTTTCCGCGAAGGTATTTTTAACGACATCTCTGCGCTGATGGGACTTGCCCTAGCCATCGCTTTTCTCGCTTCGCTAGAAAACACCCTAATGGCGAAATCCATTTCCTCGCAGACAGGTGATAAGCTGGATGCGAACCAAGATATGTTATCCATCGGCGTAGCGAACCTTGGCTCAGCCCTCGCCGGGGGCATGCCCGCCTCGGGATCTTTGACGCGTTCGATGCTGAACTTCAATTCTGGAGCAGCGACGAAAGCCGCACCGTTTTACACCGGAATTTTCACACTGGTTCTCGTGGTGCTCATCGCATGGTCGAGTGAAACGGGACTGAACATCATCGACTACATCCCCAAGGCAGCGCTGGCCGTGCTGGTCATCGCCGTGTCGTTCTCGCTTTTCAATGTCCACCAGATCCGCATCTGCCTTCGCTCCACGGGCGATGATGCGTTGGTCATCTGGCTGACATTTCTCGCCACCCTCCTGGTACCCCTGCATGTCGCTATCTTCATCGGTGTGGCGATCTCGATCACTCTGTTCCTGAGGAAAGCTAGCAAGCCACACCTTGCGGAATATGAGTTCAATGAGACTGGCGAGCTGCGTGAGAGGGAGGGGAAAAACGCACGCGTCATCCCGGCGATCTCCATCGTACATGTGGAGGGCGATCTGTTCTTCGGCGCTTCCGAGCTATTCCGCACACAGATCCAGCGGACGGTGACCGATCCCGCGATCAAGGTTATCATCCTGCGCCTGAAGAACGCCCGCCACCTCGATGCGACGAGCGTCATGGCACTGGAAGACCTCAATCATTTCATGCGCCGCAAAGGGCTGTTCCTTCTCATCTCCGGCGCGACGAAGGATGTTTACAAGGTGCTTAAGCGTTCAGGTATCCTAGAAGAATTGCAGAAAGGAGCGGATCGCAAGCAGGGTGAGAGCAACATTTTCCTAACCATGCCTTCGAATCCGAACATCTCCACGCGCGATGCACTGAAGCGTGCTCAGCAACTCCTCGGGACAAAAGAGGCAGACGTGCGTATCTTCTACGATCCCAATAAACATACATGAAAAAACCCTTAGTCATCGTCATTCTCATCGCGCTGTTGGTTCCCACTTGCAGTTGGTGGTTCTCGTCGGAACAGGTCGTTAAACGCCGCACAAAACACCTGATGGAGGTGCTGACCATTTCCGAAGGTAGCGCAGATCCGTTGCGGCAGGCGAAGGTGTTTTCCATGAACGCCATGTTAGCCCCTGAAGTGACTCTGGACATACCCGTCACTGAGGAGGCGAACGGAACTTTCGATCAGGGACTCATGGAATCAGTGTTTTCCACGATTTGCAAAAAAGCGAAAAGCTCGGAATTCAAAGTCACTGAGTTTCGCAGCATAGTGATCGATGGCGATACAGCGACGGTAAACGTCTTTGTAGAGGGCTACATGGAGATATTTAAGCTGCGCCCAGTCGACGGAATTTATGACGTCACCATCATCTGGGAAAAAGGCGAAGACGGCTGGCGCTTTTCTCGGGTGGACTGGGATGATCCTTAGTCCCCGAGGAAAACAAACTCCTCCGCCATCCTATTGAGCGAGCGGCGAGCGGCGGGCAAGACTTCGGCGAGAGAGCCGAGCACTTCCTTCTGGCGCTTGTTGCACCTCGAGTGAGGGCAGTCTGCTGCACCTTGGAAGGAGCGTTTTGCGAAGGCCTCGTAGAAAGCGAGGTCGGGTGCACCGTTTCGTTCGTTACGCTTTTGGAAAAACGCGGGGAACAGCCCGGTGAGGACGAGAAACTGGTTTCCGGCGGCGACCTGGAGATGGAATTTCATCTTGCCCTGCGCCGGTGAAATGACTGCTAGGAAATCAGAGGCATGGGTGTAGCCACCGGCGATGTCCTGGAGTGGATCGCTCGCATGCCTGCGGATACGGTTGGCAAGGACACCCGAGACGTAGTTCGCTATCTCTGGATCTGCGATGTCCGCCTGCATGAAGGCGTGGCGCACGAGGATGTAGAAATAGAAATCCGGTGAGACGCGGAGTGCCGAAGGGGAGTCCAGCATGCCGCGCAGGACTTCCTTGAGATCAAGCATTTCACGAAGGGCATCCGGGTCTTCCCAGAGCTTGGCCATGCACACCCGCTGTCGCCCGCCCGAGAGCACTTCAGTCAAGAAATCGAAGTCCGCTCCAGTGAAGCGGTCACGGCTGGCGGCGATCCATTCGTGCAACATAAAGACTCGTTTAGCAGAAAATCCGCCACCATGGCCAGAAAATAGTTAAGAGATGTAAAATAAATTTATTCACCCATCAGCCCGACGCCATCCCCAGTAGCCTCACATACAACCCTACCACCAATGAAAACGGAGAAACCCACACCGATGCTCGGGGAAGATTCACCCAATAGGCGTACGATGATCTTGGCAGATTGCTCCAGAAGACCTATAGCGGAGGTGTGCAGAAGGACATTTACACCTACGATGCGGTCAACCGAATGCTCACGCACACCCGCCCCAGCGGCTATTTATAGGTATTCATAGTTATATATTAATAGGGAAAGACCCTTTGTATAAGTAGTTGATGTTGAAATCGTTACCGAAGCTCTAAATATTCAGAGGCATTATTCAGAGGGACA
>JANRFH010000019.1:85505-103634 GCA_030725745.1 Akkermansiaceae bacterium
CCGAAGCTCTAAATATTCAGAGGCATTATTCAGAGGGACAGACCCTTTGTAGAAAATCGCCTTGCGGATTTGGCTGGAGAGGCTAGAAGGGGGCATGAGACGCGCACGTTGGATTGCCCCCTGGAAGGATTCGGAGACGAAACCTGCTATTTATCACTGCATATCGCGTGTGGTGGAGAGGCGTTTCGCGTTTGGTGCGGAGGAAAAAGAGCATTTCCGTATGTTGATGCGGATGATGGAGAAGTTTACAGGCTGTCGAGTTCTCTCCTACTGCCTGATGTGTAACCACATTCACATCTTGTTGGAGGTTCCTCCGAAGCCGAAGGATGGCATCTCGGACGGCGAGTTCTTGGTGAGGCTTTCTGCGCTTTACGGGGAATCTTTCGTGGCGGATGTAGCGGCGCAATTGGATGCGGCGAGGCATGAGGGTGGCGTTGTGGGAGGAAATCCTGAGCGTGTGACTGAGATTAAAGGGCGTTTCGACTATCGGATGAACGACTTGGGGGAGTTCATGAAAGGGTTGATGCAGCGTTTCACCCAGTGGTTCAATGGGCGGCACAAGCGCAAGGGCGGGCTGTGGGAAGATCGATTTAAGAGCGTAATTGTGGAGAGCGGGACAGCAGCTCGGACGATGGCGGCTTACATCGACCTCAATCCGGTGCGTGCGGGTATGGTGGAGGATCCGGCGGAGTATAGATGGAGTGGCTATGGAGAGGCGGTGGGAGGCGGTAAAAAGGGCAATGGGAAGAAGGCTAGGGTGGGGCTGGCTCGAACTCTCAACTCTCAAAATTCAACTTTCAATGAAGAGACAGAAGAAGAGCTTGCTGTGCAATGGAAGAGGGTTTCGAGAATTTACCGCAGGGCAATGGGATTGGCTCTGCAGCGGAAAACTTCAAATTTTAAATCTCGAACTTCAATGAAGATGGGAATTTCGCAGAATGATGCGGAGGCGTTGGAATCTGGAGATAATGAGACGGTATTGCCGGATCTCGGGATGGCGCGGATGCTGCGCCACCGGATACGGTATTTTACGGACGGTGCGGTGATTGGGAGCAAGACGTTTGTGGACGATGCGTTTGCAGAATCAAGGGATCGATTCACCGAGAAAAGAAAGGATGGAGCGCGGCGAATGCGCGGTGCGGCATCGGCGGCGAAGGATCACTTGTGGAGTCTGAGAGATCTTCGAGTGGGGGTCTGACTTATTTAGCAGAAAATACTAAAGATATACGAAATGTTTTTTTCTAATCTAACGAAATGCCATCCCGATCGTGATAGGACGCGGGTTTTCTGTAGTGATAAGGTAGCTCGATAGTTTTTTTCTGGTCTGGTAGTCAATTCATGTAACGAATTCGTCATGCACATGACTTTCGCCACGATATCCGTTTGGTCTACAGCCATCGCTTTACTGCAGGTTCTGGGTTCATTGGGTATTTTCCTTTACGGCATGAAAATCATGTCCGAAGGGGTGCAAAAAGTGGCTGGAAACCGTATGCGGGCAGCGCTTTCCGGCATGACCAGCACGCGGACACGGGGTGTCTTGACCGGCTTTTTTACTACGACGCTCGTCCAGTCTTCTTCGGCCACCACGGTCTTAGTAGTGTCTTTTGCAAACGCGGGTCTGCTGTCGCTGATGCAGGCAATCCCAGTCATTATGGGGGCGAACTTGGGCACGACCACCACAGCGTGGATCGTCGCTCTGATCGGGAAGTTTTCGGTTTCTAAAATCGCCCTGCCGGTAATTGGTATCGGTCTGCCACTTTTTTTCGCGGGTAAGGACAAGGTTAAGAGCCGTGGTGAGGCACTGATCGGCTTCGGTCTGGTTTTCTTGGGTCTAGGGCTTCTTAAAGACTCAGTTCCGGATCTCAAGATGATGCTGGAAACTGACCCGGGCACGGCGCAGCAGATCGAAAGCATCATTGCGTTCTTGGGCGGGCACGGCTTCGGTTCGGTATTCTTGTTCATGCTCGCAGGGATCGTCCTGACGCTACTTGTGCAATCCTCCTCGGCGGCGATGGCGATCACCATCACCTGTGCGCTGAACGGTTGGTTCGGAGATATCACGGTCGATCCCTTGAGGGTTTTCCAGTATTCTGCAGCGATTGTGCTCGGTGAAAACATCGGCACAACAGTCACGGCCTGGCTCGCCTCTGCCGGTGCGAATGCGAACGCGAAACGCGCCGCCCGTGCTCACTTTACCTTCAATGTCATCGGCGTAATCTGGTGCTTGGTCTTATTTTATCCTTTCACTTCTTTGGTGTGGGGCTTGACGGATCATCTCCCGCAGTGGCTCCGCTCCGCCAACAAAGTGGCGTCCCAGTCGGAAATCGCGTTCGCCACAGCGATTTTCCATAGCACCTTTAATTTCGTGAACATTCTAGCGCTGGTCTGGTTCGTGCCACAGATCGAGAGGTTCGTGACTGTTTGGGTGAAGGAGAAGGAAGCCGGCGGGAAGACGAAGCTGCGCTATATGGGGAGCTCGCTGGTGGATATCGGAGAACTGAGCCTTGCTGAGGCAGACATTGCGGCAAAGAAAATGGCGGATCTCACTTATGAAATGTTCGATGGGATGCTCGATGTTTTTGGCAAGCCGGGGGAGGATCTTTCCGCTCGTGTCGCAGAGTTAAAGAATATGGAGGATATTTGTGATGAAATGCTCCATGACATCACCTCCTACTTGATCCAGTGCTCAACCCATGAAATTGGCTCAGGGAATGCATCTCACATCACTTCTTTGCTGAGGGTTGTTGCTGAGCTTGAGGAAGCCACAGACCGCATTTATCGCATGGTGAAAGTGGTGCAGCGTAAATATGAAAAGAGCCGTGATTTTACAGAAATCCAGCATGATGCACTGATCGAGTGCGGCACCCAAGTAAGACTGCTAATCAACGTCGCCCGCAACTCGCTGGTGGGTATCGACGGCACCACGCATTCTCAAGCACAAGACATCGAGAACCGTGTGGATCGCTTGCGTAAGAGCAACAACAAGGCCGCTGCGAAGCGCATGCAGGAAGGCGCAACCGTGCAGACGGAAATGATTTTCATCGATCTCAATAACCACCTAGAAGCAGTGGCGAATCATATGATCAATGTGATCGAAACTGCCTCTAAGGACGCGCTTTCACGCTGAAAGGAACGTGCCTATCAACTTGAGAAATAAGGAAAACGAAGACTCTATGGGAAAGAAAATCAACCACTCCGTTTGCCGCTGGTGCTATGAAGATATCCCGCTGGATGACTTCTGCGTGGCTGCGAAGGGCATGGGCATCTCTTCCGTGGAGCTGCTCGATACCAGTGACTTTCTTATGCTTGAGAAACATGGACTGGCCTGTGCCATGGTCACTTTCCCGACCGGGAAAACAGCGGAAGGCGAGACTGTCGGGCGTATCGAGAAAGCCTTCAATCAGCCGAAACATCACGATGTGTTGGAAGAGATTTATACACAGAAACTACATGAATGCGCCGCGGTGGGCGCGAAACAACTGATTTGCTTTTCCGGAAATCGGGAAGGAATGTCTGACAAAGTGGGGCTTGAAAACTGCGCCACAGGACTACGCCGCATCCTGCCACTAGCGCAGCAGCTTGGCATCACCCTTGTGATGGAGCTGCTGAACTCAAAGGTCGATCATCCAGACTACATGTGCGATCACAGCGCCTGGGGCATCGCCTTATGCGAAAAGCTCGCCAGCCCGAATTTCAAACTTCTCTACGATATCTACCACATGCAAGTCATGGAGGGGGATGTGATCGCCACGATCCGCACGCATCATCGCCATTTTTCCCACTACCACACCGGCGGGGTGCCAGGGCGGAACGAGATCGACTCGACTCAAGAACTGAACTATCCGGCCATCATGCAGGCGATACTAGATACGGGCTACAGCGGCTACGTCGGACAGGAATTTATCCCGACCGGTGCGGACAAGCTGGCCAGCCTCAAACAGGGCGTCGGGATCTGCACGGTTTGAGCCGCTTATTGCGTCACATCCTGAAATCCTCGCCGAGGTAGTATTTCTTGGCGATGGGATCGTTGACGAGTTTGTCGGAGGCTCCTTCGAGGATGACCTTACCATCGTGGATGAGGTAGGCGCGGTCGGTGATCGAGAGGGTCTCGCGGACGGAGTGATCGGTGATGAGTATGGCTAGGCCGTCCTGCTCGCGGAGGTCGCGGACGATGCCTTGGATGTCCTCGACGGCGAGGGGGTCGATGCCGGCGAAGGGCTCATCAAGCATAAGGACTTTCGGATCCGAGCAGAGGGAGCGTGCGATGGCGAGGCGGCGTTTTTCACCACCGGAGAGCGTGATGGCCATGGATTTCGAGAGCTTGGTGATGCCGAAGCGTTCGAGCAGCTCCTCGGCACGTGCTTTCTGATCCTTGCGTGAGAGGCCGGGGCGTGTCTCGAGAATGGCGAGGAGGTTGTCCATGACCGAGAGCTTGCGGAAGACGGATTCTTCCTGCGGGAGGTAGCCGAGGCCGAGGCGGGCGCGGCGGTGCATGGGGAGCTTGGAAATGTCCTGGCCGAGAAGCTGGACGGAACCTTCCTCTGCGGGTATGAGGCCGGCGATCATGTAGAAGGAGGTCGTTTTCCCTGCGCCGTTAGGGCCCAGGAGGCCTACGATTTCCTTTGCGCGTACGGTGATCGAGACGCCATCGACCACGGTGCGGCCAGCGTAGCTTTTGCATAGACCGTGGGCATCGAGGACGGTTTCTGCCTTGCGGACGGGTTTTGCTTCGGCGCTAGATGGCGTGCTGCTCGGGGCTTTCCGTTTTGCGTTTTTGCGTTTTGCAGTTTTGTTTGTCACGGGTGCAGAGGCTTTGTTTTCCGAGGAGGGGCTTTTCATTGTTTCATCTTGAGGTCGCCGCCCATTTCCCAGTTCCCTTGGGTGGAGAATGAACCATCGGTAAGGAGCCTGAGGGTGAGGTTTGCTTCTTTTGCACGTGCGAAAAATGCGCCCTGCTGAACCCATGGGAAGCCGCCGTGGACGATGATTTCGCCGCTGGCGACGTTGTAGGTGAGCACTCGGCCACTAGCTTTGACGGGATCCTTGCCGTCGACGGATTTCTGGTCGATGACAACGGCTCCTTCGGCAATGATGCGCTGTACTTTTCCGAAATCGGCACCGGCTCCATCTTTTTCGTCTTTTTCAGCTTTGACGTCCCCTTGGTCTTTCTTTTCGAAGAAAATCTTGAGTTCGTTGGCTCCGGAGAGGCCGAAGCGCGGATCGGTCACGCGGACGTTGCCCATGTAAACGAGCACACTTTCTTCGGCATCGAAATACATGCCGCCATCGCAGTTGATGACGGTGTCATCGGGGCCGCGTTTGATGTCGAGGGGTTTGGCCTTTTCGCTGTCGGCAGCAGGAGCGGCGGTGAGTTCGATATTGGCGGAATCTACGAAAGCGAGCGCTGCAGCGGTGGCTTCGTCGCCCGCTTTTTCGTCTGCGGCGAGATTCTTAGAGGCGGTGAGGTTTGCAGCATCTATCTCCGGTTTCATGCTGGTGGCATCCGCTTCGATGGTTTGGATTTCCTCCTCGGTGACGAAGGCCGGAGGCGCTGCGAGGAGGGTGGTTGGCGCGAGGCACATGGCGTAGAGTGCTGCGGTGTGAAGCGGGCTGGTTTTCATGGAAGTTTCTTTCGATGGGGCGGAAATACGGGTGCTGACGGGGCCGAGGAGGAAGCCTTCGCCACTTTGAAATTCGTAAACTAGGCCGGAGCCATTGGCGATGAGGCGATCTCCGGTGACTTCTACAGCCTCATTGGCGCGGAGGAGCGATTTTTCACTGTCGAAGAGCGCGTTCTGCAGCTGGACTTTGGCCTTCAGTGAGCGGTCAGCATTGAAAAAGCGGATGAGGACGTTTTCTCCTCGGATTCGTTTCGGATCGATCAGGGTGAGGGTTTCCGCGTGGAGGTCGCCAACAAGCCTGCGCTCCGCATCGTAGCGGGGGAGGAGGACTCCTTGCATGATACTGCCGTCCGGTAGCAGGGATATGGGGTTTTTCTTAACGTCGGGTTTTGAGACCTGCGCATTGAGGAGTTGTGCGGTAAGCAGGAAGATGGAGATGCTGCGGGACAAATTTTCCGTGGGGATGGCGTTTCGGAAGGTGGAAGTCAAAACGTATCGAATACCGCCGCGCAGACAACCGCAATATCGGAATGACGGTAGGTGAGGAAGCGGGGTTGATTTGGCGCGAGAAGGGGATGATGATGAGCGCATGAAACCACAGGTAGGGGAAATGGCGCCGGAATTCCGAGCAATCGCAGTCGAAGGAGAAAATGAGACGGAAATCTCGCTGGCGGATCTGCGCGGTGAGCGCGTGGTGCTCATTTTCTACCCGAAGGACAATACACCCGGCTGCACGATCCAGGCCTGCTCGCTGCGCGATCACTGGGGTGAGATCAAGGGCAAGGCGCGTGTCTTCGGCGTCAGCGCAGACTCGGCGGCGAGCCATAAGAAATTTATTGCGAAGCGTGAGCTTCCATATCCTCTTCTCGCGGACACCGACCGGGCGATTTGCGAGGCTTACGGTGTCTGGGTGCAGAAATCGATGATGGGGAAAAAGTTCATGGGTATCGAGCGTAGCACTTTCGTCATCGGCGTGGATGGGAAGATTGAGGCGATCTTGGAAAAGGTCTCGCCGGTGGGGCACACGGATAAACTTTCCAAAATCCTCGGATGATTGGAGTGGTGAAAAAGAATGATCATCCACACATCGGGCTGGCGATTGCTACCGCTGGAGTGATGGCGCTCGGTCTAGCCGTCGGCCTGAAATTGCTCGGGCTGATGGCGCGTATTGATGCGTTTTTTCTTTCGGCCTTTTCACCGGATGCGATGAAGGCTCCCGAGCGTCCGCTTGAGCCGGTGATTTTGTGGGCGGCGACAGCGCTGCTCGCTTTCGCGCTACCCGCTGTAATCTTAAATGTTCCCGGACTGTGGCGGCGGCTTATCATCTGGGGCGTGACGATTGGCCTAACGTTCTCATGGGGGCCAGTGCTGGTGCTGGCGTCGCGCATGCCAGAGATTGGCGTGGCGCTAGTGGCCGTGTTGTGGTCGGGTTCCTGCGCGATGTTTTACACGATCAACCACGTGCTCCCAGTCGATCTACCGGAGATAAAAAACGATAACCATGCCAAAAGCTGATCTCCCACTCCCGGTAAAAAACCTCGTCGCGGAGCTGAAACGTCTCCCCGGCGTAGGCTCGCGCAGCGCCGAACGCATGGCCGTTTGGCTTTTGCGCAACAAGAAGGCTGAGCCTCTCGTGCTGGCCGGGGCAATCGCTGAGGCGCATGAAAAGATCATCGCCTGCCCGGTATGCGGTTTTTTTGCGACACGTGAGCTCTGCGAAATCTGCACCGACCCGAGGCGTGACGAATCGCTGCTCTGTGTCGTAGAGCAAGCGACGGATGTGCTACCTTTGGAAAGATCTGGCGCGTTCAAAGGCCGCTACCATTGCCTCGGTGGCAAGCTCTCGCCGCTGGATCGTGTTTCCCCGGAAGACCTCAATATACCTGAGCTGATGCGCCGCGTGGATGTGGCGGGGGAGGGCATGGAAATTATCCTCGCCCTCGGTGCAGACGTGGAAGGCGAAGCGACCTCAAACTACCTAGCCGACATGTTGCGGGGGAAATCCGCCCGCGTCACGAGGATCGCCCAAGGCCTCCCGGCTGGAGGCGGCCTTGAACACGCCGATGAGCTGACTCTGATGCGTGCGCTTCAGGGACGGCGGGATTTCTGATCTTCGTTCCGAAAGTGACGGCTCACCGGGCTCAGACCGGATGCTCCGCGTCGGTGAAGGCGGGCGGATGGACGATGATGCGTGCCTGTGGCTTGTTGCTCAGGTAGGAGAACGCCCAGCCGATCAGGACGGAGATCTTGTTGCTGAAGCCGATGAGGAAAAGGATGTGGATCAGCAGCCACGCGATCCATGCGAAGAAGCCGTTCATTTTCAGGTTGCCCGCTTTGAGCACGGCGGCGTTTTTCCCGATGATGGCCATCATGCCCTTGTCGTTGTATCTGAACAGAGGCCTGAGCTCCTGCTTGCGCTCGGCGAATGTGGTTCCCTCCAGCCTCAACTCCTCCTTCAGCAGCTTGGAAATGTGATCACCCATCTGCACGGCGGCGGGGGCTACTCCGGGGACAAATTTGTCCTCCTTGTCGCGCATGTTGGTGAGGTCACCAGCCACGAAAATATCGGGATGCCCTTTGATGGATAGGTCGAGGTTCGGCGTGATGCGTCCGGCGCGGTCGGTATCCACCCCGAGATCCCGTGTCAGGGGGCTGGCTGCGATTCCCGCTGCCCAGACGATGGCTTTCGCGTCCAGGCTGCTGCCGTCTTGGAACTCTAGGCGGTTTTCGAGGACATTGGTGACTCTCATTTCGTTCCACACCTCGACGCCGAGCTTCTGGAGCCGCTCCTTGGCGTAATCCGATTGTTCCGGATCGTAGTGCTCAAGGATTTTCGGGGAATTCTCTATCAGGATCACTCGCAGCTTGCTGGTGTCGATGCGCCGGAAATTCGATTTCAATGTGCGGTGAATGAGGTCGGCCAGGGCACCAGAGAGCTCCACGCCGGTGGGTCCGCCGCCGACGATGGCAATGGTCATCAGTCGCTCGCGTTCCGCGTAATCGGTGGTGAGTTCGGCGCGCTCTAGGTTGGAAAGGATTTTCCGTCGGATGTCTTGGGCGTCGGAAAGCGATTTGAGGCCAAGCGAATATGCCTCCCATTGGTCGTTTCCGAAAAAGCCTGTTTTCGCACCCGCAGCGAGCACAAGGTAGTCGAAATCATAGACCGTGCCGGAAGCTCCGGTGACAGTCTTTTTAGTCGGCGAAATGGATTTCACCTCATCCATCAGCACCGTGACGTTCTTGGCATTGTGCAGGATCTGCCGGATCGAGCGGGCGATGTCCGGGGACGCGAGCGAGGCCGTCGCTACCTGATAGAGGAGAGGTTGGAAAAGGTGGTGGTTCGTGCGATCGATGAGTGTCACTTCGAAGCGATCGTCATTTCCCAATCTGCGAGCGCACTCAAGCCCGGCGAAACCTCCGCCGATGATAAGCACCTTGCGCGGTGTTCTTTCCTTACTAGCCATGTCGCGGACTCTGGCACGCTTTTCCCGCAAGGGCAAACCGGTGCTTGTGAAATTTTTCACAAGGTCATGCCGCCCTCAACTTACCTTTTCCTTCTGGCAAGTAGGCCTGCGGAGCCAAGGGCAAGGAGGGCGAATGGCGCGTTGCGCTCGAAGGCGTTGTAGGTTGCCATGTGGCACGCTTTGGACGCTTGTAGAGAGTGGGGGGTATCTTTTGTAATACAAGGTGATTCGGAGGCCTCGTTTTCAGTCGAACCTGCCTCCTATGGGCACGACATGCGTGCTTGCGGAAAAGGAGGGTCGGTGCTTCTCTGCGCCCAGATGCATATTCGTTTCACAGAACAGGAACTCGCGACCTTGGTTGAGATGCTCAGCCTTGCGGTGAATGTTTCCTCGTGGAACCAGAAGGAAACCGCCGACGCGAAGCTTGCTAACTACGAGGGTTTCGAAAGCAAGATCCTCGAAAAGGCTGCTCAGAACGGGCTTGGCGAGATGATTGAGTTTGATGAGGAGTCCAAGCGTTTCCGCGTGCGCAAGGAAGTTGAGGAAAAGCTTTTCTACCACGAGTGCTACGAGGAATTCCGCAACGAGAGCTTCTGGGATGAACTGACGGTTCGCCTTGCTGACAGAGATCTCGTAAAATCCATTGGGCTCAAGGCCTGGAGCGAACTCACCGAAGAGCAGCGGCGTAAGAAGACCGTGGGCATGGAAAAACGCTATTGGGCGGAGTTTTCCAAGAACGGCATCGACCGAGTGATCGTGATGACGCCACCTGAAGAAGGATGAAATTTTCCGAGGCGCGATCTTCGGTTTGACAAACCCCGGTGATTGGGGCATCTCCTTCGCCCCGCGCCAGAAATGGCGTTCTGGAATCCGGCAGAGTAGCTCAGTGGTAGAGCAGAGGACTCATAAGCCTTTGGTCGGCGGTTCAAATCCGCCCTTTGCCACCAGATTCCTTTTTTGTGGCTAGCCTCGCGTTGAGGCAGCGCAGTGATCCCGTCCGTGGGAAATCATTGCTATGAGGTCGATTTTGGCTAATATGTTAAGTGAGTGTTTTGCTATTTTGCACGGCCACCCTGACGTAACCCATGTTCGAGAAAATCATCCGCAGACTGAAAGGCGACTCCCGTCTGGAAAAACACGGACGCCCACTTGAGGTGCCTGCGGGGCGTCTGAAACTTGGTCTAGCACTTTCCTCCGGCGGAGCACGTGGCCTCGCCCATGTCGGTGTGCTCCAGGTGCTCGAGGAAAATAACATCGAGATCCACGCCATTTCCGGCTCCTCCATGGGTTCCTACGTCGGCTCCCTCTGGGCGGCTGGCTTTTCCGGAAAGGAACTCGCAAATCTCGCCGCTGAAATGCACGACCGCCGCCAGCTCTGGAAACTCGCCGACCCCGTTTTCCCGCCCATGCGCGGCCTTTTCCACGGCCTCAAGGCAAAAGCCCATCTAGAGCGCTCGCTCGGCGATTTGCGCTTCGAGGATCTCGAAAGGAAGCTTCTCGTCATCACCGCAGACCTCGATACGAAGGAACGCCTTGTCCTGCGCTCCGGAAAAATCGCGGATGCCGTCCACGCCTCCTGCGCCATGCCGGGCATTATTGCTCCCGTCATTCTCAACGGGCGCCGCTGCGTCGATGGCGGGGTGGTCGATCCCGTCCCTTGCGAAGCCCTGCGGAAATTCGCTGATGTGGATCGTGTCATCGCGGTCTCGGTGATTCCCACCTTCGATGAGGTCGATGCCGGAATGTATCAGGATGAAGATGACCTCCTGCCCCGATCCATGCCCAGACGTTTCCTCTCCGCGATCAACCGCAATCTCAACTTCCTCGCGAAGGGTAACATCGTCGATACCTTCCGCCAGTCGATCCGCTGCGCCCAGGTGCGCATCGCCCATGATTCAGTGAAACGCGCCGATCTCTGCCTGCGCCCCGAACATTTTCACGCACCGTGGAACGACTACTCGAACTTCGAGCGCTTCATCGACGCCGGACGCAAGGTCGCGCTCGATCACCTCGATGAAATCCGCGCCCTCGCAGGAATTTCCGAAACCCCACCCGATGAAAAGTCCGATGACAGCATGGTGGGCGACCGCGTCGCCTGAAAATCAACAGACCCATCAGGATGCACTTCTCAAGCGCTTCCTCCGGACTCGTGCCGTCCCATTCACGAAGTTCTACGGGAAAATGTTTTCCGAAAACGGCATCGACCCCCGCGACATTCGCTCCACCGATGACCTCGTGAAACTCCCTTTCACCTCGAAAGCTGATTTCGCCAACCCAAGAGATTTCGTCATCATCCCGGACGAGGCCGCTGTGAAAAAGGAATGGCGCACCCTCTTGCGCGCACTCACATCGGGCTCGTCCGCCACTAAGGACGCCTTAGAGCGCGAACTTCGCCCCATCCTCCTCACTAGCACCACCGGCCGTTCCGCCGAGCCAGTCCCTTTCCTATACACTTCGCACGACATCGCTCGGCTCGAAGAAGGTGGCCGCCGCCTCATGCAGCTCTGTCAGTCGGACCCTGCATTCAAACACGTCAATACCTTCCCCTTCGCGCCCCACCTCGCTTTCTGGCAGGCGCACTACGCAGGCACCGGCCACAATACCTTCATGCTCTCCACCGGCGGGGGAAAAACCATAGGCACCGAGGGAAACATCCGCATCATTAACAAGATCGACCCCGATGCGATCATCGCCATGCCAACCTTCCTCTACCACCTCCTACAGGAAGGAAACGAAGCCGGATCTCAGTGGAAAAACCTCAAGCGCCTCGTCCTCGGCGGCGAAAAAGTCCCCGCAGGCATGCGCCGCAAGCTCAAGGAACTTTGCGCGCAAATGGGCTCACCTGATGTCGCCATCATGTCCACCTACGGCTTCACCGAGGCGAAACTTTCCTTCACCGAATGCCTCCCCACCAACGGCGACCAACCCTCTGGCTTCCATGTCTATCCCGACATGTGCTTCATCGAAATCATCGACCCCGAAAGCGGCGA
The DNA here is from genome assembly GCA_030725745.1 of Akkermansiaceae bacterium. Classification (GTDB taxonomy): domain Bacteria; phylum Verrucomicrobiota; class Verrucomicrobiia; order Verrucomicrobiales; family Akkermansiaceae; genus Luteolibacter. Next base: position 97,581 of record JANRFH010000019.1, read on the forward strand.
CCGCGTTCCCGATGGCACCACCGGCGAGATCGTCCTCACCCACCTCGACTCGCGCGGCACCATCGTGCTGCGCTACCGCACCGGCGATCTCATCGAAAAAGGAATCACCCGTGAGCCATGCCCCCACTGCGGCCTGACCTGCCCCCGCTTGCTCGGAAAAATCTCACGCGTCTCCGATTTCAAAAACCTCGCCATCGACAAGCTCAAGGGAACCCTCGTCGATTTCAACAAGCTCGAAAACATCCTCGATGACACCGAAGGCCTCGGTGCATGGCAGGTCGAGCTCAAAAAACGCAACGACGACCCCCTCGAATCCGACATCGTCCTCGTCCACGCCGTCACCATGAAAGGCGATGAAGAAACTCTCCGCGAAGCCATCCACAACCGTTTCACCGAGTCCACTGAATTTTCCCCGAACGAAATCCTGTTCCACACTTGGGACGAAATGAGAAAACTCCAAGGCGTCGGCAAAGAGCTCAAGGAACAAAAAGTCAAAGACAACCGCCCGAAGTCCTGAAACTTTAAACCTTAAACTATAAGCCTCAAATCATCACGAATCAAAATTCATCAACCCCAGTCTTCCTCTGATCACCTCTTCCTCTTCATTGAAGTTTAAAATTTAAAACTTAAAGTTTCCCATGTTCATCATCGCCGCAACCCGCACGCCTTTCTGCAAAATGGGCACAGACCTCGCCCCATTCACCGCGGATGATCTTGGTCGCGCCGCCGCCGCCGCCCTGCTCACCCGCACTGGCATCGATCCCGGCGAACTCTCTGAAGTCATCTTCGGCTGTGTCGCCCAGCCAGCCGAGGCGGCGAACATCGCCCGCATCATCGCACTGCGTGCCGGCGTGCCGCAACATATCCCCGCCGTCACCGTGCACCGGAATTGTGCTTCCGGAATGGAAGCCGTCACCACAGCCCACCAGCGCATCGCCGCCGAGCAGGGCGATCTTTTCCTCGTCGGCGGCACCGAGAGCATGAGCCATGTCCCCCTGCTTTTCCCCCACGAGGCTGCCGTGCATTTTGCCGAGCTGAACCGCGCGAAATCCTCCGGCCAAAAAATCTCCGCCGCCGCCAGTTTTAACCTTTCTGATTTCAAACCACGTGTCGGCCTTGAGCTAGGACTCACCGATCCATTCAGCGGCCTGATCATGGGCGATACGGCGGAAATTCTCTCCCGCGAGTTCGGTATCACCCGCGAACAACAAGACCGCTTCGCCGCCAACTCCCACGCGAAAGCTCTCGCCCACCGCGAGCAGCTTGATTCCGAAATTACCCCGCTTTTCCACGAAGGAAACGCCATCAGCCAAGACAACGGCATCCGCACTGATTCCACCCCGGAAAAACTCGCCACCCTCCGCCCGATCTTCGACCGCGCCACCGGAACAGTCACCGCAGGAAATAGCTCCCAGATCACCGACGGAGCCGTCGCCCTACTCGTCGGCACCGAGGAAGCCGCGAACCGCCTCGGCATCGAACCCCTCGGTCGCCTCGCCGCCTACGCCTATTCCGGCTGCGACCCCACACGCATGGGACTCGGACCCGTCCACGCCATCGCCCGCGCCAAACAACTCTCTGGCCTCACCCCCGACGATGCCGACCTTGTCGAGCTAAACGAAGCCTTCGCCGCCCAAGTCCTCGCCTGCCTCGCTTCCCTGAAAAACCCGTCCACCCACCACCTAGATCTCCCCGCCTACGACATCCCTGCGGAAAAACTCAACCGCCGTGGCGGCTCCATCGCCCTCGGCCACCCCGTCGGCGCCACCGGTGCCCGCCTCATCCTCACCGCCCTCGACCAGCTCCGCGAAACCGGCGCCCACCGCGCCCTCGCCACCCTCTGCATCGGCGGAGGCCAAGGCGCCGCCCTGTATCTGGAGCGCCCATAACAACCCTGTCTTCCACTGATCACTGCTCACTCGGCACTTTCCACTCCCATGAACATCACCCTCAGCTTCGCCAACACCACCGCCATCCTCGTCTTCGACCGCGAGGGCTCCTCGGCGAACATCTTCGATTCCGCGACTCTGAAAGAGCTTTCAGGATTACTCGATGAACTCGCCACCCAACCCGAAGTCACCGGCCTGCTCATCCGCTCCGCCAAGCCGGATATCTTCATCGCCGGAGCCGATCTGAAAGAGCTCTCCTCCGCACGCGGCGAAAGGCTCGATGAACTCATCGCCACCGGTCAGGCACTTTTCAACCGCATCGCGGATCTCCCGTATCCTACCGTTGCAGCCATCCACGGTGCCTGTGTCGGTGGCGGCTTCGAGCTCGCCCTCGCCTGCGATTGGCGCGTCGCCAGCGATTCATCGAAGACAAAGGTTGGCCTCCCGGAAACCCAGCTCGGTATCCTCCCCGCATGGGGCGGCACCACCCGTCTGCCGGATCTACTAGGTTTACCGGAGGCGCTGCCAATCATTCTTTCCGGAAAACTCCACTCCGCCTTCCTCGCGAAACGCAAAGGCCTCGTCGATGAGATCGTGCCGAAGGAACACCTAAAATCACACGCCCTAGGCTTCCTCCAAAAAGGCAAACGCCACCACACGCACAATCCTATTACGCACAACCAAGCGGTCGCCGCCCTCACCCGCGTGCAGGCGCAGAAGGAGCTGCAAAAGAAAACCCACGGCCACTACCCGGGCCCGGAGGCCGCGCTCGAAGTCGCCGTCGCCTCCATCGGCCGCACGCGCGCCCAGTCGCAGCAAGCAGAAATGGAAGCCATCGCCCGCCTCGCCTCGTTGCCCGAAACCGCCCAGCTCATCCGCCTGTTTTTCCTCCAAGAGCGCGCTAGGAAACACCGCCACACCGAGGCCGAGCCAAAGAAAATCCACCAAGCGGCCGTCATCGGCGCAGGCGTCATGGGCTCCGGCATCGCCTACTGGCTCAGCACCCGCAAGCTCGACACCGTTCTACAGGATATTTCGCCGGACACCCTCGCCAAGGGCATGAAATCCATTTCCCACCTCTACGCCGATGCGGTGAAGCATCATGTCCTATCCAAAACCGAGGCCGCGCGTGGCTCCGACCGCATCCATCCTTCCGCCGGAGCCATCCCCCTGCATCGCTGTGATCTCATCATCGAGGCCGCCGTCGAGGATCTCGGTATCAAGAAAAAGATCTTCGCGGACCTCTCTTCACGCTGCCGCCCTGACACCATCCTCGCCACCAATACTTCCGCCCTCCCTATCGGCGAACTAGCCTCCAGTATCTCCAACCCAGAGCGCCTCGTCGGCCTGCATTTTTTCAATCCCGTCCACCGCATGCAGCTCGTCGAGGTCGTCCGCACCGACTCCACCTCGGATGAAACGCTAGCCACAGCCGTCGCCTTCGTCCGTAGAATCGGCAAGCTCCCGGTCGTCGTGCGAGATTCACCCGGCTTCCTCGTGAACCGAATCCTCATGCCCTATCTTGTAAAAGCCGCTGCCATGTTCGAGGAGGGTGGAGACCCCGAGGAAATCGACAAAGCCATGCTCGATTTCGGCATGCCCATGGGGCCGTTGCGTCTCCTAGATGAGGTAGGCCTCGATGTCGCCATGCACGTCGCTAGCACCCTCACTGCGGCGTTTCCTGAGCGCATGTCGCTCCCCACAGTTGTGGAAAAACTCCTCAAAGCCGGCCACACCGGTCGTAAGGGAGGCAGCGGTTTCTATGTCTATGATGCCGCCTCACCCGCTGTAAACGCAGAGGCCATCGGTTTCCAAATAGGCACTGAAGACACCCCGTCCGATACGCAAGAAATCCTCTCTGACCTCATGACTTCGGAGGCGAAACTCTGCCTCGAAGAAGGCATCGCCGAAACCGCCGATGACATCGATCTCGCCATGATCCTCGGCACAGGCTACCCGCCCTTCCGCGGCGGGCCTATGGAACGCGGACTTTAGTCCGCCGCAAAAGGAGCGCTTGCTTTAGCTGGCAAGTAATCCGTGACTCGCTATCTAACAGTACACATGCTCCCTAAACTCAAACGGCTCATCGCCCCGGCTTTCCTCGCTACCTTTTCTTGCACCATCATCGCCGGCGCCGCACTCCTCTTCATCCCGAAGAAATATGAATGCGCCATGGAAATCCGCAGCCGCGAGATTCCGCCAGAGCTATTGAAACGACCCACCGGACTCATTACTTGCGGAATCGAAATGCCGGATGGTTGGCTATATCGAACTCGTCACAGCCTCACTCTCGTCTCAAAACGCCTCAATCTCCCGCAACGCTGGAAAATGACCGAGTTCGAAGTCCTATATTTCCTGAAGACAAACATAGACGTCGAGCCCAAGGGAGAAAGGACATACCTGATCAAGGTTCACCACAACGACCCACAAGAATCCCTAGATATTGCAAACGCCCTGCTAGCAGCAAATCAGGAAACATTCAGAAAAATCTGGAGTGACAGTTTCAATCCCAACTTCACGGATAAAATGAAGCGCGATATCTTCGAACAGGAAAAGAAAGTTGCGGAGCGAAAGAAAGTCGTCGTAACCATTGCTCAGGATCCGGATTCACCCCAGAGCCAGCGTGATCTGATCGATGCGAAGCTGGATCTTGAGTTGGATCAAGCAACCCTGGAAGCCATGGGCGAAATGCTGGAAAACCGCATCAACAATGCTCAATCTCGTGAGGAGCAAGCCGAGAACCCCATAGAATTACTGAAAGCTCCAGCCCTCCCCGATGAATACATCTCGCCAAGGCGAGAGCTTGTCTTGCTTGGAGGAGCCGTCACTGGCCTGCTCGTCGGCATCGGAATTTGGATGAGGCGGTGAACCATTTTCTCTATCTTTCCATACTTCCTTTGATCTTTCCACTTTCCTCATAGAGGTTCATTATAGATCAAACCTTGGGAATCTATGTCCGACTCCATCATCGACACTTCGAAAATGTCCGAGGGGCAGCGCGCCGCCCTCGAGCTCGCCGAATCCTCACGCGACATGCGCGAACTTTCGGGATTTGCTGCCTCCGCTTTCAATGGCGCTCCGGATTTCTCGCTGATCTTCCCTTTTCCTGTTCAGGCATCGGATGACCGCGGTGAAGGTGATGTGTTCATTAAGAAGCTCCGCACCTTCCTCGACGAAAAGACGGATCCCGATGCCATCGACCGTGAAGGAGAGATCCCTGACAGCGTCTTCGAAGGCCTCGCGGCTATGGGAGCCTTCGGCATCAAGATCCCGGAGCAATACGGCGGCCTAGGCCTCTCGCAGACGAATTACTCCCGCGCTGCGATGGTGCTCGGCGGCCACTGCGGGAACCTCACCGCCCTGCTTTCCGCCCATCAATCGATCGGCCTCCCACAGCCGCTCCTCGTCTTCGGCACCGACGCACAGAAGGAAAAATACCTCACCAAATGCGCTGCCGGGGGAGTCTCCGCCTTCGCCCTAACAGAAAAGGAAGTCGGCTCCGACCCCGCGCGCATGACAACCGAGGCCACCCTTTCCGAAGACGGCAGCCATTACCTCCTCAGTGGCGAGAAGCTCTGGTGCACAAACTCGCTCAAAGCCTTCGCACTCATCGTCATGGCGCGCACCGCCACACCGGAAAAACCTCACGCAACTACGGCGTTTATCGTAGATATGGATCAGCCCGGTGTCGAGATCGTCACCCGCTGCCACTTCATGGGCTTGAAAGCACTCTACAATGGCGTCGTCCGTTTCACCGATGTGAAAGTCCCCGTGGAAAACGTCGTCGGCGGGGTGGGGAAGGGGCTCAAAGTCGCCCTCACCACCCTCAACACCGGTCGCCTCACTCTCCCCGCCGCCTGTGTCGGTTTGCTGGACAGATGCTTAGACATGTCCCTCACATGGTCGAAAAAGCGCGTTCAGTGGGGTCAGGAAATCGGTAAGCACGCCGCCATCGCCGGTAAACTCGCCGATCTCGCCGCCGACAAATTCGCCACCGAGTCCCTCGTCCTCTACACCTCCGCCCTCGTCGATGCAGACAAGAACGCCGACATCCGCATGGAGGCCGCGATGGCCAAGCTCTGGGGCACCGAGGCCGGCTGGCACGGCGCAGACTCCACCATGCAGATCAAGGGTGGCCGCGGATACGAAACCGCAGACTCCCTCC
>JANRFH010000020.1 GCA_030725745.1 Akkermansiaceae bacterium
CACCCCACGTAGAGATCGGCGACATCCTCCTCCGCTCCTCGGATCAGATGGCGTAAATGCAGAAAGGAACCGCGATCAGTGTGCCCCTTGGGTATTCGAAATCGCGACCTGCACGGCGCGCCATCCTTCGCCGCCTCCTTCCTCCTTGCCCACTCCGCTACCGCATGGGAGATTTCCCATCGTGAAAATTCTTCTCACTTGCCTCGTTTACTTATTTTTCTGCTCGTTGGCATCGGCCACAGAAGTTGTTGGATGGAAGTGTCCCCTTTTCAAGTATGCCTTCGCAGAATTACAGGCGGATGGTATTGCTAAACTCGAGACACCGCCCGAATCCTCGCCTTTTTTCGAGCCCGGAGACGAACTCTGGGATCTTTCAAAAATCCCAGAAGCCGCCCGAATCACCACTAACCCGTCGCCTGAATGGATCGTGTGGAATGCGACTTCCGGCAGAGTCATCTCCAAAGCGGATATCAATATCATCTGGCAGCTCGATGTGAATCTTCACCGAATGGGCATGCCGCGACAATGCCGGTTCACCGCCGATGTATTCCTAGTGGCTAAAAATGGAAACCCGCTTTCCGATGAAACGTTACCAGCTTATTCTCTTTCTTGGATTTCGCGCAGCGGCCAGTTGGCAACATGTGCATCGGTTTCGAAAAATGGAACGATTCAAGTGAAATGCGAAGCCACATTAGATTGTTTTGTCGATGCTATGATAGAAGCGACTTATTCGCTGCCCGGAACGCCGAAGATGACACTAAAGACTTATGTGGCTCTCTCGGACGGCGCCCCCCAGTGGGTTGCCCGGGACTCGGACGAAGCAGGAGGTCTGGACTTCAGACTCACCGCACGCCAAGAGCTTACCGACGGAACCCCGCTGACCGAGGCCGCGCTCATTCTCCGAAAGGGGGAACTGGTTCCCTTCGAAGATCATCGCGAGCAGTTCACGATCCTCGAGTTACCTGATGGAGGATGGCTTGGCATATTCCCACTTTCGGCGAGTGCAATGTTCTCCACCTTGGAATCTCGGGAAGCTGAAGCAGAGATCGATCCTTTTGCAGAACCATTGGTACAGCGCCTCGGCCTGAAGAAAACCGACGTTCCTGACAATCTGAAGCCCTGGTTTCCGGGAGAGATCCACAATCTTACCGAGCACTTCCAGCAATCCGGAATTAGCCTTCGCGAAACCTCCGGCTTCGCAGGATATTCGCCTCAGACGGAAAGGGTCTGTGTGTTTTCTATGGAAAAGGCAGAATTGGAAAAAGCCGAGCAGCTCATGCCATTCTCATGCCATCGTGCCCCTGGCATGGTGGCCGTTAAAATTGAAGGTGTGAGAGCATCAAGTCTAATAACGCGTGCCGGGAGGGCTGCCAGCCTGATAGGCGAAATCACCGACAAGAAGCTATCCCGATCGATCGAAATCGAACCCACTATAGGCGATTTTGATGACATCATCGATCTAAGGCTTCTCATCAAAGATGAAAATACTCCAATCGAATCCTTTGCTTTAAATACATCGATGACTTTGCAAAACAATATTCCTCTTGAGTTCACCTCAACAGGCGGAAAGCCCAAAAAGATTACGGCATCAGTGGAAAGATTAGAGTTTGCTCCCTGACATCAACGGCATGCTCAGCCAAAAAAAGTGCCGCCAGGAAACCACGGCAATTGCGGACAAACTACCGTTGCTCCGATCAAGGCCTGGCGGGGTTCGTCTGCCGCAGCTCCATAGCTCCTGACAGCGCTGGGAAGGAAACCCACCACAGCCTCGCCCGCAACCCTAAAAAATCCGCACGCGATCCAGCACAACCAAACAATCCTATGAAAATTCTTTACCACAGAGACTCGGAGAACACAGAACGCTTCCGATAAGATTTCCAATTTCCTAACAAATATATCTGTGTCCTCTGAGTCTCTGTGGTTCAAATCACTCAACCCCAGCCTTTGCGACTTCGCGCCTTAGCGGTTCAAACATCTTCCCCAAAGCAAAAGCTCACTCCCAACTCTTCACTCTCAGCGCCTCTGCCGCTGCGCGCGCTTCCGCCTCTTTTTTGCTCTTCCCTTTCCCCACAGCAAGCAGTTGCCCACGCCACCTGACCTCGGATTGGAAAACCCTCCGGTGATCGGGTCCCGACTCGCTGACAATGCCATACGTTGGTGCCTCGGGATGGATCGCCTGAAGGCACTCTTGGAGTTCTCCCTTGGGATTCCTCTCATCCGGGCTTTCCACCATGCCTTCGATTTCACTCTCGAAAAGCCGCAGGATCAGCACCTTCGCTGCCTCCTGGCCGGAATCCAAATAAACCGCCCCGATCAACGCCTCAAAAGCATCCGCCAGGGTGGACAAACGCCGCCTTCCTCCCGTCGATTCCTCACCTTTCCCCAACAACACATAATCCCCGAGATGGATCATCATCGCGAACCTCGCCAGTGCCCGCCGAGAAACCACACGCGAGCGCAGCTTCGTCAGATTGCCTTCTGGTGCATCGGGAAAGAGTCGGAAAAGCTCCTGCGTCACCACAAGCTGCAACACCGCATCTCCAAGGAATTCCAACCGCTGATTGTCGAAATGCGGCCGCTGCGATTCATAGGCAAGGCTGGGATGGGTCAGAGCCTCCGCAAGCAAAAGCGAGTTGCGGAATTTGTATTGGATGCGGCTCTCCAGAGGTTCCATTCAGGATATCATCGTTTGTTCACCCCTTTCTCCATCTCCGGCAACCGTGCCGAAGACGGGGAAAAAGGTGGGGTGATCGACGGGGCTCGAACCCGCGACAACCAGAATCACAATCTGGGGCTCTACCAACTGAGCTACGACCACCGTTATGGACGGGTGGAAGGGGATATATCACCCCCCACCCTTTGCAAAGGGAAAAATAGCGTTTCAGGTCAAATCATCCAGCGCTTCTTCTAGAATTCTGAAATGAAATTTAAATCCAGACTGCTCCAGACGTTTCGGCACCGTCCTTTGCCCCGCTAGGAGAGCTCCGCCAAAACCACCCAGCACAATCTTCAAAACGAAGCCCGGCACAGGGAAAAACACCCAGCGGTTCACCGCCTTTGCCAGTTTCCGCGTCAGATCCTTATTCCGCTCCGGCTCGGGAGCAGTCCCATTCACCGCGCCGTGAATTTTTTCCTCTAGGATACAGTGCAGCATCGCCCGGCGCAGATCCTCCACATGCACCCACGGCATCCACTGCATGCCATCGCCCAGCCTACCGCCGACTCCAGCCTTAAAAACCTTCATCAATTTCTCAAAAGCCTGTCCGCCCTCGCCCAGCACCACACCTATCCTCATCACCACCACACGCACACCCTGCGCCTCTGCACGCTCCGCCGCTTTCTCCCACGCATAACAAAGATCCGCCAGATAGCCCGCTCCCCTCGAAGAATTTTCGTCCAGTAACTCATTACCACGATCACCGTAGATACCAACGGCAGATGCATTAAGCAGTAGTGACGGCCTTTCTCCTTCAGACAGATCCGTGATCTTCTCCACGATGTCATCCGTCACTCCAACGCGGCTTTCGTGAAATTCCTTCTTTTTCTCATCCGTCCACCGCTGGTCGATAGGTGAGCCAGCGAGATTCACTACCACCCCGCAGCCCGACAGATCCACATCCCTCGGTTTCACCCACCTACTGACGCCAGACACATCCCCCTCACCCTTCCGGCTCACACCCGTGACATCAAAACCCTCTTCGGAAAGAAGCTTACACAACCCCGACCCCACAAATCCGCTCGCCCCGTAAACCACCGCCGTTTTCTTCATACATGGAAACTGGCACCGATTTCGCCGCGTGCAAAACCCTCCTTTAGAAAAGCTCCATTTGCTCCGTCCCGGAAATATCGTGAAACCTGACCCCCACCCCTAACAAACGCGCCGGCTTCCCCTCCGAGCGCGACTCCGCCTCCTCCAGCAGCTCGCGGAATATCCCCCTGTCGAACTCCCCGTTCGCCCGTTCCGCCGTCGTCCTCTGGAAGTCCGAAAACTTCAGCTTCACCACCAGCGACCTCACCCGCCTGTCCGTGTGCCTCACGGAAAGCTTCTCCTCCAGCTCATCGAGCATCACCCCCATCTCACGATCCAACAGCTCCAGCGAATGCAGGTTTTCCGAAAACGTGTTCTCGATGCTTAACGACTTCCTCGGGCTATCCGGATTCACCGGCCGTTCATCTCGCCCCCAGCATCTTTCCCAAAGCTCTGCCCCATACCCACCCAGCCGCCGCACCCACTCGAATTTCTCCACCTCCCGATACTCCCCGCAAGTCTCCACACCCATCCCAGAAAGCCGCTCCGCCATCTTCCCACCCACTCCCGGAATTTTCCTCAGTGGCAGAGTCTCCATAAAATCCGCCGCCTTCGCCGGAGCCACTGTGAACTGCCCGTCTGGCTTCCGCCAATCGCTCGCAATCTTCGCGATCAACTTGTTCGGAGCAATCCCCGCCGATGCCGTCAGCCCCGTCTCCTCCTTAATTAAAGCCCGTATCCTCGACGCAATAATCGTCCCCGGCTCCGCAATATGCGTCACATCCAGAAACGCCTCATCCAGCGAGAGAGGCTCAATCAGCTCCGTAAACCGCGAGAAAATCTCCCTGATCCGCGCACTGTCCCGCTTATAGACATCGAACCGCGTCGGCACGATCACCAGCTCTGGGCATTTCCCCAACGCCATGAAAACCGGCATCGCCGAGCGACACCCAAACTTCCGCGCCTCATAATTCGCCGTCGTCAGCACCCCCCGCCGCGAACTCCCACCAACGCCCACCGGCTTCCCCCGCAGCGCCGGATTGTCCCGCTCCTCAATCGCCGCATAGAAGCAATCCATATCGATATGGATGATCTTCCGAACAGCACTTTCAAACATGCCGAAACCATGCCCCAAACCGAACCGCAAGCAAGCCACAGCTCCATCGCCAAAAATTTTAACCGCGAAGACGCTAAGGCAGAGCTATCTTCAAAACCAAAAATTCCACAACCCCAGCACCCATCCCCAGCTTCGTGCCTTCTCTCCTTCGTGTGAAAACCCATCCACCCATCCACCCATCCACCCCAGCTCCGCGCCCCTTTGCGACCTCCGCGTCTCTGCGTCTCTGCGTTGAAATATTCCCACCCAACCCCAGCCTAATCTTCTTCGCGCCTTCGCGGTTAATCCATCTTCCCATCCCCTCCCGAACATCTACACTCCCCCCCGTGACCCCTACGGATTGGCAAATGCTCGCCCTCACCTTCGGCCTAGCATCCCTCGCCGTCCTGCTTGCTCTCCCCTTCGCCACCGCCCTCGCATGGCTCCTCGCCCGCAAGGAATGGCCAGGAAAAACCCTAGCCGAGACCCTCGCCATGCTCCCCATGGTCATGCCCCCCGTCGCCACCGGCCTCATCCTCCTCAAGCTCTTCGGAAAAACCGGTGCCATTGGCTCATGGTTATCCTCCTTCGGAATAGAAATCATATTCACTTGGAAAGCCGTCGTCCTCGCCCTCGCCGTCATGGCATTCCCCCTCCTCGTCCGCACCCTCCGCACCGCCTTCGAAGACGTCCCCGCCCACCTCGAAGCCGCCGCCCTATCCCTCGGAGGAGGGCGATTCAACGTCTTTCGAAAAATCACCCTCCCTCTCGCCAAACGCGGCATCATCGCCGGCATCCTCCTCGCCTTCGCCCGCGCCATCGGCGAATTCGGAGCCACCATCATGGTCGCCGGCTTCATCCCCGGCATCACCGAGACACTCTCCCTCTCCATCTACCGATCCGTCCAGACCGGCGACGACTCACGCGCCCTCACCCTCGTCGCCATCTCCGCCCTCATCGCCTTCGCCGCCGTCTTCATTTCCTCAAAAATCAGCCCGAGGCGGGTGAAGTAAACTAATCCACTATCCAAATTCAATGAACATCACATCCATACTTATCGCCTCATGGGTAGCAACCGCACCTTGCTTCGCTTCGGAATCCGCGATCATTGGTGAATGGAAATCAAACGGAGAAAAGACAATCAATTACCTCACTGAACACACCAAGCTCACCGATCAGCAGCAACGATCATTCAAAGAAATATTCGGCAAAAACGTCATTATATTTAAACCCGATGGAACCGGCACCATGGTGATGCCGCCCTCCACTATCAGCCTCATCGATGGCAAAGAACTCAAGCTTGAAGGTAGAACCATCGAATTTACCTACGAGATCCTTGGCGAAACAACCACACAGATCGTGATGAAGTCGCACTCCGAAAACTCTGTCATACTAAAAAACCGCCCCTTTTCCCTGATCACACTCCACGGAAGAGATTCATACTCTGTCTCCCTCGACGACGGCATAACCGAATTATACGGCAGGGAGTTTTTCGACCGTATCGAGCCAAGCGAGGAATAATGCACCCATCTTCGCCATCCTTCCCTCCTCCGCCATCGTGTTATTTCACACGAGAATTTGCTTTCAGGACTAAACCTACAGACTTGAACCCTCGAATCCCCATGCCATCATGTCAGCATGTCAACGAAGGAACTTGCAATGGAGTCGATCCGTGACCTACCGGAAGACGCTTCTTGGGAGC
>JANRFH010000021.1 GCA_030725745.1 Akkermansiaceae bacterium
GAGAGGAAGGCGAAAAGGTCTTCAAGTTCGGGAGTCATTCTGGGGCGAAGCTAGCTGCTGTGGCTGCGCCGTGGAAGGAAAACGATCAGAAGGATTCGTCGTAGGCCTCTGGTGCGAGCGCCCAATCCTCGGTATAGACTCGGGAGATTTCGAATTGTCGTTCGCCCGCATTGTCTTCGCTGAGTAGCCCGAGTGTAACCCTGGGGGTGTTTCCGCCAGATTCAATGATCTTGCTGAGGGCAATGTCCTGGCGGCTGCCGCGCTTTGCGTAGCCGTAGATGATTTCAGGAACATCCGGCGAGACAATGGAATACGACTGCCAGATCCTATCGTCCGAGTAGATGCTGTTGTAATAGCTGTATCCGCTGATGAATACGCGAACGATTGAGGTATCCGTGCTTCGTGAAAGGATTTCCTCCCAAGCCGGTGTGGAGGTGCGCATGTAGGAATCGAAATCGATACGCCACTTGCCGTCTTCTCCTTTGAAAACTTGGGCGAGTCGGTTGCTTGTTTTTCCTTTGTATTTCCTAAAGACGACGACTTCATCGTGGACTCGGCCGTTTCGAAACATCTGCCCAATCCATTCAATCTGGCTAATCTGACCTTCAGATTCTGTCAGCTCGGCGAGCGCGGAGACTACAGATACCTGTGCAGAGTGGATGATGAAGTGGTTCTCTTCCAAGGAAGGATCTGAGATTTCTAGTGACTCCCAGACGATTTTTTTTGCGCTATCAGAATCAAGGGAAGGAAGTTGGCGAGATTTGATGTCACCAAACGCCCCTTCGAAGTCAGGGGCTGCAGAGGTTCCGAAATTTTCTCCAGACTGGGTTTTATTGCCCCAGTTGTAGAAGTAAATGATGACTGTCCCTATTGTGCAGATGGCAATTAGGGAAAAAAAGATAGTCCATGCAACTAAGGTGCGATTGGAGCGCTGTGCTCGCGATCTGCGGGATCGTGAGGGCTCTTCTGTTCCCAATACAGACTCGGGTGATCGCGAAACTTTTCCGATAGCAGGAGCCTCGCCGATTTGCCGACTCGGTCGACTTCTCCCTATCCGGCTAAGATTTCTGTCCGTCATTTCCGTCGTTGAGCGATGAGTGCCGATCAAGGGCGAAGAGTGACGCTGAAAGGATCGTAGTGGTCGGAAGGACTGAAGAGCCAGCCTGGGTTGCGGTTTACGAGTTCGTATCCAGAAAGTCTGAAAACCGGGAGGAACTGGTTGCTGTTGGGGTCGTAGGCGGTTTCCCCGGTGTAGTTTCCGCGGATCTTGTATTCGTAGTTATTGTCGTGCCCGTAGCCTGATGAAGTGGCTTCGGACATGCGGTCGGGCGCATATTTCCGGTCTTCTTTGAAAATGACGAGTTTCGCTTTCGTAGCGGATTCGCGGGGTTTGCGGAGGTAGCCCCAGAAGCGTGTTTTCTTCACGTAATAGCGTCTTCCGTAGAAGAAATCACCGGAGGCCTCGCTGGAGATGGAAGCCGCTCGCTCCTGTGCGGTGGGGCCGCCCATGTTTGGCGGGCCTCCGTAACCGCCTGAGGAGCTTGACGCGCATTGGCAAAGAACCATGCAAAGGACGGAAAGGAGTGACCATTTCATATTTGGCATGGATGGTTTTAGTCACTCAGGTGAGGCGACGGCAAGAGCGGAGAAGTTTGATTCTGTTATTCTTTAGTTTTCTGAGCCAGCTCGGCGTAGAATTGGTCGATAGCGACCTGTATTGCCATTTTAAAGCCTTTGCTTGTCTCCGCAGCATTGGAGGCGTAGGTGGTGATAGGATGGTTGTAGCCCGTGCCGATATATGTGCGTCCAGCAAGGGTTTTACCCTCGCTATCCTTGAGTCGCAGGTCGATGGCGATCCGCGGGGTAAGAAGTAGGTTTCCGTCATCTGCTTTTCCCGAGCGAGCCAGCCCGTATGATGTAACCCTAGATGTGAAGGTATTGGTTGAACTCTCGCGAAGGCGAGATCCGAAAAAGCTGTCTCCTTTGATTGACTGCCTAAGGCTTGTATATATGGGTTTATCCAAATCTGGCATATTGGACTTCACCGCTTGAAAATACTGCTTATTACTCCCCTTGAAGATATTGTTCTGGGTCGCAGCGATCGATTCGCCAACCAGTGAACCGACCAATCCACCGAGTGCACCAGTGCCGGATGTGGCTCCGACCATACCTGCTGATTGGCCGCTTCCCTATCTCCGCCGTTTGGTTCTTGATAAGCTTTTGCGTCAATACTGACGGATGCAATGGTGACAGTCGACAGAGCTTCTTTCTGTTCTGCAGTGAATTTTGTGGCGCAAGAAGGTAGGAAAAGGCTTCCGACGCATGCAGCAATGACGAGGTTCGTTTTCATCGGGAGATTACTTGATGAGGTTTTTGAGCCGTTCACAGACTTCGAGGACGTTCTCGCGGGAGTTAAATGCGGAGATGCGGAAGTAGCCTTCGCCAGCGGAGCCGAAGCCCGAGCCGGGGGTGATGACTACCTGGGCTTCCTGAAGCATTTTATCAAACATTCCCCATGAGGTAACGCCTTCCGGGCATCCGACCCAGACGTAGGGAGCGTTTTCGCCGCCGAAGACTTGGAGTCCGAGGGCGATGCAGGCTTCGCGGAGGAGTTTTGCATTTCCCATGTAGCCTTCGATGAGCGTGGCGACCTGTTGTTTTCCCTCTTCGGAAAATACGGCTGCTGCACCCGCCTGGACTGGGTAGGAAGCGCCGTTGAACTTAGTGGAGTGGCGGCGAGACCAGAGTTGATGGAGGGGGACTGCGGTGCCGTCTTCTGTGAAGGCGTTCACGCTTTTCGGGATGATGGTGTAGGCGCAGCGGACGCCGGTGAAGCCGCCGTTTTTGGAAAATGAGCGGAACTCGATGGCGCAGTCTTTCGCTCCCTCGATCTCATAGATGGAGCGAGGGATATCCGCGTCTTGGATGAAGGCCTCGTAGGCGGCGTCGAAGAGGATGATAGCCTTGTTAGCCTTCGCGTAGGCGACCCATGCGGTGAGTTGCTCGCGGGTGGCGACTGCTCCGGTGGGGTTGTTGGGGAAGCAGAGGTAGATGAGGTCGGCCTTTTCCGAAGGGACGTCTGCGACGAAATTATTTACTGCGGTGCAGGGCATGTAGAGGAGGCCGGCGTAGGCACCGTTGTCATCGGCATCGCCGGTGTTGCCTGCCATGACGTTGGTATCGACGTAGACGGGGTAAACAGGGTCGGTGATGGCGATGGTGTTGCCTTTTCCGAAAATGTCCAAAATGTTGCCGGTGTCGCACTTGGAGCCGTCTGAGATGAAGACTTCATCGGCAGAGATGCCGAGGCCTTGAAATTGATTGTCGACGATGGCCTGGCGGAGAAATTCGTAGCCCTGCTCGGGGCCGTAGCCTTTGAAGGTGGCGCGGTCTCCTTGTTCATCGACGGCCTTGTGCATGGCGTCGCGAACGGCGGAGGGGAGCGGCTCGGTGACATCGCCGATGCCGCAGCGGATGATGCGTGCGGCTTTGTCCGGCGCGGACTCGGTGTAGGCTTTGACGCGGCGTCCGATTTCGGGAAAGAGGTATCCGGCTTTGAGTTTGAGGAAATTGGAATTGATAGTGGCCATGGCGAGAGGGTTTAGGCGCAGAGACGTTTCCGGGCAAGTGTGAGGTTGGGAAAATTTTCATTTTTGAGAAAAGGGACATTCGATTGACTTGGTGCCAGTCGGAGGATTTCCTTGCGGTATGAGCGAGTCACCTCCCCCTTTACCGAAAAGACCTTCCATCGGAGATGACGCGGGGGTGAGGCTTCTCATTCCGGTGGGGCGCTCTGCATGGGCGGTGGCGGCCGGTTATTTCGGGCTACTCAGCCTGATTCCGATTTTCTCAATACCAGCCTTGGTATGCGGCTTCATGGCGATCGCCCACATCAAGAAATCTCAGCTCGGCCCCAGCCCGAAGCATGGCATGGGGAGGGCAATTTTTGGGATTGTGATGGGCGTTCTCGGCCTTATCTGGGGGATAGTTATTCTCTGGGGAATCTACTCTTAAGTGACTCAGGACGAGACTGCTTCTTTGGGTTCATCCTCATCGGATGCCTCGCGCTCGTGTTTCCTGCCAAGGTAGATTCCGACGAATCCCCAGATGATGGCGACGCCTGCACCGACGCATAGAATGGCGGGCACTCCGAGATTGAGCCAGAGATCTCCCAGTAGGGCGATGATCCAGATCCACACGACGTCGCCGCCGCGGTAGATGGCCACGTCGATGATGGGTTTGGTTTTGAAACGTGCCTCACGATCAACGGCGGTGTAGAGGATTTCCCGGGCGGGGCGTGTGATGGCGTAGTTTCCAGCGCGACGAACGACTTGGAGTGCGAGGACGAGGACAATGGCGGGGTTTGCACTGAGGATGAGAAGCAGGCCTCCGACCACGAAGGGAACCAGTGACAAGGTGGTGGGCATGCCGAACTTGGTGGAGATCCGGTTCGTGATGAATATCCCGATGATAATGGTGAGTATGTTTGAAGCGAGCTCCATGGTGGCGAGCATCTGCTTCCGTTCTGCGCTGGAGAAATCGACAAGCAGGCCGACCTGACTGGAGTATAGGAAGGCGCTGATACCGGTAAAAAGGAAGATGAAGGAGGCGATGCCGATCAGGCGCTTGTGCTTGATGAATTCCTCAAAGCCGGAAAATGGGTTGGGGCTAAGTTTGTTAGGGAGCGGCTTGCTTTCTGACTGCTTGTCGAAATTACGGTTCAGGGCGGCGATGAGAGGAAGGGTGAGGATTAATGCGCCGCTGGTGACGAGTAGAATGTTTTCCACACTCATTTTCGACGCGAGCCAGAGAATGAGCGCTGGGCCTGCAATGGAGCCGACGCTCGCCCCGGTATTGATGAAGCCGAAGATGCGTTTGCTCTGTGCCTTGGAATACTGCTGGGAGACGAAACTCCAGAAGACGGAAATGTGGAAGAGGCTGAAGACGCTGCTCCAGACATAGAAAATCTTGCCTAGGAAGGTAGGTTCGACGCCGGCCTTGAAGGCGGCGTAGAGACCGAAGAATGTGAACGCGAAGAAGACGAAGACCCCGGGAACCAATTTCCGTAGGCTGATGCGTGAGGCAAAGAGGTTATAAATCGAGACGGCGATGGTGGCGACGATGAAGGTGTAGGTCCATTGTTGCGCGAGGCTGACATCACCCCAATCGCTCGGCAGGGCATCGCGCACCGGCTTAACGATCATGTAGGATGCCATCAGGACGAAAATGAAGAGGAACGAGAGGATCGCTCCTTTGATTTCTGATGGCTCGATCTGAGTGACCTTCGAGAAAAGGAGTTTCGGTGATAACATAAGGGTTTTCCTTGGTGCTGGGTAGCGGCGGCCGTACGATTTTTGTGCCTTGCGAGGCCTTACCAAGGGAGTTCCTTGCCGTCGTAATACCAGAAGCGACCGGACTTTTCCTTCGTGAGATTCTCGATGAGAGGGATCATCTTGCCGATGCTTTCCTCGGGCATGAGGTCGCCGTTGCCCATGTCTGTCTGGTTGTGGCCGGGGGCGAGGGCGATAACGATGAAGCCCTGCTTACTTAGCTCACCGTGCAGGTTCATGGTGACCATGTTCAGGCCAGTCTTGCTAACGCTGTAGCCCCATGCTTTTCCCGGGCGCGTGCTGAGCTGGCTGGAGCGGGTGGAGATGTTGATGATCTTTGGGTTCGTGGACAGCTTTAGATTCGGCAGCAAGGCTTGAGACAGGAAAATGGGACCCATCGTGTTGATCGTGAAACAATCGAGCATTTCCTTGCGGGTGATGTTGTTAATCTTGGCATTTTTCTTCCCGACGGAGAGTGTGGGGCCGAAGTAGCCGGCGTTGTTGATGAGGATGTCTAGTTTGCGCCCCTTGAGGGACTCGGCGAGAGCGGCGATGTCCTCCTCGCTGGTGACATCAAGCTTGAGGATTTCTGCGCCTGTGGCCTTGAGTTCGGTGGCTTCCTCTGGAGTCCTAGCGGTGCCGATGACGGTGTAGCCTTTTTCGGAAAACTGCTTGGCAAATTCGTAGCCGAGGCCGCGGTTGGCTCCAGTGATGAGCACGGTGATGTCTTTGTTTGCCTCTTGGGCGCTCAGGCCAGTGAATAGACAAAGGGAGCATATTGCGTGGAGTAGTAGGGTTTTCAGTTTCAAGGTTCGAGTTGGTTCTGGTTTGGGAGTTTTCTGGCCGTGGGTGGGTATACGGAGCCCCAGGCAACAAAATTTCCGCGATTGTTCGGAGAGATCCTACGAATGCCAGCTTTCTTTTGTGTCATCTGCCTTCGCCTGCCATGCTGACAGGTGGGAAAACGGCTAGCTGAAATCCAGGGGGCTGCCGCGCAGCTCGAAGACGCGCAAGATGGTCTGCTCAATGAGGTTGTTCGGGCATGAGGCTCCGGCGGTGAGGCCGATAATGACGTGCTCTTTCCCTGAAAAGACCTCGGCGTAGGCACTAGTTTTTTCCTCTTGGTGATGAAGATCGTAGTGGACGATTTCTTCGAGGGATTTGATTTGGTCGGCGTTTCGTATGAAAAAGGTGGGTAGTTCCTTTTCGCCGATCTCGACGAGGTGGGCGGTGTTCGATGAGTTGTAGCCGCCGACGACGAGCAGAAGATCCATTTTGGTTTTTAGCATCTCGAAGAGCGCGTCTTGACGCTCCTGAGTGGCTCCGCAGATGGTGTCGAACATGCTGAATTTTTCGTCGCTGCCATCGCGGTCGGTCATTGCCTTGGCTAGACGCTGCTGGATCTCCAAGGTCTCGCTCTTGAGCATCGTGGTCTGGTTGGCGACACCGATCTTATCGAGGTGGATGTCGGGATCGAAACCGGGTGGATAGCAGTCTGAGAAACGCTCCAAGAAAGCGGCTTTGTCTCCACCATTGCGGAGGTAGTCGCAGAGGTAGTCGGCGTCGGCGAGGGTGAGAATGGTAAGGTAGTGGCCGTCTTTGCTCTCCCCGAGGGCGCGGGATGCGGTGGCGCGTGTTTCCTCGTGGTTCGCCTTTCCGTGGATGATGGAGGTGATGCCTTCCTTTGCGTAGCCGCGCACGCGGCGCCAGACCTTCATAACATCGCCGCAGGTGGTGTCCACGGTGTAGCAGCCTTTTTCTTCGACCTTTTCCATGAGGCTGGTGGGTGCACCGAAGGCTGGGACGATGACGACGTCGTCCGGGGTGAGATCATCGTAGGTGGCGTCGATTTCTTGCCAAGGGAGGGATACGATGTCCATGTCCCGGAGGTTCTGGTTCACATCTGGGTTATGGATGATCTCGCCGATGAGGAAGATTCGGTTTTCTGGGAAAACTTTCCGCGAGGCATAGGCGAGGTCGATCGCGCGCTCGACGCCGTAGCAGAAGCCGAAGTCTTGGGCGAGGAGGAGCGTGGTGTTGCCATTGCTGATTTTTCCTCCCTGATCCTTGATTTTCTCGACGATGGAGGACTGGTAATGCACCGCGACTTCTGCGGAGACGAGCTCCATGACATCCGGGCGGCGGACGTTGACTCTGGGGCGGGTTGGTTTTGCTGGCATGTTTCTGGGGGGAGGAAACACCAGATTCCGCCCTGTCGAAACAAGAAAGCGCGGAACCTGATCCGGGGGGTGGGTCGAGGAAAGCTAGCGTTTCTGCGAGAATATCCACTCATGGACTGCCTCGTCCTTCGCGACTTGGTTGTGGAAGCCGACGTGGTCAGCTCCTTTATGCTCGGTGAATTTTACCTCGTTTCCGGCATCCTTGAGCGCGGCGAGGAGGGCGGTGAATTCGTCTTTCCTATCGAGTTCGCCGTAGTGAACCCAGATTGGGATTTTCGGGACGGAAGCCGCCTTTTTTGCCGACATGGGGCCACCGACGGGGACGGCGGCGGCGAAGAGTTCGGGTTTCTCCATGATGAGATCCCAAGAGCCTTGGCTGCCCATGGAGTAGCCGGTGATGTAGATGCGGTTTTTATCGATGGGAAGATTCGCCGTGAGATCATCGATGAGGGCGAAGATGTTTCCTGAAATGTCTTTGAAGCCACCGGTGCCAGCTGGTGCTTCGGGGGCGATGACGATGCACGGGCGTTCATCGTAAAATTCTTCATTGGCGAAGGCGTTGGCGCCGGGTTCGCGCATTTTCAGGTCAGAGCCGACGTTGCTGCGTCCGTGGAGGTAAATGCAGAGCGGGTAGAGCTGGTCTTTTTTCAGGGAGCGCTTGTTGGCAAAAAAGTGGAAACGCAGGCCGCTTTCTGCGGTCATTTTTTGCCACTCGCCATCGCAGAAATCGGCATACGGGCCTTCTTTCCAATCCGTGGGTGGGGTGGCGGCGACTTCTTGCTCCGTGAGGAATTTTTTCACATACTCCCTGTCCTCGGCAGATACTTGATCCGGCTTCAGGGTGAAGGTTGGGCCGCCGGGCTTGCGGATGGTGATCTCTTCTGCTGTGGCGGAAACGAGGCTGGCCTCGATCTGGCGGCCATCCGAGGCTGTCCATGTGCGGTTCTCGGCAGCATGGAGCAGAGGGAGGAGACCGGTGAGTGTTAGAATCACGACCATAAAGTGGGTTTTCATGATTTGAAAAGTGAAGATGGGTGGGAAATGGGTCAAGGGGCAATAGAGTCTTGCTTGGGAAGGCTTCGTTTGGGTTGTCAGGGGGGGCTTGGGTCGTTAGGTATGGGGCATGCGCGCGATGATTTTCTGCATGTCGGTTCTGGGGATGGGTGTGGGTTTTGCTGAGGAGGCGCCGTGGGAGAGGCATGCGTTTGATATCGAGGAGGCAGTGCTGTGGCAGGTGGGGAAGAATACGCCGATCGATTACATGCTGGTGCAGACACAGTTTTCGTGGCGCAGCCCGTGGGTGATGAAACATGATTTTTCAGATGGCTCGGTGCTGGTGGTGAGGAATCACGCGTCGCTGATCGCGGCGTGGGTGGCGGACGGGCCGGAGGATCATCAAATGTGGGGAGCTTGAGTTCACGGCAAAGCTCCGTTAAATTTCTAAATGTGATGTATTTTGGCGCTTCCTTGGAGCTGAATGCGTAGGTTCCACAGCTTAGACAGAGTCCAAGCCAGCCGACTGGCTTTCGCGACTTATCGTAAAATACAAAAGCGTGGTGAGGATAATAGCAGTCCGACTCCTCCTCCTCCTCAAAGTTCCCCTCAGTTGTCACTATGCTCAATAGACGTTCATGTTGCTTCTCGGTGAGCCTAGTTGTTCCCGATTTTATCACTCCCTTATGTAGTGATCCATCCGGGAATACTGGAAAAGCTCCCCGCTCATCCTGAATGTAGTCGTAGCAGTAGGCGACGCTGAATACCGCGCCCTCAGGTGGCCATTGCGTAAGTTGTGATTCGTCTGCGAAGGCTACGGATGACCAGATAAAAAAAGTAAGAGAATCGATTTCATCGCGTTCAATAGAGTTGATAGATCTAACATATTTATGGGTTTTACGTCGGTTTCGTAGTCTATAAATTTCTCCAATCGATGTTGGTGCGGATGGTGGTGCCGATTTCGTCGGTGATGGTGACGTGGTTTTCCCCGTCGGGGACGATGGAGGTGATGAGGCCGAAGTCTGTGGGAACGGCGGCGACGGCTTGGATGAGTTTCAGGGTGACGGGTTTGTCTTTGGAGAAGCGGCGGGAGGTGGGGACTGAGAGGTTGTGGAGCAGGTCTTTGCGGGAGATGTCCACGCCGTCGCAGAAATGGGAGCAGACTTCTTCGATGCCGATGCGTGAGATGTGGCGTGAGTCCCATGGTTCGGCGGAGCGGCCGCCGTTGGAGATCCAGAAGAGGGTGGCGGGGAAATCGGCGGGATTTTTCAGGGCGAACCAGACATAGCCGTCGAGGACGCAGGCGGACCATGCGAATGGCTGCTCTGTTGAGGCCTCCTCGGAGACCATCATGACGAGGTCTTCGGCGGCTGGGCGGGCGGGGTAGCGGGTGAGATCGGTGGTGCCGCCATCGGCTAGGGGGACTTCTTTGAGATCGGAGAACAGGGCTCCGATTTTCAGGGCTTGGTGTGCGCCGTCGGAGGGATTAGAGAACCACTCGGGATAGACGGAAGCCCAGCGGAAGGGGGAGACGGAGATGTGCACGGATTCATCGGGCAGGCCGGTGAAATCGAGGATGGGATGGTTGCCGTAGTTCCAATCTCCCTCTAGTCCTTCGATGGTGTGGGAGATGTAGAGGGCGGTTTGGCCGGGGTGGAGGGAGATGGTTTTGGTGATTTTTGCGGAAACGTCTGCGGCCTCGATGGCGAGGCTGAGGGAGTCGGGTGTTTCAGAGATCTTCTCCCAATCGTGGTTCGCTGTCTCGCCGTGGGGCGGGGCGTTTTCTTGGGGGCCGAAGGGGAGGCATAGGAAATCACCGCGTAGGTTTTTCAGGAGAGGAGGGAGGCTTGGATCGACCTCGGAAGGTTTCCACGGAGAGAGGGAATAGGGAGAAACGGTGCGCTCGCCGAGGGTGAATTCCACGGGAGCGAGGTGGCCGCCCTCGCGGGTGATGTGGAGCGATACTAAATCGGACTTGAGGGAAAAGGAGGGTGCGCCGTGGATTTCGTTCATATCGGTAATGCTAAGAGAGACACTCCGTTGGCCAAGGAAGATTTGCGAGGTGTGAAGAGGTTGAGCCGCTAAGGAAGAAAAGCTCGCCAAGTAAGATTTGATGATGGAATGGATGGGTAGGTGGGAGGTAGAAAGGGGGCTGTGAAAAAAAGTCTATCTACAAAGAAGTGCGATGAATTACTCAAGGTGCTTGAGGCGCGTTTCACTTCGAATCCGCAGCGGCACAAGGGCGTGGTGTGGGAGAAGGTGAAGGCGCGGCTGAATGCGGGAAAGCTGTGGTCGCTGAATGAAATGGAGGAGAGCGGTGGCGAGCCGGATGTGATCGGCCAGGACAAGAAGACAGGGGAATATGTTTTTGCCGATTGCTCGAAGGAGAGCCCGAAGGGGCGGACTTCGGTTTGTTATGACCGGGCAGGTCTGGATTCGCGCAAGGCGCACAAGCCGGCGAACACCGCGATGGACATGGCGGCGGAGATGGGAATATCGATTCTCACAGAGGAAGAATATTTCGCCCTGCAAGATCTTGGTGATTTCGATACGAAGACCTCAAGCTGGGTGAAAACTCCGGATGTATTACGGAGGCAGGGAGGTGCGCTGTATGCGGAGTGGCGATACGGACGGGTATTCGTCGGCCACAATGGGGCACAGTCTTACTACGGAATAAGGGGTTTTCAGGGGGTGTTGAGGGTCTAAATTGACTCGCGGCGAGACGGGGGAGCTGCGGCGTTCTACTCTGGGATCTCGTTGAGCGTGTAGTAGGCGTCCGGGTGCCAGAGCTTGATGCCGGAGGCTGCTTTGAGTCCGGGGACGGAGAGATAGTGGACATTTCCGCGGACGAGGCCATCGACCTTGATGCGGACGGAGAGGCCATCTGGAGAAACCTGCGCTGCGGTGACGGTGGGTGTGGATTCGTCGACCTTTGGTGAGCCGTAGGATTTCTGGAGGATGTAAGTCCATGATTTCATGGCATAGTTTGCGGGGTCGGCGGCGGTTGCTGGATCGACGGGTTCGGTGAAATTGAGGGTGAAGCCGTCTTTTTCCACATGCATGGTCTGGATCTCGAAAGGAGTTTTTCCAGTCCACTTGACACGCTCGAAGGTAAAAGGTTTCTTGCCGCGCGATGCCCAGCCGCGATTCGAGCCGCCGGTGAAGATGATTCCTTTTTCGTTGTCTAAGGAAAGGGGGATGAGGCCGGCCTCAAAACCTTCGAGGAAATGGAAGACGGCTCCTTGGTAGATGCCGTTCACTTTTTCGAGGCAGACGCGCTGGATTTGTGAGTGGGTCTGCTCTCCGATGTAGAGTTGGTTTTTCCACGGGCCGAAGGTTTCTCCGGTTTTGTCCAAAGTGATTCCGGTGGGGGACTGGCCGACATCGCCGTGTGGGAGGACGACGGCGGGTGGGATGTATTCCGGGTATTTCAGGTGCTCGGTGAGGACTCTGGAGCCGCTCTTTACTTCTGGAGGTACGGGGAGGTTGGCGAGTTTGTGGTATTTGTTGCCGGTGGGGTTGCCTTGGAAGGAGCCGGGCTTGAGCCATTTTAGTGAGGAGGAGCCGTTCCAGAGACCTTGGTTGTCGGTGTAGAACATGTCGCCCTCGGCATTCATGCCGATGCCACCGGGGGAGCGGAGTCCCGAGCAGGTGGGGATCATTTTCCCATCCGGGGTGATGCGGACTGCCCAGCCGCGCCAGTCGGAATCGGCTTTGGCCGAGCCTGTGAGGCAGAGGGCGATCCAGACATCGCCATTTTTATCCAGGGAGCTACCAAAGGCGAATTCGTGATAGTCGCCGTTGATGCCCCAGTCGGAGTTGATTGTCTCGAAAACGTCTGCTGAGCCGTCGCCATCGGTGTCTTCGAGGCGGGAGAATTCTGGGCGCTGGGAGAGATACAGAGAGCCGTCTTTGTAGAACATGCCGAGCGGCTCGTGGAGGCCGTGGGCAAACTTTTCCCAAGTGACTTTCGAGAGGTCATCGCCATAGGCACCGGAGCAGATCCAGAGATCGCCGCGACGAGTGGCGACGGCGACTTTCTCGCCAGGCATGAGGGCGAGGGAGGAAATTTCCATA
Organism: Akkermansiaceae bacterium; assembly: GCA_030725745.1. Lineage (GTDB taxonomy): Bacteria > Verrucomicrobiota > Verrucomicrobiia > Verrucomicrobiales > Akkermansiaceae > Luteolibacter. Next base: position 12,581 of record JANRFH010000021.1, read on the forward strand.
ATTTCTCCTTCGGGAAGGGGGATTTCCTCGCGGGTGTAGAAATCGGATTGGGTTTGGGAAAACAGGCTGCTGGTAAGGAGCAGGGAGGTGAGAAGGATTCGCATGGGGATTAGATGGGAAAATATTAAAAATCTGAGTGTGCGACTATTTCAGGGTGTAGGTGATGTCAGTCGACTTGTCTGGAAGCAGGGTGACGCTGCTGGATTCCGTGAGGCCGGTTTCACCCAAAGGAATCTCAAGAGTGGACTCTCCGCCGGAAACGGTGAGGGTGCGGATTAGGGTGCCGGTTTCGCCGGGCTTCCATGAGTCGCGAAGGGTTTGGTTACCGATTGCGACGATGAAGGTGGGGTTTCCGTTTGGATCTAGCGAGTAGCCTTTGAAGCGTGCTTCTTTCGGGAGGTAACGGCTATTCGCGAGGGTTACGACCTTTTTGGAGGAAGGAGGCTGGTTGCCTTGGCCACGATTCGTCCAGTGGCGCCCTGCATCGATAAAGTCACCTGACCAAATGAGTTCTGGAGTGAGGTGGTCGGCGGAGTAGGCGATGTTTAGGCCACCGGGGAAGCCGAAGCCGATGGCACGCGGGCTAGTCCCTTCGATGAAATTCCGGTAGATGACGGTCTTATCTTTGGAGGGTGTAAGTGGAATGTTCGTTGCTTTGTTCTGAGCCTTCTTTTTCTTGGTTAGCCAATCCCATTGCTTCGTACCGGCTTTTTTCCAACGAATCTCTATGTCCTGGTTCCGATTATTTTCAAAGTATTCGATGCGGATGGGGTTGTAGCCTTTGGTTAGGTCGGTTTTTCCCGTCGAGCTGCGGTCTGGGGTAGCGGGGCCAAGGCCGTCGACTTCGCAGACCATTTTTGAATTTAGAATGACGCGTGCACCGTCGTCGGCCTGAAGGTAAAACTCGTAAGAGCCATCCTCCGGTGCGACGAAGGAAGCCTCCCAGACGACGCCGAAGTTATCCTTCATGCCTGTGAGGGATAGGCTGACGATGCCGTTTTGCTCTTCCTCGACGTTTTCCGATTGGATTTTATCGAAATCAGGGATTTTCTCCCACTGTCCTTTGTAAACACGGGAGGTGAGATCTTTAAGAACGGTTTTCTGTTTCGGAAGTGGATAGATTTTAAGGAGGTCTGCAGCTGTCCATGGTGATTCGCGATCCTCATGCTCTGCGCGGGTGACGCTAATGACGTCTTTTGCGACCTTCGGGCTACTGTTTCCCCATGCGTTGAAAACGTAGTTGATGATCGCTGCAATAGTGCCGTCGTCCATGGCGGCCTCGTGTGGAGGCATGGCGAGATTGTAGGGTTTTCCAGAAACTTCGATCGGGCCCTCCAAGCCTTTGAGGACGATGGATACGGCGCGTTTCGGGTTTCCTTCTAGCCATTCACTGCCGGCGAGAGGGGGGAAAACACCATTGTTAGCACCTTTTCCGTCAACACCATGGCAGGCGGAGCAGTTGAGTGTGTAGAGTTGTTCTCCATCTTGAGCGTGGAGAACGCCCACAAAAGAAAGGGAGATGAGGGTTGAGGCGAAGTAGTAGCGGATCATCTGGGAGTGTAAACGGACGATATTGTAGATTTATTTCAGTCCAAGAGTAAACTAGCTATGGCAGGTATGCGGCTTGAATGAAGGAGAATTGCGGTTTTGGTTGCCAAAATAGGTTTTGGAAGGACATTAATCCGCCGAACGATTGCTAGTAACTGATGAAACTAAATCTCTCCTCCCTCTATTTCTTTGCTCCATTAGCTGTGGTGTCGCTGCTCTTCACTTCCTGCGGAATGGTGAAAACTCCCGAGCCTCAGAAAGCCGACCGCATTATGTACCAGTGGTATGACACTGGAGGCACCGGTCCGGTATCTGTCTCGATTGATCTCGGGGAGCAGATCGCTACGATCAAGCGGGGAGATAGGGAAATTGGTTGGTCATTTGTGGCCGCCGGCAAGGAAGGACGCGGAACTCCTGCGGGCACCTACTACATCACCGAAAAGATCGTGGACAAGTATTCGAATCGCTACGGTTGGATCGAAAACGAACTCGGTGAGACCATCGACAATGATGCGTCACCGGGCGACTACGTGCCACCGGGTGCCGTTTACAAGCCAGCGCCGATGCCATATTGGATGCGCCTTACGGATTACGGGATAGGCATGCATGTCGGTAATATTCCACAACCGGGTGAGCCTGCCTCGCATGGCTGCATCCGCATGCCCAAGGAATTCGTGCCGACGCTTTACGATAAGGTGAAGGTCGGGACGCGGGTGAGGATCACTTACTGACTTCCCCGTGCTTCGCCCCGCGCCTGACTAGGACGTAGAAGAACGGGGCAAAAAGGACGCCGAAAAGGGTTACGGCTATCATGCCGAAAAATACCACAGTTCCCAGCGCCTGCCTCATTTCCGCTCCGGGGCCGGTGGCGATGACTAGTGGGATGACTCCGAGGATAAAGGCCAGCGAGGTCATGATGATGGGGCGGAGGCGGAGGCGTGCGGCCTCGGCGGCGGCTTCAAAGCGGTTTTTGCCTTCCTCTTCGAGCTGTTTCGCAAACTCAACGATCAGGATGGCGTTCTTCGAGGCGAGGGCGATGAGGACGACGAGGCCGACCTGCGAGAGGATGTTGTTGTCCATTCCTCGGAGGTAGATTCCCCAGATGGCTCCGGCGAGGCAGAGCGGGACAGTAAGGACGACGGCGAGCGGCAGTCCCCAGCTTTCGTATTGGGCGGTGAGTAGGAGGAAAACGAAGAGGATCGCTGCGAGGAAAATCATGACCGCTCCGCCAGTGTTTTCCGTTTCCTGATAGGCGAGTTCCGTCCACTCGTAGCCGATGCCGGGAGGTAAGACTTGCTCGGCGAGCTCTTCCATTTTTGCGATGGCTTGTCCGGTGCTGACTCCGGGTGCCGCAGCTCCGATGAGGTCGGCGGCGGGGTAGAGATTGTGGCGGACGACACGATCAGGCCCCGTGGTCTGGCGGATTTCCATGACGGATCCGAGCGGCACCATCCCGCCGGAGCTGTTGCGTGTCTTGAGCTTCGCGATGTCAGCCACGTCGTCTCGGAACTCGGAATCTGCTTGTGCGGTGACGCGGTAGGTGCGGCCGTAGAGGTTGAGTTCATTGACGAAGGATGAGCCGAGATAGACCTCGAGCGTTTGGAAAAGGTTTTCCAGTGGTACTCCTAGCATCAGGGATTTTTCGCGGTTGATATCGGCGTAGTATTGCGGCCCCGAGGAAGTGAAGGGCGTGAATGCCTGTGCGACTTCCGGCTCGGCGGAGGCGGCAAATGCCAGCCCCCATGTCGCCTGCTCAAGCGCGGCATATCCAAGACCGGCGCGATCCTGCACCTCCATTTTGAAACCACCGCCGTTGCCAAGACCGCGAACGGTGGGTGGTGGGATGACGATCCCGAAGGCATCGACCTGGCGGATGGCGGCGGTGAGTCTGTCGTAGATTTCCGGGCCGCGGTCGCGTTCAGAAAAGTCCTTGAAGACAGGGAAGAGCACAATGGAGTTGGTCGCGTTGGAAAAGGTCGCGCCATTGAATCCGGCGAAGCTGACCACGCCCTCGACGCCCTCAACATCGCCGACGAGCTTGATGAGTTTCTGTAAGGTCTCGTCGGTCTTGTCCAGCGAGGTGCCGGTCGGAAGCTGCGCGGCGACGATGGCGTAACCCTGATCCTGTGGAGGGATGAAGCCACCGGGCACCATTTTGAAACCAAGTCCCGCAATGCCTAGCAAGCCGGCGTAGAGGATGAGCATCACAAAGCCGAGCCGCACGGTGCGTTTCACGATGGAGGTGTAGGCGTTGTTCACCTTGTCGAAGGCTCGGTTGAACAGGTTGAAAAACCAGCCGAGGCAGAAGTTTAGCGCGCGAGTGAGGATGTCCTGCTTCGCGGACTTCTGGCGCAGCAACAATACTCCGAGCGCAGGGCTAAGGGTTAGTGAAACGAGGGTGGAGATGATCGTGGAGGTCGCGATGGTGAGTGCGAACTGGCGGTAGAACTGGCCGGAGATCCCGCTGAGGAAAGCGGTGGGCACGAAGACTGCGAGCAGCACCAGCGAGGTGGCGATGATGGCGCCGCTGACCTCTGCCATAGAGCGCCGGGTGGCTTCCCGTGGGGCGAGGCCGTTTTCGAGGTTCCGCTCGATGTTTTCCACGACCACGATGGCATCATCGACCACGATTCCGATGGCTAGCACGAGTCCGAACAGGGTGAGGTTGTTTATCGAGAACCCGAAGGCCTGCATCACCGCGAAAGTTCCAATCAAGGAAACGGGAATCGCGAGCACGGGAATGAGCGCGGCGCGCCATGATTGGAGGAAAAGGATCATTACGAGCACCACAAGGAGAACGGCTTCGAAGAGCGTTTCCAAAACCGCATCCACCGATTTGTCGATGAACTGGGTGGGGTCATAGACGATGGCGTAGTCGAGCCCTTTCGGGAAATCGCTGGCCATTTCATCCATTGCCTCGCGGATCGCGGCGGACGTTTCGAGTGCGTTGGAACCGGGGCGCTGAAAGATGGGGAGCGCGAGGGTGGGGGTTTCGTTCAGGTAGGCATTGACGTTGTAATCGAGTGCGCCCAGCTCCACGCGGGCGACGTCGTTGAGCCGGACAATGCGGCCATCGTCTCCTGTTTTTACGACGACTCTTTCAAACTCCTTGATCTCACTGAGACGACCTTGCGCGGTGACGTTCACCTGAAACGGGACACTTTTGTCGAGCGGTTGCTGACCGATCGTTCCGGCGGCGATCTGCACGTTCTGTGCGCGGAGGCTGGCGACAACATCCTGCGCGGAGAGGTTGTAGAATTCCATCCGCTCCGCATCCATCCAGACACGCATGGAATACTCGCGCGCGCCGAAAAGGCGAACATCGCCGACACCATCAATGCGCCGCAGTCTTTCGCGCACTTGGAGCAGGGCGTAGTTGGAGATGTAGTTGAGATCGAAGGTGCCGTCCTTGGAAAACATCTGCACCACCAGCATGAGGTCAGGCGAGGATTTCTGGACGGTGACACCGATGCGGCGGACGGTTTCCGGAAGGCGCGGCTGCGCGATGGCGACGCGGTTCTGCACGAGCACCTGTGCCTTATCGAGGTCGGTGCCGAGAGCGAAGGTGACGGTGAGCTGGTATGCCCCGTCAGCCGTGCTCTGGGAGTTCATGTAGAGCATGTCTTCCACGCCGTTCACCTCTTGCTCGATGGGAGCTGCCAAGGTTTTCGCGATGGTGTCCGGGGTGGCTCCGGGATAGGCGGTGGTGACGACCACGGTCGGTGGAGCGACCTCAGGGAACTGCGCGACAGGCAGGGAGAAATAGGATATCGCGCCGATGAAGACGATCAGCAGAGATACCACCGTGGCGAAGCGCGGGCGGTCGATAAAGAAGAAGGAGAAATTTTTCACGATGTGAGTGGGTTGAGAAAATTACTTCTCGGAGATCATCGGCACGGTCGTTGGCGCGAAGGGCATTCCCGGACGGAGGAGTTGGATGCCAGAAACAGCGATGAGTTCGTCCTTTTCTAAGCCGCTGGTGATGATGCGAAGGTCGCCTTCGAGGGGGCCAGTCTCCACGTAGCGTTTCTCGACCATGTTGTCCGCTTTCATGATCCATGCGAAGCGCTTGTCTTGGTCGAATCCGAGAGCGGCGTCTTTAACTAACAGTCTCTCGACCGGCTCGCCTACAGGCACCCTTACTCTCGCGAAAAGGCCAGGTGTGAGGAACTTGTCATTGTTTTCCACGAGTGCGCGGATTTGGAGGGTGGCGGTTTCGCGGTCGAGTTGGTTTTCGGCGAAGTTGATCGTGCCTTTGAACTCGAATTCATCGCGGTCTGAAACGGCGATCTCGACCTCCGATTGTTTGCCCTCGCGGCCACTTGCTTCGCCCTCGAAAAATAGCCGGGTAAACTGAAGGACGCGGCGCTCATCGACCTCGAAGTTGCAGTAGATCGGGTCGTGCGGGACTATGGTAGTTAGAAGTGTTGCGCCCGCGCTGCCGCCGCTGATGAAGTTTCCTACGGTGACATTGAAGCGTCCTGCGATGCCCGAAATGGGTGCGTGGATGTCTGCGAACTCGCGGTCGAGCTTGGCGGTGCGAAGGTTCGCCTCGGCGGCGAGGACATCTGCCTGTGCTTGCGCTAGCTCACTCTCACGGGTGTTGAACTCTTCCTGCGAGACGGCGCTTTGTTTTACGAGTTTTTCGGAGGTGGCGAAATTGCTTTCCGCTAGGCCTAAGCGTGCAAGCGCTTGTTTCTGCATCGCTTCAGCACGGGACAACGCAGCATCGAACACGCGCGGATCGATGCTGAACATGAGGTCGCCCTTTTTGATTTCCTGCCCCTCAGTGAAATGGACAGACTCAAGGTAGCCGCTGACGCGAGCCTGGAGATCGACTTCTTCGACAGGGGTGAAACGGCCAGTGTAGGTTTCGGTCAGTGCAACCGTTTTGAAAACTGGATTCGCGACCATCACAGGCATCGGTGGCGGTGCTTCGCCGACCTGTTTGTCGGAGTTGCACTGAGTGAGTGCGAGAAAGGCGAGAGGGAGGAGGTATTTCATGAAATTCTAAACTTTAAATTTTAAACTCTAACAAATGAGGTCACTTAGAAAATCCGCCGCCGAGCGCCTGCATGAGAAGGACGGTGGCTTCGAATGCGCGGCCGCGTGACTGGACTTCGGCGCGCCGCGCGTTGAGGAGTTCGCGCTGGCTATCCACCACCTCAAGTGAGCTGGAGATGCCCTCCTTGTATCGGGCGTTCGAGAGGTCGAATGATTTCTGTGAGGCGATCACGCTGTCGCGCTGGGCGTCGATTTCCTTGTTGGCGGAACGGCGGGCGGAGAGGGCGTTTTCTACATCTGCAAATGCTACGAGAACTGCTTGCTGGTAGTTTGCCAGCGCTTCTTCGTGTTGGGATTTGGCTAATTCGTAGTCAGCCTTCCGCCTCAAACCTTGGAATAGGGGGAGATCGACCTGCGGGCCAACTGAGAATTCACTGCTGGAAAATTTGAGGAAGTTCGACGTATTGATCGAGGAGAGTCCTCCGGTTCCGATGAGGGAAACCTTGGGGTAGAATGCTGCTTTGGCGATGCCGATGCGTGCAGACGTAGCGGCGAGGTTGCGCTCAGCAACCCATACATCCGGGCGGCGACCCAAGAGTTGTGCGGGCGAGCCTGCGGATATGCCCGGCGGATTACCCTCAACTGACTTTGGTGCTATGGAGAAATTCGAGGCGTTTTTCCCAGCGAGGACGGCGATCGCATTTTCCAATGAGGCACGCGGTGCTTCGAGAGCGACGAGTTGGGCGCGGGTGGTGGCCAGCTCAGCCTCAGCGCGTGCGACATCTAGCTCGCTGGTTTTTCCGCCTTCGAAGCGCTCCTTTGCGAGTTCCAGAGTTTCCTTCCGCGTCTCAAGCGCCCTTCCAAGCACCTCCGCTTCGCTATCGATGAAACGCATCGCAAAGTAGCTGCGAGCGAGCTGCGCCTGGAGTGAGAGTTTCACCTGATCGACGGAAATTTCCGCAGCGTCCGCGCTCGCGTTTCCGGCTTCGACGAGACGACGGACTCTGCCCCAAAGGTCGAGCTCGTAGCCAAGCGACATGGCGACGCTGTAATTATTATAGTAAGTGGGGCCAAACCCCGCCGCGAGGCCGTTCTGGGATTGCCGGTTCCTCGAGGCCGATGCCTCGCTGAGCACCTGCGGAGCGAGTTGTGAACGGTCGATTCCCAATGCTGAGTAGGCTTGATTGCGACGTGCTTCGGCGGCGCGGAGGTCGAGGTTTCCTTTTTCCAGATCGGACATTAGGGAGTTCAGCCCGGAGTCTCCGAAAGCTCGCCACCAGCGCTTGTCCATCCGCGATGGAAAGGAAGAGGAACCGCTTTTGTAGGATTCCGCGCCCTCAGTGGACGGCACCGAGTGATCGGGGCCGACTAGCATGCAGGAAGGAAGAACGAAGAAGAGGGCTGCGATTACAGCGGAAAAATGAAGATTTGTTTTCAAAATGATGGATGATTTTCGACTGCTGATCAGCTAACGGAGGAGTTTTTGAGATCCTTGAAATGTTTCCGGAGGTAGGTGAGCGCTTGCTTCATCGGCTCGGGTGATTGGGAAATGGTTGAGCGCTGGATAGCTCCCGCCCAGAGATCGCGGACGAGTGCTGCCTCGACTTTGGAATCTACGCTGGTAGCAATGTTGCCATTGGCGATAGCTTCCTCGAAAACGCCGCAGAGTATTCCCATCCAGACGGGCATGCCCTTGGCTAGAACTTCACGCATCGCTTCACTGAGGGAAGTCACTTCAGAGGCGAGTTTCAGGACAAGGCACGGGCATTTTCCGCCGTTTTCTTGGAAGGTCGTGATCGATTTTTCCAAATGAAGCAGAAGCCGCTTCATGGGATCGGCTTCGATTTCATCCGTGAGAAGCGCCAAGGTATTTTCTCGTGTCGCCTCGGCGATGTAATGCTTCAGTAACTCCACACCGAAGTGTTCTTTCGACTCGAAATAATGGTAGAATGAGCCTTTGGGCACGCCGACGGCTTTAAGAATTTCGTTGAGCCCGACCGAGTGGAAACTCTTTTCCCACATTAGGGTTTCTGCGGCATCGAGGATGCGTTCTTTCGTGTGTGACACGGACATGCGCCACGAATAGACCAGTCGTCTAGTGGTAGCAAGTGGAAATTTGTTGGTGAAATCGAGGGATGCTCACTTTTCTTTCGTGCTACTCCTACTGATGCCTTATGCTCGGTAATCGATTTAGTATTATTCGTATGAAAATTCTTATAATAATTCAAAGCAGTCCAATCATGTCCGAGAGGTTGAAAGCTCATGCATTAGCTTATGCTGTCTTCACAATCGGAGTGATAAGTGCCTGGTGCCGTGCGACGGGGATGTCGGATTTCAGCGGCATACACCTTGTGCTCATCGGCGTGTGGTTCCCCGCAGCTGTTGTGGAGGTATTTCGCCGATCGGGCATTTCCAACTATGGGTTTGCCGCTGCCCTGATCGCAGGCATGTGCGGCTTTGATGGCACCAGCCGCATGTTCTACCCATTCTACAGCAACGGTTGCTGAGTGATCACACTAGCCGGAAAGGCTCGCTGATTTCGAACCACGGGGTCACCTCTGCTTGGGTCGCACAGTGGAGGGCGGTGTGGGTGTGGCCTAGCTCGGCGAGGCAGCTGGCGAAGCGGTTCGTGACGCGATCCGGGCAGTTGCAGTCCGAGCTGAGGTGGCCGAAGACGACCTGCATGAGGTCGGGGTGGGCGATGTCTCGGAGCAGGGCTTCGACCTGGACATTGGAGAGGTGGCCGTGGCGTGAGGAGATGCGTTGCTTGATCGACCATGGTCGTTTGGTATCGGCCTCGAGGAGTTCTTCGTCGTAATTCGCCTCGACGAAGAGCGCGGAAAGGCTGCGCAGGTGATGGGTGACGCTGGAGGTGACGTATCCAGCATCGGAGAGCAGGCCGAAGCGGATGCCATCACTCTCAATGACAAATCCTACGGGGTCGACGGCATCGTGCTGGATGGAAAAGCTGCGGACGGAGAGCTGCTCGATGGGGAAATCCTGTCCTGCCTCGAAGGTTTTCCATGTCACCTCGCCGATGGCTTGCTCGCGGACGACGTGAGCGGTTTCCCTGGTGGCGTAGATAGTGGTCGGGTGTTTTTTGAGGAAATTTTTCAGGCCTCGTGTGTGATCGCCGTGCTCGTGAGTGAGGAGGATGCCGGAGAGGGAGGCGGGGTCGATGCCGAGGGATTCGAGGCGCAGGCAGAGTTGTTTCGCAGAGAGTCCGGCATCGATGAGGATACGGGTCGAGCCGCACTCAAGGATGGTGGAGTTTCCGGCGGAGCCGGAGCCGAGGACAGCGAATTTCATGGAGCGTCAGGAATTGGAAGAGGATTGAACCGCAAAGGCGCTAAGACGCAAAGGAAGATGGGCTAGGATGATTTGAAAAACTTTGCGCCTTTGCGTCTTCGCGGTTTAAAAATCCACTACAGCTTCGTGAGTTCGTAGGAGTCCTTGCCGTCTTTCATGGCCCAACCTTTGGCGGTGAGTTCGTCGCGTAGTTTGTCGGAGCTTGCCCAGTCTTTCGAGGAACGGGCTGCCCAGCGGGTATCGGCGAGTTGCTGGATGTCGGCGGGGATGTCGGTGGTGGCTTGGGAAATTTCCGGAAGGGTGATGCCGAGCGCTTTGAGGATGCGGTTGAGGCCGGCGAGTGCGGCGGCTGCGTCCTTGCCGGTGAGTTTCGAGGCTTCGCGCAGGCCGGTGAAGATGCCGCCGAGGGCGCCGGGGGTGTTGAGGTCGTCGTTGAGGGCGTCCCATGCTGGCTGGAAGACTCCGAAGTCGGCGGAGGGGAGGGCGGTTTCGCCTCCCATGTTTTCGGCGAGTTTGGCGGCGGACTTGGCGAGTTTCGCGAGGGCTTCCTTGGCTCCGGCGAGGGAGTCGAGGGTGAAGTTGAGTTGCTTGCGATAATGCGCGCCGATCAGGACGTAGCGGACTTCCATGGCGGTGAAGCCTTTTTCCGCGAGGTCGGCGATGGTGTAGAGATTGCCCTTGGACTTGGACATTTTTCCGCCATCGACGAGCAGGTGAGTGGGGTGGAACCAATGCTCCGCGAAGTTCCCTCCGCAGGCGCATTTGCTCTGGGCGATCTCGTTTTCGTGGTGGGGGAAGACGAGGTCTTCGCCGCCGGAGTGGAGGTCGAAGGAGTTGCCGAGGTATTCCTCAATCATGGCGGAGCACTCGAGGTGCCAGCCGGGTCGACCTTCGCCCCACGGGGATGACCAGAAATTTTCGCCGTCATCCTCGCGGCGCGACTTCCAGAGGACGAAGTCTGAAATACTATCTTTCTCGTATTCGTCGGCGGAGTTTGCGCGGGTGGCTTGGGTTTTTCCGAGATCCAGCTCGCGTTCGTCGAGGCGTGAGAGTTTTCCGTAGCCGGGGAAGGAGGAGATGCGGAAATAGACCGAGCCGTCCTCGGAGGCGTAGGCGTTGCCCTTTTCGATGAGCTTCTCGATCATCGCGATCTGCTGCGGGATGTGCTCCACGGCGGATGGCTCGATGTGCGGGGCAAGGCAGGCGAGGGCTTCGCAATCGGTGTGGAATTTGTCCCTCCATTTGTCGGTGAAGGCTTTCAGTGTCTGCCCGGCTGCCTGGGAGTCGCGGATCGTCTTGTCATCGACATCGGTGAGGTTGCGGACATGCAGGGTGGGCGTGCCGCCGGTTTCCAAGGTGCGACGGAAGACGTCCTGCAGGACGAAGGTGCGGAAATTCCCGATATGCGCGGGGCCGTAGACCGTGGGGCCGCAGCAATAGAAGCGGAAGGTTTTGCCGTCGCTGGGACGGAGTTCCTTACGCTCGCGGGAGAGGGTGTCGAAAAGCTGCATGGGCAGGTTCTTAGGGGCGGTGCCGGGAAGATGGAAGCAGGAATGCGCAATCCCGCTTGGCAGGAGGGTATCTCGCGGGTTTCCATGAGGAGTCATGCTCCGCACCATTCATTTCCAAGGCTACCGCTCGCTACGGGATTTTCGACTGAATCTCGGGCGTGTAACCGTGGTGACCGGAGAAAACGGGGTGGGTAAATCCAATGTGTATCGTGCTCTCGGGCTGATGCGGAAAATGGCGGAGGGGCGTTTCGCCGAGGCAGTGGCGGAGGAGGGAGGTTTGCCAAGCCTGCTGTGGGCGGGGGACTTGAAGAAAGGCGAGATGAAGCGGATGCGCTGGGAGATTGCGCACGAGGATTTCCACATCGAGATGGAATGCGGGATGATTCCGGCGGTTCCTGGGCCGGGCGATCCTTCGATGTTCAAAACGGATCCCGACATCAAGCTCGAGACGCTCCGCTTCGGCGGTAAAGACGGTCGTGTGATGGCGAAGCGGAAAGGGCCTGCTGTCGAACTGCGTGGCAATGACGGCAAACTGGCAGCTTTGCCACTGCCAGTGCATACGACGGAATCGATGCTCAGTGAAGTGCGCGACGGGGCGCATTATCCGGCGGTGATGGCGGCTCGTGAGACATTGCTTTCATGGCGCTTTTACCATCATTTCGCCACAGACGCACGTTCCGCGCTGCGGCAGACATCGGTTGGGTTCTGGTCGCCGGTGCTTGATGGTGATGGAGGGAACCTTGCTGCAAATCTCCAGACGCTTGTTGAATGCGAGCGTGCTACAGAACTCAATGAACTATTTGAAAAAGCCTTTCCCGACTGCGAGTGGTCGGCGGTGGATGAGATGGGAAAATTCCAGCTCCGCCTCCTCCGCCCGGGCCTGAAACGCTGGCTGGATGCATCGGAACTCTCCGATGGCACCCTACGTTTCTTTTGTCTCTGCGCTGCCCTGATGACGACCAAACCACCACCGCTCCTTATCCTAAACGAACCGGAAGCCAGCCTACACGCAGATCTCATCGCCCCGCTGGCGGAACTAATTGTGAAAGCGTCACGAGACAGCCAGATCATCATCGTCTCGCATTCCAAGGCTTTGGTCGAAGCGATCTCGGAGCGCTGCGAGGCGAAGGTGGTGGATCTTGTCAGCCACGACGGCCGGACGGAGGACAGGAATGCCCGATCAGGAAGTGGTGGGCGGGTGTGGGAGTTTGGGGATTGAGATCAGGGTAGTTCATTGCTCATTCTTCTCGGGTGGCGCGGGCATGGGTCGCGTCGCCGAGTGCGATGAGGACATTTGCATCGAGAAGGTGGATCATTTCCCTCCCCAGGTCATGGGCAACCATGTCATTCAAGCTACTCGATTTGAACAAGCAGTGGCTGCATTTTGCTGCCAGATAGGAATGGAGCGAATTGTTTGGGATTGGATGCCCCGATTGCCGGGCAGCAAAATGCAGCCCCTCCTTGAAGCTACGCCTGATCCAAAGTCATTTTGAGGAAAGGAGCCGTCCGGGATGTCTTCGACTTTGCGACTTTCTCGGGAGGCCCCTGTGCGACGATTTTTCCGCCGTTTTCTCCTGCTTCGGGGCCGATGTCGAAGATCCAGTCGGCTTCGGCGGCGACGGCCATGTGGTGCTCGATGACGACGACGGTGTGGCCTTCGTCGGCGAGGCGGTGGAGGATGTCGATGAGGCGTTTCACGTCCTCAAGGTGGAGGCCGACGGTGGGCTCTTCGATAAGGTAGAGATTGCGGGCTTTGAGCTGGGCGTTGTTGAGGGTGGCTTTCATGCCGCGGCCTTTGATGAGCTCGGAGACGAGTTTGATGCGCTGGGCTTCGCCGCCGGAGAGGGTGGGAGAGGCTTGGCCGAGCTGGAGGTAGCCGAGGCCGGTGTCTGCCATGAGTTTTAAGGGGTGGGAGATTCTTGGTTGGGATTCGAAGAAGGTGGAGGCTTCGGCGATGGTCATGGTGAGGACTTGGCCGATGTTTTTCTCACGGAAATTCACTTCGAGAGTGGCGGGGTTGTAGCGCATGCCGTTGCACTCCTCGCAATGAACCCAGGTGGAGGGGAGGAAATCCATTTCGAGTTTTACGCGGCCGTTGCCCTTGCAATCGGGGCAGCGGCCGCCTTCGGTGTTGAAGGAGAAGCGTGAGGCATCGAAGCCACGCATGCGCGCTTCCGGAAGTTGGGCGAAGAGGGCGCGGATGTGATCGAAGACTTTGACGTAGGTGGCGGGGCAGGAGCGGGAGGTTTTTCCGATGGGGGATTGATCGACTTCGTAAACGGATTTCAGATCCTTGCCGCCGCTGGTGGATTTGTAGCGTTTGACTCCGGTGATCTTTTGTTTGCCGCCGACTTTTGCGGCGGGGGCGAGTGCCTGGTGTAGGATGGTGGATTTCCCGGAGCCGGAAATGCCAGTGAGGACGGTGAGGCGGCCTAGGGGGATGGCGACGTCGATGTTTTTGAGGTTGTTTGCATCGCAGCCTTTTACTGTCAGATATGGATGAGATTTTGGGACGGGGCGGCGGGATCCACGGCTTGGGTGGATCATGGGGTTTGAGAGGGCGTGGTAGGTTGGAGAGTTTTCTAGGTCGCGCGCCGGAGCCCTCTTTCCTTTGGGTTTTGACACGCCGCCTAAAGGCAGCGCTCCGTTCGCTTGCGGCGGCTTTCCTTCGTAAACGATTTCACCGCCGAGGCGTCCGGCTCCGGGGCCGAGATCGATGAGGTGGTCTGCGGCGAAGATAGTGTCTTCGTCGTGCTCTACGATGATGAGGGAGTTGCCTTGGTCGCGGAGGGCGGTGAGGGTTTTGAGGAGGGCGGTGTTGTCGCGTGGGTGGAGGCCGATGGTGGGCTCGTCGAGGACGTAGAGGACGCCGCGGAGGTTTGAGCCGAGCTGGGCGGCGAGACGGATGCGCTGGGATTCGCCGCCGGAGAGGGTGTTGCCGGAGCGGTTCAGGTGGAGGTAGCCTAGGCCGACTTCTTGGAGGAAGGAGAGGCGTTGGGCGATCTCGGGAATGATGTCGCGTGCGATGAGTTTTTCGCGGGCGGCGGTGAATTTGAGTTTGGAGAAGTGGGTGGAGGCTTCGTTTATGGAGAGGTGGGAGACGGTGGAGATGGCGGTGTTTTTGAGTTCGACAGCGGAGCCAACGGGGTTGATGCGGGAGCCTTGGCAGGCGTAGCACTCGGTGAGCTCCTCGCTGTCCATTTTGTCGATGGAGCGGTCTGCGTCCATTTCGGCGGCGAGAACGGAATCGAAGCGGGAGGTGTCGAGGTAGCGGCGTTTTTTCGGGACTTTTCCGTGGCCACGGCAGTCGGTGCACCAGCCGTGGGGTGAGTTGAAGGAGAAGAGGCGGGGGTCGAGTTCTTCGAAGGAGCGGTTGCAACTAGGGCAGCTGCTGTCGGTGGACAATAAGATGAAACGCTTGTCGGCGGTGAAGAGTTTTACTAGGCCTTTGCCGATTTCGAGGGCGCGGGAGAGCGAGTTTGCTAGATTCAGGTTTTCAGTTTTCAGGGAAGAGTCTGCTACAACTACGTCGATGTCGTGTTCTACGAAGCGTTCTAGGCGGGTGAAGGTTTCGGCTTCTTTGAATTGGCGGTCTACTAGGAGTGTAGTAAATCCTTGTTTGACTGCCCAGGTGGCGATTTCTGTGTGGTAGCCTTTTTTTCCTCGGATGAGTGGAGCGAGGATTTTGATGGGGCCTTTCTTGAGTTCGGCACGGATGGTTTTTTCGATGGCGGCGATGGATTGTTTTTCCACGGGGACTTGGCAGTCGGGGCAGTGGATGGTGCCTAGCTTGGAATAGAGGAGGCGGATGAAGTTCCAGAGTTCGGTGACGGTGGCTACTGTGGATTTGCCGCCTCCTTGGGAGACGCGTTGCTCGATGGCTACGGTGGGGGGGAGGCCTTGGAGTTGGTCGATTTCGGGTTTTTCCAATTGCTCCGCGAATTGGCGGGCGTAGGCGGACATGGAGTCGAGGAAGCGGCGCTGGCCTTCTGCGAAGAGGATGTCGAAGGCTAAGGTGGATTTTCCTGATCCGGAGAGGCCGGAGATGACGACGAGTTGGTCGCGGGGGATATCGACGGAGATGTTTTTTAGGTTGTGGTGGCGGGCGCCTTTTAGGGAGATGGAGGGAGTGCTGAGTGCCGAGTGATCAGTGATCAGTGGGGAAGACACGCCGCCTGAAGGCAGCGCTCCACGAAGCGCTTGCTTGATGTAGTGGGCGGTGGGGGTCTTTGTTTTGGCGATTTGTTCGGGGGTGCCTTGGGCGACTAGTTGGCCGCCGTGTTTTCCTGCTTCGGGGCCTAGGTCGAGGATCCAGTCGGCGGATTTGATGACGTCTAGGTTGTGCTCGATTACGAGGAGGGAGTGACCGCTGTCGACGAGTTGTTGGAAGACCGCCAGGAGGTTTTCGATGTCGGAAAAATGGAGGCCGGTGGTGGGCTCGTCTAGGATGAGGAGCTTTTTTGACTCGCCGGCTAAAGCCTGCGCTCCGCTGAGGAGTTGGCAGAGTTTTAGGCGTTGGGATTCGCCGCCGGAGAGGGTGTTGAGGGCTTGGCCGAGTTTTAGGTAGCCGAGGCCGACTTGGACTAGGGGGGTGAGGATGCGAATGATTTGGTCGTGGCGTTTTGCGTGGGAAGGGGGGATGCCTTTTTTGTTTTCGTAGAACTCGATGGCTTCGGTGACGGTGGAATCGAGGATGTTGTGGATGGATTTTCCGCGATAGAGGAATTCTAAGGTGGAGGGTTTGTAGCGTTTTCCTTCGCAGTCGGGGCAGGTGACGTAGATGTCGGAGAGGAATTGCATTTCGACTTTTTCGTAGCCGTTGCCGGCGCAGCGGTCGCAGCGGCCTTCGCCGGAGTTGAAGGAGAAGAAACCGGTTTTGAGATCGCGGGCTTTTGCATCCGGGGTGTTGGCGAAGAGTTGGCGGATGGGATCGAAGGCTCCGAGGAAGACGGCGGGGGTGGAGCGTGGGGTGCGGGCGACGGCGGTTTGGTCGATGAGTTCGATGCCGTCAATGTGTTGGGTGCCGGTGATTTCCTTGATGGGGGCGGGGTCTTCGTTGGTTTCGATGCCGAGTTTGCGGGCGGCGTTTAGGTAGAGGATTTCGTGGGCGAAGGTGGATTTTCCAGAGCCGGAGACGCCGGTGAGGCAGACGAAGAGGCCGAGGGGGATTTCTGCGTCGAGTTTGTGGATGTTGTGGCGGGTGGCGCCTTTGATAGTGATTTTGTTTTTTCCGGGTTTGCGGCGTTTTTTGGGGATGGGGATGGATTTTTCTCCGGTGAGCCAAGGTAAAGTGCCGAGTGCCGAGTGATCAGTGATCAGGGAAGAGTCGGCGGCGTTGCCGTGGAAGATGATGGTGCCGCCGTGTTGGCCTGCGCCGGGGCCGATGTCTACGAGGTTGTCTGCGGCGCGCATGACGGTTTCTTCGTGTTCTACTACGACTAGGGTATTTCCTTTGTCGCGGAGGCCGTGCATGACGCCGACGAGGCGGTCTATGTCGCGGGGGTGGAGGCCGACGGTGGGTTCGTCGAGGACGAAGAGGGTGCCGGTGAGGGAGGCTCCTAGGCAGGTGGTGAGGTTGACGCGTTCGACTTCACCGCCGGAGAGGGTGCGGGTGGGGCGGTCTAGGGTGAGGTAGCTGAGGCCGACTTGGTCGAGGTAGTGGAGGCGGGAGTTTATTTCAGTGAGGACTAGCTCTAGGGTGGAATCTTTAGTGCCGAGTGCCGAGTGATCAGTGATCAGTGTGGAAGACCATGGGAGGAGCTCGGCGATGGGGAGTTGCCAGAGGTCGGGTAGGGATTTGTCTTTGATTTTGAAACAAAGGGATTCGGGCTGGAGGCGTTTTCCTCGGCAGGCGTCGCAGGTGGTGTAGGAGCGGTAGCGGGAAAGGAAGACGCGGACGTGCATCTTGTAGGCTTTGGTTTCGAGCCAGTCGAAGAAGCCTTTGACTCCGTACCAGCCGCCGGACTGCCAGAGTTCTTCAAGTTCCTCGGGAGAGTTTGTGCTACGGTCTCCGTAGTAGATCCATTCTTGGGTGTCTTTGTCGAGGTCTTCCCACGGGGTGTTGAGGTCGATGTCGCGTTCTTTGCAGTTGCGTATGAGATCGCGCTGGCATTCTTCGCCACGGTCGCCTTGGAAGGGTTTTATGGCGCCTTGTTTAAGGGTGAGGGTTTCGTCGGGGACGGTTTTATCGAGATCTATGCCGATGACGCGTCCGAAGCCCCTGCACTTCGGGCAAGCACCGAGGGGGGAATTGAAGGAAAATAGGGCGGGAGTCGGGGCGCGGAGGGTGAATCCGGTTTTTGGGTTCGTCCAGGTGGTGGAGAAGGAACGTTGAACATCGAACGCCGAACGCTGAACATTGAATGAAGAGGGAAGAACGATGGAGGCGTGGCCTTTTCCGAGGAGGAAGGCGGCTTCGAGGGCTTCTAGGAGGCGGGATTGGTTTTCCGGGGAGACTTTCAGGCGGTCTTGGATTACTTGAAGTTGAGAGTTGAGAGTTGAGAGTTGTAATTTAGGGGCTTCGTCGGTGCGGTGGATTTCGCCTTTGATGAGGACGCGGAGGTAGCCTTGGGAATTTAGAAAGGGAAAGAGTTCTTCGGGGTTTGCGTCGGCGGGGACGGGGATGGGGAAGGTGATGAGGATGTTTTCTCCGGAGAGATTTTTGGTGACCCACGTGGCGGCTGATTCGGGGGAATCTGGCTGGATGCGATCGCCGGTGTTTGGATCGAAGCCTTGGGCTAGGCGGGCGAAGAGGAGTTTTAGGTAATCGTTGATTTCCGTGAGGGTGCCGACGGTGGAGCGAGTGGTGCGCACGTGGTTTTTCTGCTCGATGGCGATGGCGGGTGGGATGCCCTCGATGGAATCAACGAGGGGCTTGTCCATGCGGTCGAAGAACTGGCGAACATAGGGGGAGAAGGTCTCAACATAGCGACGCTGTCCTTCGGCGTAGAGGGTGTGGAAGGCTAGGGAGGATTTTCCGGAACCGGATGGGCCGGTGACAACGGTGAGTTTACCTAGAGGGATGTCGAGATCGACGCCTTGGAGATTATGCTGGCGGCAGCCACGGAGGGCGATGACAGGGGGCTTGCTCGTTTTATCGGTCTTTTTCGGCACGCGAGAGGATAGGCGGAAAAGGCGGCGCCGCTAGCGGAAGAATTCCGTTCCGGAAATTTTCGGGCAATCCGGGCATTGACATGTTGTGGCATGCCGCGTAATCAATCGCCTCCCGTTCAGAAAAAACGGCGGAGTAGCCAAGTGGTAAGGCAATGGTTTGCAAAACCGTCATTCGTGGGTTCGATTCCCACCTCCGCCTCCATCCGGAAATCTTGTAACAATCTGGTTATTAGGTATTTGCGAAGATTGATCGAATAGTTTGCGACGCTGGTGTGTGCAACAAGATGCGAGCAAAAGCGGTGGGATTCAGCTCAAAACGGGCAACAAAAGGGCAACAGATTTTTGACCTTGGCGTTCTTGGTGAACCGTTTTCCACTATAGCCTCGAAGGCTTTGGTTACTCTTAGATGAAACAGCAGATGAAAAAAACGGGGAAGGAGCAGAGTGCGGAGGAGATCGTAGGACGGAGCGGCGATGGGGCTCAGTCTGGCGAAACTGCACGTCGAGGTAACGATGGTAGTCTTGTCCTCGACCGCGGAAGCCTTCCCGACACCCCGCCATAATTCCACCTCGCGGAAACCATCCAGCACCCCGCCTT
>JANRFH010000022.1:0-33240 GCA_030725745.1 Akkermansiaceae bacterium
AGCAGCACGTGAAGCGCGCTCTCGAGGTCGCTGCGGCGGGTGGGCACAATCTTCTGATGGTTGGGCCGCCCGGAACTGGGAAATCCATGTTGGCCAAGCGCATCCCCACGATCATGCCGGATATGACGGAGGAGGACGCGATCGAGACGACGAAGATTCACTCTATTGCAGGCATGCTGGATACGAAAAAAGGTTTTCTCACAACTCGTCCTTTCCGCGCCCCGCATCATACAATTTCTGATGCGGGTTTGCTCGGCGGTGGCACAAATCCTGGCCCCGGCGAGGTTTCTCTAGCTCACCACGGCGTGCTTTTCCTCGATGAGCTGCCGGAATTCCGAAGGCAGACGCTTGAGGTCATGCGCCAGCCGTTGGAAGATGGCCATGTGACGATTTCTAGGGCGGCAGGCTCGCTCACGTTTCCTGCGCGATTCATGCTGGTCGCGGCGATGAATCCCTGTCCGTGCGGTTTCTACGGTGATGTGAAACGCCAGTGCCGGTGCTCAGTGCGCCAGATTGAAAACTACCGCCAGAAGATCAGCGGCCCATTGCTCGATCGCATCGACATTCACGTCGATGTCCCGCTCGTCGATTTCAAGGAGCTAATATCGGATGCGGTGACGGGGGATTCCTCAGCGGTGATCCGTGAAAGGGTGGCGGCAGCGCGCAATATTCAGGTGGAGCGTTTCAAATCCATCAAGCTCACCACAAATTCCGCGATGGGTGCAAAGCAGGTGCGCGACCATTGCATGCTGGATGCGGAGGGCAGGGGCTACCTCGAACATGCCATGGAGCAGATGAATTTTTCCGCAAGAGCACATGACCGTATTCTGAAAGTTTCACGAACCCTCGCAGACCTCGCTGGGAAACAAAACATCACAGGCAACGAAGTCCTCGAAGCCATCCAGTTCCGCTCGCTCGACAGACGCTTGTTTGACTGAGGCCAATTTTCGTGTCCATGGTTCAAAAATGCTGACTTTCCAATGCGATTCTTGTTCCTCGCCTGTTTTCTACGAAAACATCCGTTGCCTTACTTGTGGATCGACTCTCGGTATTAACCCCGGAACCTACGAGGTGCATTCGGTAAAGGCTTCCGACGGTGGAAAACTGACGGCAAAAAACGGGAAGTCCTATCGACTCTGTAAGAACTCCGTGGACTATGGCTGCTGCAACCAGCTCGTGCTAGCGGATGATGCCTCACCTTATTGCCACTCCTGCAAGTTCACCGAAATTACGCCCAACCTGACTTTTGAGAACAATCGCAAGCTCTGGGTGGCGATGGAAAAAGCGAAGCGCCGACTGCTCTTTTCTCTCTTCCGGCTGGGTCTCCATCCCGTTCCGAAATCGCAAGACTCAACCAAAGGTCTAGCATTCCGTTTCCTCGTGGACAACTCCACAGGGATCATGACGGGACACGAGAACGGTGTGATCACCATCACACTTGCCGAGGCCGATGATGCGATACGGACAGCAAGGAAACAGCAAATGGGGGAGGGCTACCGCACTCTCCTAGGGCACTTCCGGCACGAGATCGGCCACTATTTTTGGGATAGACTGATCGCTGACCGCGGTCGCCAGGCTGACTTCCGTTCCGTTTTTGGCGATGAAACACAGAATTACAAAGCGGCATTGGAATCGCATTATGCGAAAGGCGAATTCAACGACTGGAGGGGCGACTTCATTTCAAAATATGCCTCAGCGCATCCATGGGAGGATTGGGCGGAGACCTTTGCCCATTTCCTACACATGAGGGACGTTGTGGAAACATCGCACGCTGTAGGTCTCAATTCTCAGCCTGGTTACGGTACGTCTACCGACTTCCGGCAAACGATCAATCTTTGGCTTTCCACCACTTTCAGGCTCAATGAACTGGGGCGGAGCATTGGCTCAGGTGATCTCTACCCATTCATCCTGAGCGAAAGGGTGATCACCAAAATGGAGTTCATCCACAGAGAGATCACATCCGCCGCCGAATAGTTTTTCGCATAAGGACAAACAACTCGCCAGATTCTTCAAATTTGTTTGAATGGTGGGATGACCCTATCCAAAGACCGACTACATGTCCTTATTGGGGCTGCCTTGGCTCTTATCATCGTCGCGCTAGCAGTCGGAGAGGGTATAGCAGGCTCGGTGAAATGGGTATTGCTCGGAACTGGTCTATTGCTGCTGATGACCATGGTAGGCGCTACGGGGAACACGAGGCTGGAACTCTACGAATCCCGACAGAAGCTGCGCAAAATGCGTCGAGAAAGAGACGAGCTCAGTCATTATTTTAATGCCCTGATGGATTACGTGCCATCTTACATCTATTTCAAAGACCGAGACTCGAAATTCCTACAAGTGAACCGAGCGATGGTAGAGCTGATGGGTGCAGAATCAGTGAAGGACATTATCGGCAAGTCCGACGTGGATTATTTCGATGCGGATCTTGCGAAGAAGAAACGCCAAGACGAGTTGGATGTGATTGAGACGGGGGAGGGGCACGAGAAATACATCGAGGAACGGAACTCTCCGGGAGGGGGTGAACAGTGGGTGCTGAGTTCGAAACTTCCCTTCCGAGATGCGGATGGGCGTATCATTGGCACCTTCGGTATTTCCAGTGACGTGACAGAAATGATCGAGGCGCAGCACAGCCTAGAAATGGAGCGTAACACCCTCCGAGTGCTTTTAGATAGCATTCCAGACAGCATCTATATCCGGGATCCACATGGGAAATACACCGTAGTGAACCGTGCGCTTGCAGATTTGGTGGGTATTAAGGATCCACAGGAGGTGGAGGGCAAAACGCCCTTCGACTTTTTCCCCAAGGAAGATGCCGAAGCGTTTCTAGCGGAAGACACAAAAATCATGGAGGCTGGGAAAACCGTAACTAGTCCCGCACGTATTTCGAGGAGGGCGAATGGGGAGTACCGTCACCTCATCACCACCAAGGTACCTGTGAGGAACCGTGAGGGGAAAGTCTCGGGAATACTCGGCATCAACCGCGATGTCACCGAGCAGGAAAGGGCGCGAGAAGCAGTCCGGCGCACGGAGCACCGCATGCAAGAGATTGTGGATAACAGCCCCTCGCCGATGTATGCAAAATCGCGTGCAGGTCAGTATCTGATGGTAAACCGTCGGTATGAGGATCTCTTTGGAGTGAAGGCAGAGGATGTGGTAGGGAAAACCGATCTAGAGATTATCAAAGACGAGGAAGTGGCTAAGGGGCTTCAGGAAAACGACGCGCTTGTCTTCGAGAAGGGCGAACCCGTACAGTTCGATGAGGTGCTGAACTTGGGTGAGGGTGATCGTGCCTACGTTTCGGTGAAGTTCCCAATGCGGGATCTCGACGGAACGATCTACGCGGTAGGGGGAATCTCCACGGATATCACCGAGCGCAAGAAAGCAGAGGAAGAACTCAAGAACCTGAACAAGGAGCTGATGGATACCTACGACAACCTCACCAAAGCCCACGAACAGCTCATCCAGGCGGAAAAAATGGAATCGGTCGGACGGCTGGCGGCTGGCGTTGCCCATGAGGTGAAGAACCCGCTCGCAATGATCGGTATGGGGCTTGAGCTCCTCGCTCGCCGCCTTCCTGATGATGATGTGAAAGGAAAGGAAACTATCGAGCGAATGAAACGGGGCATCGACCGAGCGAAAAAAATCGTTCGGGGTCTCGTTGATTACTCATCGGACAGACGATTGGAATTTTCCCGCATCAATCCGAATGTTCTGATTCGGGAGTCTCTGGAGCTTGTTGAATACCAGCTCAAGGAGGCTGGTATCGAGGTCATGTTTTCGAAGAATGCGGAACTTCCCGAAGTGCAGGCGGATCAGACGAAGATCGAGCAGGTGCTGGTGAACATCTTCATCAATGCGATGCACTCGATGGATGGTGGCGGAACGCTTACGGTGAAGGCCAAGCTTATGAGTATGTCAAATGTAGGTCATGACGAAGGATCGCGCCTTAGGGAACGAATGAGGGAGGGCGACAAGATGGTGAAGATCATCGTCACGGATACCGGCAAAGGGATTCCTGAGGAAGCATTGGGCAAGCTTTTCGATCCATTTTTTACCACCAAGCCTACTGGCAAAGGAACAGGACTAGGCCTGACTGTCGCCCGGAAAATAGCCGATCTTCATGGCGGTGAAATGACGCTCACTAACCGCCCAGATGGCAAGGGAGCGATGGCGACCCTGTCTCTCCGGGTGGAAAACGATTGAACTGAAACCTTGCCTGTCATCCCTGAATTTACGAACATGAGGCAATGATGACAAAACCCAAGATCCTGCTGATAGATGATGAGGTGGATTTCACGGAACTCCTCGCGGAGAACCTAGAAGAATCTGGCTATGAAGTGAGTAAGATCAACGACCCGACCAAGGCATTGACTGAGGCGAAGAGATTCCTTCCAGATATTTGTGTGATCGACCTTGTTATGCCACGTATGGACGGAGGGGACGTCGTCAGTGCCTTGCGCTCCGATCCACAGCTCTCTGGAATGCCCGTGCTAATGTTGACTGCTTTGGTGGAGGAAAATCCCAATGATCCGGGTGAGCTCCAGATGAAAGGTGGACTGCCTTTTGTCAGCAAGACTTCCGATCTAGAAGTCATTATCAACGGCATTAAGACCCAGCTTGGGCATCGATAGGAGCTAGTCTCCTAAGGTTCCGAAGCGGAAATTGAAGCCTTTTCCTGCGCCCACCCTGTCGATGCGTTCGCGGATGCCCTCCGGAGCTGCGGCTTTGTCTTCATCACTGTCCCACGGGCCTTCCCATACGATGGTGTTGTCGGTGTCACGCACGGTTACACTTGTGCTTCCGTCGCTTGATTTAATTTCTACGGAGCCTTCCTGATCCATGAGGCGGATGGTGGAGTTTTGGCTGAAACCGGAAGTGTTGCCGGATTCATTATCTAGTCCGCGCCAGAGTTGATCGCGCATTTCCCTAAAATTATTTTCAAATCCGGGTTGCATCATCCCTTCGAAATTATCGTCGCCAAAATAGCGGAGGTTTTCTTCGAGCAGTCCGCGCAAGCGATCTGCTTGGGCTTTCGGAAGTCCGTCGAGGAATGGCTGCTTCATGACCCCTGAATCCTTTTCTGTAGGACGCTCGATGAGCGTGACTTCCACCTTTGCCGGTTTTCCCTTGTGGATGAGATCCATGGCAATGCGGTCGCCGACTTTGCTGCCGCCGATGGTCATGCTGAAGTGATCTGGCCCCGTGATAACGTTGCCATCTACTGCCGTGATGATGTCGTTTACTGAGAGGCCGGCTTTTTCGGCGGGACTGCCCGGGCTGACGGTGCTGATGATTACGCCCGTTCCTGCGTCTATACCGAGGTGGTCGGAAACGATCCCTGGCACCTCGGCAGTGGCGACTCCGAGGAAAGCTGCGGATTCGCGGGCTTTTGGCGGAGTGTTGATGCCGGGCGCTTCCATGGTGTCGCCGAGAAGTGCTGCGGGCGGCTTCGATTCGTCGGGCGGAGGCTCGATGGCAAGCGCAGTTGTGAAACTGAATACTGTCAGGCCGCCTACGATGCCAGTTGCCGAAAAGATGGTGAGTCTATTCTTCATGATTTCCTTTTATATACGATAAGCGTAGTAAAAGGCCGGAATTGTTCCGGGATTTTCAGTCGTTACTTACGGGGATGAGTCCGTATTGCCTGTGAAGTTGCTTCGTATTCGAGTTGTTTGCGCCTTCATTTTCATCGAAGAAAGTGGGACGCATGATGCGCTGCGGTTGCATGGGGTAGCTCCAGATGACAACCTCATCACTCGCCTCGTCTAGGGGGGTGTCAAAAGATGCGGTGGAGAGATTGATGTTATCCATGGGCGGAACGTAAGGCACTCCTACCTCTTCGAGCGAGGTAGATGAGCTGTTGCCGGCGATGATCGGAGCGTCTCCGCCATTTTGGGGAACCATGAACGCGGCGATGGATCCAAGCAAGGCGACTGCCGCCGCCGCTGCAATGTTGAATCGGAAGATGTTGCTTTTTTTGCTCGTTGTTCCGGTGCGGCTCTTGCCATTGAAAAGGACGATTTTTTCATCCACAGCGAAGGGTGCTGTTGAGAGGGTTTCGAGCAAGGAGGCACTAAGCGCGGAGGGAACGTTGCGCGGCTTCATGCGGCGCAGGCTGGCCTCAAAATCCATTTCTTCAGGAGACAGTTGAGCTGCGGTGCCTTCGGCGCTGGCGGTGAGTCTGGCAAGGAAGCCATCATCGAGTGCCGCAGGCGTAAGCTTGCTGAGTTGCTGTTCTTCACTGGATGGAATTTTTTGCATATGAAATAATTTCGAGTGGTTGCGAGGAAAGGATTTTTAGATGGAGAGGTCGCCACGGCGGCGGGCGGTAGCGAGTTCTCGTTTCAAAGCTTCAAGACCATAGCGATACCGAGAGGCCGCTGTGTTTTGAGAAATTTCAAGAGCTTCGCCGATTTCGGCGAAAGTGCGGTCGCCCCAGACCTTCATGATGATGACTTCGGAGAACTTGGGAGGCAGGTTTTTGAGCGCATCCTCGAGCTGGTCGCGAGTCTCGTCGTCACCACCGTCGTTGTCGAACCACGGGTGGAAGGCTTCGAATTGCTCCGACTCGATATCGGCGGAAACATTGTCTTCACGGCGTTTGCGCCTGTCATCCTTGCGAGAGAGATCAATCGCGAGCCTGCGGATGGTGGTGTAAAGGTAGGGCTGCCATGCTTCTTGGCCGCCGACGAATTCACCGTCGCGGATTTTGCCCACGAGCTTCACAATGGCGTCTTGGAGAACGTCTTGGGCGTCTTCGTGGCTACGGGTCTGATTTCTGGCGAAAAGGAAAAGTTTCGGGGCGTGCTCCTCCAGCCACGCGCGCCATGCGGTGGCTGCCGGGGAGTCGGTTTGGGAGACTTCTATCGCTGACATTGCGGTCAAGATAACCCTTTAGCGGCACGGTGCAGCCGATTTGTTCAGATTCCTGAGGTCAATTTCTCGAGGTTTTTGCCGTATTCCACATAGGAGTCGTAGCACTGCGTCCAATCAACGGCGGTGGGGTCTGCGGCGTGGAAGACGGTGGCGACGTGTGGCTCGATGGCGATCCAGCCGTCGTAGCCAAGTGATTTTGCATCGGCGAGGATTTCTCGGACTTTGGCTTGGCCGAGGCCGGGCATGACGTATTCGGGTTCGACATCGTCGGAAACGGGGTTGAGGCAGTCTTTGATGTGGATGTGGGCGGTGTGTTCGCGAGTTTTTTCCCAGAATTCGAAAGAGTCCTGCCAGGGGAAGGTGCCGTCGGGTGAGGGTTTGGAGCGGTTTTTCTGAAAGACGGGGTTGCCGGTGTCGAAGATGAGTTTTAGGCCGGGGACTTCTTCGACGAGGCGGAGGGTGTGCTCTGGGGAAAACCCGCCCCAGTTCATGCAGTTTTCGTGGAGGGCGGTGATGCCGGAGTCGGAGAAACGGGAAACGATTTCACGCAGGCGACGGAAGCGTTCCTGCTCGTGCTGATCCTGACCCCATGGCTCTTGGGCGTAGGACATGATGCGGATGAGCTTGGTGCCGAGGCGGTGCATGCGCGGGATGGCGCGCTCGATCTCGGCAAGGGTGATGGCGAAATCTGAGGAGATGGGTTTCGCCCAGTTGCCGATAAGCGAGCCGAATTCTGGGACGGTGATACCTGCGGCGTCGAGCTGGTCGGCGGCTGCTTGGAACTCGTCCTCGGGAATTTCGTGGATGTTTTTGCCGCCGATGGTGCGGGTGGAGATGGCGCTCCAGCCGATTTCTTGAGTGGCGGCGATTTGTTGGGAGAGGTCGCGGGAGGCTTCGTCGGCGAATCCGGTGAATTTCATGGGGAAGGGAATGTTACCACGGAGTCACAGAGGACACAGAGGCTTTGGTTAGGGGGCCTGAGAACTTTGCAGGATTAACTCTGTGTTCTCTGTGTCTCTGTGGTTTTAGAGGGTGATTTTTTTGCCGTCCTGGGCGGCGGAACGGTAGATGGCCTCGATGAGGGCGACGGGTTTGCGGGCTTCGGCGGCAGACGTGATGGGTTCGCGGCCTTCGTGGATGGCGTTGACGACTTCTTCGAAGTTGCGCTGGTGCTGGTAGGTGTTGATGGCGGTGGGGTCGTTGGCACCGAGGCCTGCCTCTTGGCCTTTCATGAGTGTTGCGCGGATTTGGTCGTCTTCTGGGGTTTCTTCGGCGAAGTCCCAGGTTTCGAAGGATTCATCAGCGAGGAAGACGGAGCCCTTGGTTCCTGAGAGTTGGACGCGGGCGGGGTGGCCGTCTTTTGACCAGCAGCAGGTGGAGGCCTCGATGACTCCACGTGCGCCGTTCTCGAATTCCAGGACGGCAACGCAGTGATCCTCGACTTCGATGCGCTCGTGGGCGAGGCAGACGGTGTTCGCTTGCACGGATTTCACGGGTCCGGCGAGGTGGAGCAGGGCGTCGACGGTGTGGATGGATTGGTTCATGAGGGCGCCGCCGCCATCGAGTGCCCAGGTGCCGCGCCAGCCTGCGGAATCGTAATACGCCTGATCGCGGAACCATTTGATGTAGGCGGATGCGGAGGCGAGGGTGCCGAAACGGCCGGCGTCTGCGGCTTTTTTGAAGGCGTTCATGCCGGGGTGAAATCGGCGGTTGAGGACGGCGGCAAGGGTTTTGCCGTTTGTTGTGGCGGCGGCGATGAGTTGGTCGACGCGCTCGGTGGTGATTTCTAGAGGTTTCTCGACGATGGCGTGTTTTCCGGCGTTGAGGGCGGCGAGGGTCGGGTCGAGGTGGGCGCCACTGGGTGTGCCGACGGTGACGATTTCCAGCTCAGGGTCGGCGAGGAAATCGTCGATGTCATAGTAGGCCTTGATGCCGAATTCTGCGGCGAGTTCGTCGGCGCGCTCTGGGCTGCGGTCGAGGACGGAGTGAAGGGTGCCGTTTGCCATGTCTGTGATGGCTTTTGCGTGGAAGCGGCCGATCATGCCTGCTCCGATGATTCCGAATTTCATGTAGTTATAGTGTGTAGGTGTGTGTTGAGGGTCAGGATCAGATACGGTTTCTTT
This sequence comes from Akkermansiaceae bacterium, assembly GCA_030725745.1. GTDB lineage: Bacteria > Verrucomicrobiota > Verrucomicrobiia > Verrucomicrobiales > Akkermansiaceae > Luteolibacter. Next base: position 9,000 of record JANRFH010000022.1, read on the forward strand.
TCACAAAGCCGGTAATTCCGATGATTGCAAGGAGGGGGAGGACGATGAGGCCGACGAGGCCGAAGTAGTGCTCGTATGGAGCAGGGTTGTTGTATTTTCCAACGAGGCTCCAGATGGATGCGAATGTGGCGATGCCTGCGGCGATGAACATGAGAATATTGATGAGGCTACGGCGCTGCGGGAGCTCGGTGCCGAGGGCTTTCTTGGAATTCATCAAAAGGAGGAAAATGACATAAGCGATGGGCAGGAGGGTGGTGGCGATGACGGCGGCGGGGACGACGAGGGCGGTTTTTGCCTCGCCGCTCCAGAGGATGGGGGAAAGGAAACCGGTGATGGCGGGCATGGAGGCACCGAGCATGAAGAGGGTGGTTTGTCCGGGTTTTCCGAAGGCCTCTGATATGGCGTAGCCGTTCATCATCATGTGGACGATCATGGTGCTGATGGCCATAGCGAGGACGCCGATGCCGAAGATGAGCTGGGCGTTTTTCCCGAGGAATGGTTCGAGCGATGTGGCTAGATCCCTGGCATTGCGCTCGGCGAGCATGACGCCGAGGTCTTTGTCGGCTTGAGGTAGAGCTTCGCGGGCGGTGGCTTTTTCATCAGCGTTCAGTTTGTCGAATGCGGGATCTGTTTTGGTGAGTAATTTATCGACGACTTTCTCGTAGGAGGCTTGGGAGTAAACGCCGTCCTTTTTTGCATGAAACTGGGACGAGGTGGCGATGACGAGGAAGGAGGTGGCGAGGATGAATGGCACGAAGAGTCCGAGGAAGAGATCGTAGCGTGAGAGTTCGCGGTGTTTTTTCCCCCAGCCTTTTGCTTTGAGCGAGTAGGGGAGGAGGAAGGTCATGTTGATGCCGACGGCGGAACCGAAGGCACCGATGATGACGTTGCGCTGGTTGTTAGCGATGAAGCTCGTCCAGTAGTCGGAATTATTTCCGGTAGCGGAGATGGCATCAGCGTAGGTGCTGGCGGGCTTGAAAAGGGCGCTGAAGTCGGGGATGAGTCCTTGGAAAAGCGCGCCCCAGTTGACCCCGCCTTTTGCGGCGAGAACGATGACCACACCCATGAAGGCAAGGACGACGAGGGCGACGAGGCCTTTGAGGACGTAATCGATGACTTTGGATGCCTTGCCCTCGCGGCGGGAAAGCCAGAGCAGCGTGAGGCTGCCGACTGCGAAAATGGCAGTGATGGCGTAGGGAGATTTGGAGAAGATGCTGAGATTGTTTTGCGCTGCATCTGTGCCGAGGGCGAACTGTGAGGAGCAGAAGACGATGTTTGCGATGATTGTGGCGATGAGCCAGCCCCAGGCGAGGGTGGGGGAAATGTGTTTCTTAGCGGCGACGAAGGGGCGTTCCTCGGAAGAGAGTGTGACGTATGAGATGGCGGCGAGCATAATGACACCGCAGAGCATGGCCAGAGGCTGGAGCCACATGAACTGGTAGCCACCGATGACTCCGAGGTAGAGCGCGCCGACGAGCGAGCCGCCGCCGAGTGTTACTGCTGCTTGCACCCAGCCGGGGCCGGACATGCGGAAGTAGATCGAGAACTTTCCGAGGGCGCTTGATTTGGCGGCTTCGGAGAGGAGTTGGGATTCTTTTTCGGTATTCAAAGGGATTTGTGGGGTGAAAAGTTGCCTGCTTGGGAGGTTAGAACGAGCTTACGGAAAAAATCCAGCCCGCTTATCAGATCGTTGAGATGATGGAATTTGAGGGTTGAATACTTAAGTAATCCGTAGTATCCACGGCCATGAATCTTATAAGGATTGTCATTTGTCTCGGGATTGTGCTCGGACTGGTCGGTTGCCGGAAGAAATCTGAGTCGACAGCAGCAGAGGTGCGGGAGGCGGGGTATGAAATGACGGCGCAGGGATGGTTTGGCGCGATTGCCGACAATGATGTGGCGGTGATGAAGAAGATGGTCAAAGGAGGTTTCGACGAAAAGACGCTGGATGCGGAAGGAAATGGGGCAATGCACGCGGCGATTGCAGCGGGTAGCGAAGAGGTCGGGGAATATTTGCTTAACCGCGGTTTTTCCGTGGATGAGGTGGGGGCGAATGGTCGCACTCCGCTGATGGTCGCTGTGCTTGAGGACAAGCCGAAGATGGTGAAATGGCTCCTCAGGCAGGGTGCGGATCCGAAGGTCAAGGACGTGGATGGTTTCAGTCCGCTGATGCTGGCTGTGACGAAGGGCAGGGCGGCAGCGGTGGAGGAGCTAGCACCTTTCAACCGGGAAGATCTTGATTCTGCCCTGCTGCTTGCGTCGCTCGGCGGCCATGCCGAGGAGATCGATGTGCTGACGAATTACGGTGCTTCCGTTTATTCAAGGATGGAGGACGGGCGCACGCCATTGATGTTGGCTGCGGAAAACGGTCATGGAGAGGCGGCGGCACTGCTGATGGACATCGGCGCGAGTCGCTTCGCGACGACGGAGGACGGATCCACGGCGCAGAGCCTTGCGGTCGCAGCTGGGCACGCGGAAATTGCGGAAATGATCGCCACGGGATTCACCGGAGATGTGCTGGCGCTAGAGTCGGACGAGGAGGTGGTCGCAGCGATGGATGATTATTTGGCAGAGCTTGATCCGTTTGAGAGCGAGGGTGAAGAAGAGGGGGCGGAGGAGATGCCAACTGATGTGATCGGTCTGGTTCCTCCCGGTGAGAACAATGCTTCAGGAGACGCGCTCGATGGGGCTTTGGTTGGAGAGGCCAGAGGTGATGGGCAAGCGATGTATGTTAAGAGTCTTGAAGGGGCAATTGTTAGCAATCCGAGTGCGCCGAAGCGTGTTCCGCTGCCGGAAGAAGTGACTGGGGAAATCGCCGGTCAAACGGGAACTGCCACTATTCTTGAAAATGACGCTGCCGATGATTCACCTGTTGTTTCTGATACAGGAGATGCACCGCAGTTGCCGCTTGTGATGCGTGTTTATCGCCAGCGTGAGCTTCCTCTGGAGGTGAAAGAAGTTTCCGGCGGTGTGGCGACATTGAATCTGTCAGGTGCGGAGCCGCAGCAGGTGAAGGTCGGCGCGGGCGACAAGATTCCGGGTTCGAATCTAGTGGTGGTGAGGGTTTTTAGCCGCACCGAGCAGGGAAAACTCAATAACTTTGAGCCGTTGGAAGTTGGTATCGTGGAGGTAGAGGATACCGGCAGCGGGCAGAAGTGTGAGTGGATCGCTGGGAGGTCGGCATCGGCGCATGATCCGGTGGCCTTGGTGGAGGATGCGGTGACAGGCGAGCGCTATGTGGCGAAGCCGGGGCAGAAATTCAGATCAGAGGATGGGCGGGAATATGTTGTCAGCGACGTGAGGCCGAGTCAGCTTGTGATCGAAGATACGACCACGGGTGAGGTGAGGACATTACGCCTTGCGGGGCCGAAGGGTTGAGCATCTTTGATCTAAGGCAATGGACATGGAATTCGAAAGCGATGCGGGAGTTGTCTCCGAGAGTGGATCTCCGGTGAGGCAGTTCACCGTGATGCTACCCAACCGGGTGGGCGCGCTCGCTTCGCTGGTAAAGCTACTGCGAGGCTCGGCGATCGAAGTGATCGGACTGAGCGTGCAGGACTCACGGGATGCGACGATGGCAAGGCTGGTGCTTTCCGATCCGGAAACAGCGGAGGCGATTTTCTGCGAAAAAGGCATCGCCCATGCGGTCTGCCAACTGGTGGTGATCTGCCTGAAAGAGGCGGGGCCGGGGCTGGTGCAGTGCCTCGATATCCTGATGACGGCGGAAACGAATGTGGATTTCGCGTATGCGCTGCTACCGGGGCCCGATGGCAAGGCTTTGCTCGCGATGCATGTGGAGGATTATGATTTTGCGACCTCGGTGCTGAACCGCAGTGGATTTAAGTTACTCTATGAAGAGGATTTGATCCGCTAATGGGTGCCTCTCTTTGCCGTTTCGAGCATGGAGAGAATGACGGGCGGCCACTCCCTCGTGCTATTTTCCAATAGCTCGGTGAGCATAGGAAATGCCTCCTTCAGGTTTAGGTCGATCACGGTGCGGATGACCTCGTCTTGGACGGCGGGATCGGTATCGTTGAGGAAACGGACAACTTCTAGACTGCCCATGCGGCGGAGTGCAACGACGGCAGCCAGGCGGACTGCAGGGGAATCGTAAACGGTGAGCGCGCTGATCTGTGGCTCGGTGTCCACCATGTGCTGGAGGGCGTAGCTGCCAGCGTGGCTGAGGTAGGGATCTCGGGAATTGTTTTTCGCGAGGAAATTGATGACCGCCGAATATTGGCCGAGAGCCTTCAATTTCCCGATGGCGATGGCAGCTGCGAACCTGACACGATCTGAATCGTCCAAGAGAAGCGTGCCTAGTGAGATTGAGTCGCCGGGTAACGGAGCATCGACGATGGCGCGAAGTGCCTGAACGCGGATCTCGGGGTTTGGGTCGGCCAGCAAGGGGCTGAGAAGTGATGTTGCAGTTTCACGGATGCCTTTTGCGGGAAGGGTGGTGAACTCTTCGCCGGGAGTAGGCGAGGATCCACGTCTCGCGATAATGCCAAGGCCGTGGATAGCATGGATGCGCGCGAGAAGTTCGGTGGACTCTAGGGATTTCTTAAAAACCTCGATGGCATCCGATTTTCGGGTGAGGGAGATCTGAGCGTGGAGGCGGACGCGTGAGTTCGGGTGACCGAGCAGGGCGGCGAGCTCCTCGGACGAACGTTGGTCGAAGCCTTCCGAGAGTAGTGTGGCAGCTTGGGAGTTTTTCTCCGGAAGATGCATGTTCTTCTCGTGATCGAGGAAAGTGAAGTTTCCTCCTTCGATATCGGTGAAGAAGAAATTGCCATCGGTGGCGAAAGCAATGCCGGAGGATTTTACGCCGCTGACGATGAGTCTTGGGTCGATGACTCGGACGCCACCGCGCGTTTCCTTGATGCCGAATGAGACGACTCCGGAGCTTGCGGTGTCGCCGGTGTCGTCGCAGACGAAGAAGCGTCCTGTTTCATTTTCGAGAAAGCCGGTGCCCGGGTGGTAGGCGAGTCCGGCGGGTGAAGTGGTGAGGTGTGCGGAGGCGGGGAGAGAAAAGGCTGGCTGGGAGTCAGTGCGTGTTTCCCACATCTTTTCGGTCATCCAGCGGGTCTCGGCGGGCTCTTGTTTTCGGTAGGAATTGTTCCAGCCGGAGTCACCGTCTTCGACGAGGCGGATGAGGCGTGCTTTGTCGCCAGTGCCTGCGGGAGCGTCGATGACGTAGGCGTCGCCGTATTCGTTGAAGGCAATGCCGGAAGGGTTGATGAGGCCTCGGTGGACGATTTCGAAGCGGGTGCCATCGGGTTCGAAACGGAAGACTGCTCCTGAATTCATTGACTCCGCTTTGCTTCCATCGGTAGCGGTTATCGACATTCCTGAGTCGCTAAAGGTGCCGTAGATTCGCCCATCGAGGCCTAGCGCGAAGGCGATAGCTGTGGAATCGCTTACGCCACACTTTGCAAAAATTTTAACTTTATCTACAACCCCTCCGGAGAGTTTGAAATTGGCATTGCCTCCGAGATAAATTGATCCGCCCGAACTAAAAAGCCCGGTGGTGGAACCGGGGGATTTGATGTATCCTGAATTTCCTCCATCTGATCCGACGTGGGATATCTTCGCGGTATCAGGTGCCGCCAAGGGCAATGCAGGTAAAACGTAAACTCCGCCCTTTTCATAAAATGCGAGAGGGCCAGGCTTGTTCCCGCCTAGGTTGAGAGGACTTGAAATTGCCTTCGTTCCAGATGGGACTGTGAGGCTGTCGTTCATCGTTTCCACTGCGTGGCAGACCAGTGAGCTCAGGGAAATTAAGGTGAGAACGAGCAGGCGTGGTTTTTTCATAGATCGGGAAACTAAGGAAAGATCCTGAAACCCATAGGCTGGGCGGAAGATGCTGCCAACCGGAAACCTCGCACGAGAAATGCGGAGGGAGGTGAGATCACTTCGGGATTTTCAGTCTTTGGCCGATCCGGATGAGATCGCCAGAAATTCCGTTGGCACTCCGGAGAGCGCTTACAGTTACGCCGTATTTCCTGCCGATCTTGGTGAGGGTATCGCCTTTGCTAACCGTGTAATACACTTGCGGTTTTGGCTTGGGCTTAGGCTTGGGTTTCGGAGGAGTCGGCTTGGGAGTTGTGACAGTAGGCTTAGGCTGCACCACGGCGATTTCCTGTTTAGGAGGATCGTTTTTGGCGGCTTCCTCTTTAGGCTTGGACTTTTCCGAAGGAGAGGAGGGTTTGTACCACTTCTCAGGCTTGTCCACCCAGTCTTCGATGTAATTCCCACGGCTATCGAAGGGGCCGGTGACAGCGTTTGTATCAGGCGCAGAGCCTGGGCCGCATTGTGTCAGAAGCGGAATAACAAAAAGGGGTGCCAGTAAGAGAGCGGCAAAACGCATTGGGAACATCATGAAGAAATATTTAGGTTATGCAAAGCATTCTTGGGGCTTTCTTGAATTTTTCCAAGGGCTTGGTGCTTGTGGGGCGGGGGGCAGAAAAGATAGAAAGAGGAATGATTGGAATAGTTTTAGGATCGGGATTGGGTGTATTGGCGGATCAAGTTGAGGTGGTGCGAGAGGTGCCATTCGCTGATGCAGGCTTGGCTTCTTCGACGGTGGCGGGTCATGCAGGGAAATTCGTTTTCGGGAAGATTGGTAACCAAGAAGCGATCCTGATGAAGGGACGTGTGCATCTTTATGAGGGACATGGCGCGGAAAAGGTTACGGCTGGTGTCAGGTGGATGGCGGAGCAGGGGGTGGATTCTCTGATCCTTACTAATGCGGCGGGCACGGTGAATCGTGATTTCGAACCGGGGGAATGGATGATGCTTTCCGATCACCTGAACCTCACCGGCACCTCGCCGCTGGTGGGCGCGCAGTTCGTCGATATGAGCGAGGTGTATGACAAGGCCTGGCGTGCGGAATTTCTCAAAGCCGCTTCGGAAACTGGCGTGAAGCTCAACGAAGGTGTCTATGCCGGGCTACGGGGGCCGCAGTATGAAACGCCAGCCGAGGTGAGGATGGTGCGGACACTCGGCGCGGATGCGGTGGGCATGAGTACGGTGCTGGAGGCTATTCAGGCTAAGGCGCTGGGCATGCGGGTCGCGGGTTTTTCATGTCTCACAAACTGGGCGGCGGGCATGCAGGAGACGCTGAATCACGAGGAGGTGCTGGAGACGGGTAAAGCGGCGGGCAGCGTGATGGTGGGGCTGCTGGAGAAGGTGCTGGGGAAGCGGTAGGGAGAAGAGTCCGTCCCGGCTCTAGCGGAGGATGAGTCTTTTCAAAAAGCCGATGCAAATCTGGATTCTTCGCGTGGGCTGGGACGGACCCTTCTCCTTATTCTTCTTGCGGCAGTCTTGGAGATCACGCATCCGCAGGAAGGATGCGCATGTGATTGTGGACAGGCGGATGGATGGGATTTACTCCGGTGCAGAGTTTTGAACCTGCGTTCAGATCAGCTCTGCGGCGATGGGATCGACGAGGGGTCTTCCTAGTGCGGTGAGGTGGAGGCGGTTTCCGGTGATGGTGAGTAAATTTTCAGATGCGAGGTTGCCGGCTTTTTCCCGCGACTGTGAATCTAGTAGTTCGAGGGGGATGCCTGCGGTCGTTCGGAGGCCGAGGGCGATGAGCTCGATGCGGCGCTGGGCGGGAGTGAGGGCTTCGGTCTCGTGGATGGCGTGGCCGATGGATTTTACCTGGCGGACGTAGGCGGCGGTGTCTGGGATGTTTTTCTCGCGAACTCCAGCGATGGTGGAGACGGCGGAGGGGCCGAGGCCGAGGTAGTCGCTGCCCTGCCAGTAGCCTTGATTGTGGCGAGAGTGGTGGCCTGGTTGGGCGTAGTTCGAGGTTTCGTAGTGGTCGAAGCCTGCGTCGGTCAGGATTTTCTCGGCGAGGTGGTAGTGGTCGGCGTCGTGGTCTTCGTTTTCCTTGTATGTGCCGTTCTGGAGGGAATCGAAGAAGGCGGTGTCTTCCTCGTAGGTGAGGTTGTAGGCGGAAATGTGATCTGGTTTCAGGGAAACGGCGTGGCGGAGGGTGTTTTCCCAATCGGCGAGGGACTGGCCGGGGATGGAGAACATGAGGTCGATGTTCACCGAGGGGATGCCGGCGGCGCGGAGGGTGTGGACGGCTTCGGTGGCTTGTTCTGGGGAGTGCTCGCGACCGAGGGTTTCGAGGACGTGTGGCTCGAAGGACTGGATGCCGAGGGAAACGCGGGTGACGCCGAGTGATTTGAAGAGTTCGGCTTTTTTGAGGTCGAAGGTGGCGGGGTTCGCTTCGAGGGTGATCTCGGTGGTTTCGGAGAGGTTTAGCGTTTCCTTGAGGGAGGTGAAGAGGTCGGTGAGGTGCTTTGGGGAAAGCATGGAGGGGGTGCCGCCGCCTAGGTAGATGCTGGTGGGAACATCGAACGTTGAACTTCCAACATTGAACGTTGAATTTGCGTTGGTGCGGTGTTTTGCCTCGAGGGTGAGGGCTTCTACGAATTCGCCGATGGGGGTGCTGCCGGGGGTGTGCTTGTAGAAAGAACAGTAGGGGCAGATGCGGTGGCAGAAGGGGATGTGGAGGTAGAGAAGCACGAAACTTTAAGTTTTAAACTTTAAACCTCAAGGAAGAGGGCGGACTAAAGTCCGTGTTCCTTTGCGCTGCGGACGCGGGAGATGTAGGCGCTGGCGGCTTGCAAGGTGTTTTGGGAGAGGTTTGCCTCGGGTTTTGCGAAGGGGGGGACGAACCATGGGTAGGAGCCGAGGAGGTCGGTGACGACGGCGATTTCGCCATCGCAGGTGGTTTCTCCGCAGCCGATGCCGATGGTAGGGACGGGGATGGCGGCGGTGATTTTTTCTGCGGAGCAGGGGGTGAGGGATTCGAGGACGATGGCGAATACACCGGCTTCGATGAGAGCGGTGGCTCCGGCGAGGATTTCGCGGGTTTGCTCGGGCGTTTTGCCTTTTTTCCGATATCCGCCTTCTTCGAGGACGCGTTGGGGCAACATGCCGAGGTGGCCGCAGACGGGGATGCCTGCGGCGGTGATGGCGCGGACTTTTTCCGCTTGGCGGATGCCGCCTTCGAGCTTTACGGCATCGGCTCCGGCGGCGAAAAGGGTGCGGGCGGTTTCGAGGGCTTGTTCCGGGGTCGCGTAGGTATTGATGGGAAGATCTGCGATGACGAGAGCTTTTGGCTCCGCGCGGACGACGGCCTCCAAGTGGTGGAGGATGTGGGGAAGTGTGACGTGGGTGGTGTCTGGAAAGCCGAGGACGACCATGCCGAGTGAGTCGCCGACGAGGAGGACATCAATGCCCGCCTCATCCAGCAGGCGCGCCATAGGATAATCATAGCAGGTGAGGGCGGCGATTGAGCCTGCGCCTTTCTTGCCTGCGATGGCGGCGACTTTTTCCTGGGGAGTCACAATTGAGGTTTATTGGGGAAATGGAAAAGCCTCCGGGGAGCGGAGCTCTGATCGGAGGCTTATTTTACCATGAGATGGCGACCCGTAAGGGAGTCGAACCCTTCTTGCCAGGATGAAAACCTGGAGTCCTAACCGATAGACGAACGGGTCGTTGGTCGCGGTGCGGGCGGAAAGAAAGCTGACTGGGGAATTTGTTGCAAGGGTTTTTTGGACGGAAATGGGAAAAAGTTGCGAAGAAGGGTCTCGGGGGAGGTGGATGACGGGGACTTTGGCTTGATTAAGGGGAGTGGGTGTGCATTGTCGCGCCCCGCGCTATGGCAGGACAGACATTCCAAGCATTACCAGGATTCAGAGATTTCACCCCACGAGAGTGTGCGGTGCGCAATTATCTGTTTGATACATGGCGCAAGGTCGCCCGGCGCTGCGGGTATGTGGAGTATGAAACACCGATCCTTGAGGACACCGGGCTTTATTTGAAGAAATCCGGCGGTGAGCTTTCCTCGCAGTTGTTCCGATTTGAGGATCAGGGTGGGCGTGATGTGACCTTGAGGCCTGAAGTTACGGCATCGCTGGCAAGAATTGCAGCAGCGGAGCAGCGGGCGTATCCGAAGCCGCTCAAGTGGTTCGAGATTGGGCAGTGCTTCCGCTATGAGAAGCCGCAGAAGGGGCGTGGGCGTGAGTTTCATCAGTTCAATGTCGATATTCTCGGCGAAGCAGGGCCGGGAGCGGATGCGGAGCTCATTGCGCTGGCGATCCAGACGATGCAGTCATTCGGGTTCGTGCAGGGGGATTTTGTGGTGCGTGTTTCCGACAGGAATGCGTGGGTGAAATTTGCCGAGGCGCGGGGCGTCACGGAAGAGGCGATGCCGGATTTCCTCAATTTGGTGGACAAGCTGGAGCGCGAGAAGCCGGAGGTGCTGGAGGAGAAGCTTTCGAAATTCGGCGCGACGCTGACTGAAGTGAACGATTTCGTGGCGAATCCGGAGGATGCCGAGGGGACTTTCCAGGAGATCCTGAAAGACCTCCAAGCGCGTGGATTGGGTGGCTTCGTGGAACTCGATCTTTCGATCGTGCGCGGGCTTGCTTACTACACCGGCGTGGTTTTCGAGGTATTTGACTCGACCAAGTCGATGCGGGCGGTAGCGGGTGGTGGTCGGTATGACACGCTGGTGGGTACGATTTCAAACGGAGCTGTGGACATGCCGGCGACGGGTTTCGCGATGGGCGACTACGTGATCCGCAACCTGATCGAGGAGACGCCGCACGCAGCGATGCAGATGGAAGTGTGGCTCCAGCGCAATGCGGCAGGCTGCGAGGCTTACATGGTGATCCCGGATCCTGCGATGCGGGGCGAGGCTTTGCTTCTCGTGACGGCACTTCGCAATGCGGGTATTGCAGTGGATCTCCCGCTCTCGGACGCGAAGGTGAACAAGCAATTCCAAGCGGCGGAGAAGAGCGGAGCGAGGTTTGCGGTGATCATCGGCGAGGAATTTCCGCTGGTGAAAATCAAGGTTTTGGCAAGCCGGACGGAGGAAAGCTGCGAGGCGGGTGCCTTAGTGGATTGGATGCTGGATCGGCTGATGGAGCCTGACGGGCCGCTGATTGCTTGAAGAGGAAATAACCGCAGATGGACGCAGATGAACGCAGATTACCCATGCAAACAGGAAACCGATACCATCATCGGATGCGCGTTTGCCGTTTTGAACGACATCGGACATGGATATCATGAAAAACCCTACGAAAATTCTCTGGTTGTGGAGTTCGAACATCGCGACATCCCATACCTCCAGCAACCCCGCTATCCGATCACATACCGGGATAAACAGGTTGCGGAATACATTCCGGATCTTATCGCCTTCAATAAGGTGATCGTTGATACCAAAGTCATCGAGCGCATCACCGATCACGAAATTGGCCAGATGATTAATTATCTAAAAGTCACCGGATTGCCCGTCGGCCTCATCCTCAATTTCAAACAATCCAAACTCGAATTCCGCCGCGTCGTCGCCTCCACCCAAAATTTCATCCAACGCAAAAAGGACTGACCAAAGTTTTCATTCACGTCCATCTGCGTCCATCTGCGGTTAAAATATCTTCCCTACATCACCATCATGCGTACCCATCATTGCAACGAACTTTCCGAATCCCACATCGACCAAACCGTCACCCTCATCGGTTGGGTGAACTCGGCGCGGGATCATGGTGGGGTGATTTTCATCGACCTGCGGGATCGCGAGGGTCTGACCCAATGCGTTTTCCGCCCTGAGGAGAATGCCGACGCTGCTACGCTATCTCATAATCTTCGTGAAGAGGATGTGGTGCAGGTGATTGGTAAGGTTTCGAAGCGTCTGGAAGGTGCGGAGAATGCGAAGATGGCGACAGGGGCGATTGAGATCGTGGCGTCGGATTTAAAAATCATCAACAAGGCGGACGTGCTTCCGTTCCAGCTCGACAAGGAACTTTCCAACGAAGATCTGCGGATGAAATACCGTTACCTCGATCTGCGTCGCGCGCGCATGTCGAAGAACATCCGCCAGCGCAGCAAGATCACTTCTGCAGCGCGACGTTACCTCGATGATTCCGGTTTTTATGAAATCGAGACACCGATCCTTTCGAACCCGACTCCGGAAGGTGCGCGGGATTTCTTGGTTCCTTCGCGTCTGAATCCGGGAAAATTCTATGCGCTTCCCCAAGCGCCACAGCAATACAAGCAGCTGCTGATGGTGGCGGGTGTGGAGAAGTATTTCCAGATCGCACGCTGCTTCCGCGATGAGGATCTTCGTGCGGATCGCCAGCCGGAGTTCACACAGATCGACCTTGAGGCGAGCTTTGTGGATCAGGAGGACATCATCAAACTCGTGCAAGGCCTGCTCGGTGCGATGTTCAAGGCGGGGCTGGATGTGGATATTGCGAAGGAATTCCCGCGCATGACCTATGCAGAAGCGATGGATGTCTATGGCTCCGACAAGCCGGACACGCGTTTCGACATTAAGATCACCGACCTTGCGGATGTATTCGCGGCCACGGAGTTCAAGATTTTCAAAGGCGTGCTCGAAGGCGGCGGCGTGGTTCGTGCGATCAATGCGAAAGGCTTCGCGACGATCACCACGGGTCAGATGAACCGTCTCAATGAGATCGCCGTGCAGGCAGGTCTACCGGTGAAGAACCTCGCGTTCATCAAGCTGGAGAACGGCGAATACAAGAGCCCGCTGTGGAAGATTTTCTCCGAGGAGGAAAAGGCTGCTGTCACTGCGAAGATGAATCTGGAGGAGGGCGACATCGTTTTCTTTGCAGCAGGTTCGCGTGAGAGTGTTTCAACCATCCTCGGCCGCGTGCGCTCCGAGTGCGCGGTGATGCAGGGGCTGAACGAAGGCTCGGACAAATTCAATTTCCTCTGGGTCGTCGATTTCCCGCTGCTTGCGCAGGATGAGGAAAGCGGCGAGTGGGTGGCGGTTCACCATCCTTTCACCCGCCCTCATGCCGATGACCTCGGCAAACTGGAGAGCGGAGATTTCGCGAACGTGCGTGCGCAGGCTTACGACGTGGTGCTGAACGGCTACGAGCTGGGCGGTGGATCGATCCGTATCCACGAAAAGGATCTCCAGGCGAAGATGTTCGAGGCTCTCGGCGTTTCTCCCGAGGAGCAGCAGATTAAGTTCGCCCATATTCTCGATGCATTCCGCTTCGGTGCGCCTCCGCACGGCGGGCTTGCGCTGGGTCTCGACCGCATTGCGATGCTGGTTTCCGGAGAGGACAGCATCCGCGAGGTGATCGCTTTCCCAAAAAACAACAAGGGAGCAGATCTCATGGCGCAGAGCCCATGCGAGATCGGGATGAAGGAGCTGCGCGAGGTTTACGTGCAGAGCACCTACAAGAAGAAGGACGCGCCGATGGTGGGAGAGTGACCCAAGGCATGGTGGATTTGGTTATGCCATCAGTATTTGATTGCATAACTTCCTTTCGTATTCTCCTAAAGGTGGGCTAGCCTCCGCTAGTGAGCAAAGCCGAGGAGGAAAAGATAAAGGAAACGTCTAAGGCGAAGGGTGGATGCCTGAAGCATCTGGGAATCTTCCTTTTGGTGTGCCTCGGTGTGCTTTTGGTGTTCCTGACGTGGCTGAACGGGCCCGGCTATCGGTGGTTGGCTCCGAAGGTGGCGGTGCATTTTCTCGGGGAGAAAAATGTGGGGGACGGCTTGAGCTTCGGCGGGACTTTGTTGGGCGGTGTTAAGGTGTATGATCTGGATATCCGGACGGAAGGAGCACTGGAGCGACTGGTGATTGACAAGCTAGAGACCGATTACCGGGTGCTGGAGGTTATCAAAGGGAAGGTGCGCGGTATTTCCGGCGAGGGTGTGCATGCGGATATCCGATTGATCGAGACGCCGAAGGAAGAGGGGAAACCTCCGGTGGATTTCGCGGAGCTTGGGAAGACTTTAAACGGGGTGCGGGAAAAGATCCTTGGGCTGGATCTCGACATCAAGGAGGTGAGTGTTTCTGTGAAGAAGGAAGGCGAGCTGGTGGTGGGGATCGCGAAGAGCGGGCTTTCGCACAAGGTGGGAGAGGATCTGATCGGGCTGGAGTTGGGCATGATTACGGATAGTGAGGGGAGGACGTTGCGGCCGCAGGATGCGAGATTGGTGTGGGATCCGGAGAAATTCTCGGTGGAGCGGCTGGATCTGTTGCCAGTGCTGGGTGTGAGGGATGTGGAGGTTTTCCTGCCTGAAAATGGCGAGATCGCGGCGAATGGGAAGGTGCGCTTGGGCGATTCAGTATTGCAGTTCGATGTCGGCAAGGGCATCAGCGATGTGCGGCTGGATATGATCGAGGGTGAGCTCGATTTTGGAAAATTGCTGGGTGGCTTTGGGCTGGGGATACCGGTTAAGGGGAAGCTCAAGTCGCTGGCGTTGGGGCTAGAGAAAATTTATCCAGACTGGCAGCAGGGTGTGGGGACGGCGGAGCTCTATGTTGAGGATTTCTCCTATGATGAGTGGGATGTGGCGACTGCCTCGGTGGGTGTGGTGCTGGAGGACGGGGCGTTTTCTGCGAAGCTAGTTGCGGATGCCCTTGGCTCGGAAATTCGGATCTCGGCGGGTGGAGGATTCAATAGGGATTTCTCTCAAGAGATGGCGAAATACTCAGTGGAGAAAATTTCCGGGGATCTTGAGATCGCGAAGGTGGAGGAGGTGCTGAATGCGTTGGATGGGAAGTTCGACCTCGGGATGGATTTCTCGGAGTTTCCCGAAAGCAAGTTGTCCGGTGGCTGGGAGGTGGATCTGAGCGATGGCTTTCAAGGTGCGGGTGGAGATGTGACGCTCAGCGCGAAGGAGGCGGATGCGACCCCGATCCGGGTGAATGCTTATTATGAGGAAGATCTGGCGACGCTACGCAATCTAGATGCGGATGGGATGAAGTCTTCCGGGAAATATTTCATCGCGGAGAAGAGATACGAGGCGACCAAGGTGTTTACGGATTTCGACGGCAAAAGGATGGAGCCATGGATAAAGGGTGCAGGCATAGAAACTCCGGCTACTGGCGTGCTTTCCATGAAATGGGAGGGCAGCGGCGATATCACGGCGAACACCCACCAAGGCAAGTTGAGCGGCATGAACGGTGTGGTGAATTTTAAACCGGTGGAGGGTGAGGAGACGAGGGAGCCGATTTCTCTGGCGGGCGATCTGGAGTATGCTTGGCCGGGGAAGGTGGAGATGAATGGCCTGGTGGTGCAGACTCAGGGGCAGTCATTGAAGCTGGATGCGTTGATGGATGGCGGGCAGTTGGAGCTTGAGGAATTTACTTGGCTGGATGGTGAGGAGGAGCTTGCGAGGGGAGCAGGAACACTGCCGGTGCCTGAGGATTTTTCGAAGCTCGATGAGTTTCTCGCGAATAATACCGAGACGATGGAGCTGAAGCTCTCCACTGAGACCTTGGCGCTTTCAAAATTACGCCCTTGGGTGCCTGCGCTGGATCAGATCGATGAGAGTGCGACGGGTAAAGTAGAGATCACTTTGGCGGGGAGCATGGCGGAGCCGGAAGTAATGACTTTGGTGGAGCTACGCGACATCAGCTCGCCGACACAGCCGGATCTGCCGAAGATGGATGTAACCCTGCGCATTGAGGCGAAGGATGATGTGGCAAAGGTGAGTGGGGAGGCGATTGCTCCAGACTATGCGCCAGCGACACTTGAGGCGGAGATGCCGTTTTTCCCGAAGAAATGGGCGGAAGATCCGGAACTTATCAAGGCGGCGGAGGTCAAAGGTGAGCTGAACCTGCCGAGGATTGAGCTTTCACGTTTCCAATCTCTCATTCCCGGAGCTGAGGAACTGGGAGGTGTGGCGGAAGGGCGGATGTCGGTTGCGGGGACAGTGGGAGCGCCTGTGATCGATGGAAATATTAGCCTCAAGGAAGGTAAATTTCGTATGGAGGGAAATACGGTGCCAGCTCTGAGTGGGATCAATCTCGATGTGCAGACAGACCTTCAGAAGGTCACGATCAAGGGCGGGATCAATGATGTGGAAGGGGGGAATCTGAAGATCGATGGCTCACTGGGCCTGAAGAACGCAGAACGCGATGGCTTGGGCGATCTGGATGTGAGCGTGAAGGGTCGCGGTCTTCCTGCGGTGAGGAATGAGTTCATCATCGTGCGCGCGAATTTGGATTTGAGCGTAAAGGGTGGGTTCACTGATGCAAAAGTGGCGGGGGAAATCGGAATCATTGACAGTGTTTTTTACAAGGACATGGAGTTGATCCCGATCGGTAAGCCTTTCCTTGAACCCTCCGCAGCGAAGCTTCCTGCCGTAGATGCACCTGCAGAGATCGGCTCCATGGTGCCTCCGCCCTTCGATAATTGGACGGCGAATGTGGTGGTGAAAACCATCGACCCCATTCTGATCCGGGGAAATCTCGGTACGGGCAAGGTGGATGCCGCATTGCGCATCGAGGGCAAGCTTGGTGATCCGAAGCCAAACGGGACGGTGAGACTCTATAATGTCGTGGCACGGCTTCCTTTTTCCACACTGGAGATCCGCGAGGGAAACCTCACGTTCACGCCGCAAACGGGTTTCGACCCTATCTTAGAAATTCGGGGAACGGCTGAACCGAGGCCATACCGAGTGGATATTTACGTCTATGGGCGCGCCTCAGATCCACAGCTCGCACTGACTTCGCAGCCGCCGCTGCCTGAAAACGAAATCATGACCCTGCTGGCTACCGGGACGACATCGTCCGGGCTGGAGGATTCTCAAGCGGCTACCTCGCGTGCGATGCAGTTGCTCATCGAGGAGGTGCGGCGCGGCAGGTTTCTTTTCGGGAAACAGCTGCGCCCGGTGCTCGGTTTGCTGGACAACGTCGATTTCAGCCTTTCGGAAAACGATCCTTATGACTCGGAGTCTTTCAACTCAGCGAGGGTCAAGCTGAGCGATAAGTGGTATATATCGGCAGGGCTGGGTGAGCAGGGCGAGCAGAGGGTGATGGCAATTTACAGGCTAAGGTTTAGATGATGGGCATTTTTGAAAATACCGTGATTGGATGGTGCGGGCGCTTGATGCTCTCGTGCTGTCTGATGATGCAGGTGCCTCTCTCCGCCGAAACGGAGGTGAAGATCGTAGGCATGCAGAGCAAGAGCGAGCGTGAGGTGCTGACGCTGATCGGAGGCAGACTTTTTTATATCAAGGGCAAGGATGCGAGCGCTTGGAGAGCGAATGATGCAGCCTTCATGGTGGAGGAAATTCTGCACAACGACGGCTTCTATGCAGTTAGCGTGCGGGGGCGAGTCGAGGCTTCGGATCGCATCGCTCTGATCGTGGAGGAGGGGCAGCGGCTTTCCCTCGGTGAAGTGACGATCACGGGAGACGGCGATCCGGAAGCACTCACTGAGACTTTCACTACGCCGTTCAAGTCGGACACACCTTTCGGCGCAGGATCAGTGCCTTTTCGTGAGGAAGATGTTGCGACTGGCTTGGATTTCGTGACAAGACAGCTCCAGTCTCAAGGCTATTGGAACGCGGAGGCGACCTTGTTGAAGCAGAACATCGACAGCGAGACTGGGGTGGTCGATATGCAGGTGAAAGTCGTTCAGGGGCCAAGGTTTAAGATCGCAGATCCGACCGTTCTCAGCCCCGACGGACGTGGTGTGAAACGGACAGCAACGACGTGGCAGCCATTTATCGGACAATGGGCGAGCACGGAAAATGTGAACGGAATGCGAGCTGCGGTGGAGGAAGCTTTCACCAGCCGGGGTTATCCAGATGCGGACATTACGATGACAAGCAGGCTTGGTTATGACAGCTACTACCCAGATTTTGTCATCAAGCTGGGTGTGCGCGTGAAGCTCCTGAATGTGAAATCCGAAGGGCTCCAGCGCACCAAAGACAAGCGCGTGAAAGAGATCATGCAGCCTCTCGAGGGAGATTGGTATGATGAGGCGGCGATGAATAAGAAGGTGAAGGATCTTCTCGCCACAGGTGCATTCCAGTCGGTGAGAGTGGAGACCTACGAGGTGGCGAACAAACGCATCGATGCGACGCTCCATTTTCAGGAGGCCAAGGCGAAAGAGATCACCCTGTCAGGTGGCGTCGCATCATTTATTGGCCCACTTTTCCGGGCGAAATATACGGATCGGAATTTCCGAGGAAAGCTGCGCGGATTTTCCTCAGGCATCGAGCTGAGTGGGCGGGGAGTGCTAGGGGAAACGACACTGACGGATACGTGGTGGCGCGGGACAGAGGTGACTCGGACGCACCGGCTCTTTTCCTTGATCAAGGGCCACGAAGGCTACACGACCTATGAGAACGGTTATGAGAGCGGCTGGAAATGGGACATAACGGACAACTATTCGATGCAGGTCTTACTGGGTTATTCCTTCGTCTCCGTTTCCGACGATGGTTTGCCTGTTGCTTTGTTGGGTGATGACAATTACAGCCATACGCGCGTTTCATTCATCCAGACCTGGGACTATCGGGACAACCCCGTCCTCCCAAAATCCGGCTGGCATCTCAGCGTTCCGGTGCAGATAGGCGCGGCAATTGGGAAAGATACGAACACCTACACCAAGCTCGGGCTGGATGGCGGTTGGTATTATCCTATTTCCGATAGCTGGTATTTTGGTGTCGGCGGCTTTGCGCATCTGGTGCTGCCTTCGGGGGATATCAATGATCTCCCGATCGATCTTCGCGTATTTAATGGCGGCGCTCGAAGCGTACGCAGTTTTCCAGAAAGGGAGTTAGGCCCCATCGCGAACGGCGATCCGTATGGCGGCGATTTCAGCTGGGTGGTGAATACGGAGCTGAGCAGGTCGATTAACGGAATAGTGCAGGCGGTAGCATTTCTGGATGCGGGTGGCGTGAATGGTGGCTACATTGCAGGCCAACAGGGCGATCTGGAGTTGGCGGCTGGGCTTGGCATACGGCTGGATCTTCCCATCGGCCCTGTGCGACTGGAATACGGATACAATCTCACCCAAGATCCCGGCGAACCGTCCGGCACATTCCATTTCGCCATTGGCTCGACCTTTTGACAGGGCTCCCTCGTTTTGGATTATCAACCGCGAATGGACGCGAATAGACGCGAATAAGAGTGGATATTTGTACTTCAAAGGCACCAAATTCGCAAAGTTTGACCCATTGTAGGTGACGATAGTCGGGATACCGGCGTAAAGCGGACCATTCGAAGGATTCAATTGCAATCGATTTGCGTCCATTCGCGTTCATTCGCGGTTCCTTCTTCAAAATGAGGTAGCCCTAACCTTTTGAGCTTTGGCGCTGGCAGGCCGCCAGTTTGTGTATTTCAGTAGCCGGATGAAACGTATCCTTTTCATCTGCATGGGGAATATCTGCCGCTCACCTGCTGCCGAAATCGTTTTCAGGAAAATGGTGGAGGACGCAGGGTTGGACGACCGCTTCGAGATCGATTCCGCAGGAACGATAGGCTACCATGAGGGCAATCCGCCGGATTCGAGGATGTGCTCGCATCTTGAGGCTCGTGGATACGAGATTTCCGGGCGCTCGCGTCCTCTGAGGGAGAGCGATCTAGGTCATTACGACCTCCTGTTAACTATGGATGAAGAAAACCTCGCAGATACCCTGCGGCTGGATCGGAACGGCGATTTCGGAGGGCGCATCAAGCCTTTCGTGGATTATCTCTCAGAGCATGAGGCGGAGCGCATCCCTGATCCCTACTATGGCGGAGACGCTGGATTCGCCCATGTGATCGACCTCATGGAGGATGGCTGTAGGAATCTTTTAACGGAACTTTCAGAGACTTGAGTTCAATGCAATCGCATAAAAATGGTAAAATTTTCAAAGATTTTCATTCGCATGTCGTTATTAGGCCTTTAGTATTGCAATAACCCTATGAGCATCCACGCACATTTAAGCGAAGAAGCGCAGAAACGACTAGCTGCACAGAAAAGAACTTCCACGATTTCCTCAATCGTTGTTGCGATCATGGTGATAGTCCTAATCGCACTGGTTCTAGGCTTTTTCCTGATTCCCAACATCAGCAAAGAAGTGCCAGCGATCGTCACCTACAAATCGAACAGCATCGATGACGATCAAGTTCAGGAAAAAAAGGTTCAGAACCAGATTCAGCGTAAGCCTTCGGCTCCTCCGAACAGTCAGGTTAAGGTGATCGCATCGACCACCCCCTCGCAGACCTCAATCCCGGTGCCGGAAGTGGAGGTTACTTCTCCTGTCGCAGAGTTTGGAGATGGCGATGATTTTGGAAGTGGCTGGGGAACAGCAGGTGATGGTCTCGGAGGCGGAGGATTTGCTTCTATTCCTGCGACCATGCGGAAGCGGTGCTCAAAAGCAGACAGGATGGCTCGTGTCCAAGAAATGGGTGGATTACCTGAAACTGAAGAAACTGTAGAGAAAGGCCTTGAATGGTTAAAAGCGACTCAGAATGCGGACGGTTCTTGGGGAAGTAATAACAAAGCGGCGATGACCGGTTTTGCCATCCTCGCCTATCTCGGTCGCTGCGAGACACCGCAATCAGAAAAATACGGTGAGTCTTGCCTCAAGGGCATCGTCTGGCTCGTAAATCTCGGTATGGGCAACGAAGGAAAGCTCTCTCAAAGCCTAGGGAACAAAAGCTGGCCCTACGAGCACTCAATAGCCACTTACGCCATGTGCGAGGCCACGACCTTCTGCAAGCAGCTCAGCATCAATGTCCCGAATCTTCCTGAAGTCACGACCAAGGCCGTCGATTTCATCATCGCGAACCAGCATGAAAACGGTGGCTGGGGCTACAGTTACGACCTTTCTAGTAAGTCGCACGTCGATCTATCAGTAACGGCATGGCACATTCAGGCACTGAAGGCGGCGATGCATACAGGGATTAAGTTCAACGGCATCACCACTTGCAAGAGGGATGCTATTGAATACGCGGAAAGGATGCAAAATAGTGGGCACGGAGGTTTCGGCTACTCAAACCCCAATAGTCCGGCAGGAAAGAAGGAATACTTTTCGATGACCGGAGGTGGTGTCTTGAGCCTCCAGATGGGTGGTAAGGAAAACTCTTCGGCGGTGAGAAACGGCGTCAGCTACATCATGGACAACATGAAATTTGACTTCAAATCCGAGAATTCAGACCTGTATGCCCTGTACTATGAAGCTCAGGCCTTGATGATCCGTGGTGGAAGAGATTGGCAGGAGTTCAACGACAGAATCAAAGGTTCGCTCATTCCACACCAGAATGCAGATGGCAGTTGGCCCGCACCCGGGGATGCATCCCATGGTACGACACAAGAACCATATCGCTCTTGCCTCTGTATCCTCACCCTTGAGGTCTATTACCGCTTCCTTCCGGGAACAGCTGCCAATTGAGTAACTTTCCCGTTGCCTAGCTGCAGGAAGCCCGATACATCCGTGCACCGCGCGTTTGCGTTTTAGGCCGGCTTAGCTCAGTTGGTAGAGCAACTGATTTGTAATCAGTAGGTCAACGGTTCGAATCCGTTAGCCGGCTCCATTCTGTCGCTCTTTGGTTAGAGCGACGGCCATTGCGGCGATGCCTTCTTTTCTGCCGACGAAGCCCATGGTTTCATTGGTTGTAGCCTTGATGCCGACTCGGGCGGGAGGGATGCCGAGGGCGGTGCCGATGTTTTTCTGCATGGCTTCGCGGTGGGGCAATACCTTTGGAGCCTCGGCGATGAGGGTGGAATCGACGTTGACGAGTTGGAGGTTTTCCTCGGCGAGAAGGTCGCGGCATTTTTCGAGGATTTTAAGCGAGCAGATGTCTTTGCAGAAATCTTCTCCGGGTGGGAAATAGTGGCCGATGTCAGGTTTTCCCATGGCGCCGAGCACAGCATCGGCTATGGCGTGGCAAAGGACATCCGCATCCGAATGGCCTGCTAGGCCGTGGGTGTGGGGGATTTCCACACCACCGAGGATGAGCGGGCGGTTTTCTGCAAATTGGTGGACGTCGTAGCCGATGCCGATCATTTCTAAACTTTAGGTTTTAAATTTTAAACTCCAATGAAGAGGTGCCGGCTGAAGCCAGCGCTCCGTTTTAGAGGATTTCCTCGATGGGGATTTTGCCGTTGGTGGTGACGATGGAATAGACGTCGGATTTGCCGGGCTTGAGGGTGAGAGTGACTTTTCCTCCGGCGGCCTCGACGAGGAGTTTTCCGGCGGCGATGTCCCAGAGGGAGATGGTGGACTCGACGTAGGCATCTAGCCTGCCGCAGCAGATGTAGGCCATGCCGAGGGCGGCGGAGCCCATCATGCGCATTTTGCGGGCGCGGAGGGATGCTCTTTTGAATCGCTCGATGCCGGTGGTCATTGCTTCGGTATCCTTGCCGCAGCCGACAAAGAGGATGGCTTCCTCAAGCTGCGTCCGGGTGCTGCAGGTGACGGGTTCGCCGTTGAGCAGTGGCACGCCACCTTTTTCGATAGTCCACGTCTCGCCGACCATGGGATCGTGGATGACACCGAGGACGACTTCGTCATCGACGCGGAGGGCGATGGAGACGCAGAAATGGGGGATTCCGTAGAAGAAATTTACGGTGCCATCGATGGGATCAACGATCCACTGACGGCCAGAATCCTGATTTCCCGCGATGCCTTCTTCTCCGTAAAGGGCATCGGTGGGGCGGGCTGAGAGGAGGATTTTTGTGATGAGATCTTGGGATTCTTTGTCGAGCGCGAGCTTGAGGTCGTGATGCAGGGCTTCATCGACGACATGTGATTTGCCAAAGTTATCCCGGAGGAGTTTTCCGGCGGCGAGGGCGGCCTCTACGGCCAGAGCGAGATCGTTTTCCATGTCCTCTGGGTACTGGGTGGATGGGTTTAGGTCAAGGGTGGGGGGCTAATCGCAAGGCACCCTCGATTATGGATTTTATTGTGAATGAAGAGAAAAAATTTAAACCGCAAAGGCGCGAAGACGCAAAGCTTGGGTTGTGGAGGTTCTTTATAGTGATCTCAAATAGTTTCATTTTGCTGGCTTTGCGTCTTTGCGCCTTAGCGGTGAAAAAATTTCAAAGGATCGAATTGCTGGCATTCGTTCATTGAGCTAATCGCCGAGGCAGTAGAGGTAACCGTCCTTAGAGCCTGCGTAGATGCGGCCGTCCCAGGCGACGGGGGTGGCATCGAACATGGGGCCAGCGAGGCGATCGAGCAGGACGAGCTTTCCGGCGGGGGTGACCTGGTAGAGATCCATGCCGTTGTCGTAGCCGATGACGATGCGGTCGCCGAGGAAGAGGGGTGTGGAAATGGAACCCTCGGGGAGTTTTACGGTGTCGAGGACGAGCGGAGCTGGGTAAGATTTCCTACCGCGTGGGTCGGGGTTGCGGACGCCGGGCTGGAGTTTTTTGTGGTTGATGAGGGTGAGTGTGCCATCGATGCCGACGAAGCAGGCGAGGTCTTTGGAGACGGTGGAATTGTAGCGGTGATTGACGGCAGGGCTACCGACGAGGCCGCCGTTCCAGCTATACCAGTTACAATCCGGGAGAGGGTGGAACCAACGGACTTTTCCCTCAGGGGAGAATTTCACGACGCCGCCGTGGCCGGAGATGAACTGTTTCTCGATGCCGAGCAGCAGGTGGCGGTCGTTGGTGAGGGGCATGGAGCTGTTGAGATCGCCGCCGATGTCGAGGATGGGGCTGGGGCGATCAAGGAAGGTTAGCCCGCAGGAATAGACGCGGCCGACTCCGGCGGCGATGTAGGCTTTTCCGCCTATCATGGTGGGTGATGATTCGCAGCAGAGTTCTTTGCCGTAGGTGGAGAGATCTTGTTTTCGGAAAAAGAGGTGTTGATTGGAAATTTCCGGGGCGGGTAGGCCGTCGAAGATTTTTGCCTTACGGGCATCGGGTGAGAAAACGGTGAAGTAGCCATTTTCGAGGGGGATGGCGGCTTTTTTGCCAACCACGACGGCTGAGGCATCGCAATCACGGCTGTTCGAGGGGGTGTCGCGCGAGCCGTGGCTCCAGAGTTTTTCCCCGGTGAGGTAGGAGAATCCGTAGAGGCTGTCTTGTTCGCCTTTTTTCAGCCCCTCGCCGGAGGCACTGCGGCTGCCGACGATGAGGGTGTAGCGAGTCTCGGGCGAGCCGCCGACATCGGCGAAGGTGGGTGTGCCTTTGATAACTTCCGGGAGGTGTGCTGACCAGATGACTGCGCCATCGGCGGCGCGGATTTTCATGAGGCGTTTTCCGAGGGTGCCTTGGATGAGGAAAAGCTCACTGCCTTCGCGGATGACGAGCGGCTGGCCAGTCCATCCCGCGCCTTTCCAGTCGAGTGATTTATCGGAGCCAAAGGTGGTGGTGCCGCTGCCGAGGTAGGTGCGCCATTTTACTTTAAGCTTCGATGGCGGGCGGTTGCCGTAGTAGTTACGCTGGTTATCGCCCAGGTAGGTGCCGATGAGTGGTGTGATATCACTCGCATTGTGGTC
>JANRFH010000022.1:33340-88064 GCA_030725745.1 Akkermansiaceae bacterium
GGTTATCGCCCAGGTAGGTGCCGATGAGTGGTGTGATATCACTCGCATTGTGGTCTGCGCAGGATGAGAAAATGGCGCAGCAGGCGAGCAGCAGGGCGGGGGATTTCATGGCAGACTAGAACGCGGACTCGATGGCGGAGAGGGGGATGGTATCCGGGTAGTTCGCTGAATTGCTGTCAGAAAAGTGCCACCATTCATTGGGCAGGCTTTTGAATCCGGCATCCTTCATGGCTTTATAGAGGGCGCCTCTGTGTTTCATGACCAGTGGGTCGGGATGATTGAATCCGGCTGCGGCCTCTGGGGTGAAACTGTCGAATCCGGTGGGCATTTCCACAGGCTTTCCCTCGCGTGTGATCAGGGTGACATCGACGGCGGTGCCGCAGGAATGTTGGGAGGGCTTGCTGAAGGGGTTGGCGACGAAGCGGTCGTCGTGGCCGGAGGCGTCCCAGAGGGCGATCTGGGCTTCCGGCGGGCGGTAGGCATCCCAGACAAGGATGCGGTAGCCCTGTTGCTTGACGAGTTCATTGGCTCGCTTGAGGCGGACGGCAGTCTCTGGGCGGAGCAGGGCCGGCATGTTTTTAGGATAGAGAGCGCGGTTGGCAATGGTGGAGCCCTCGATGTAGCGGAGATCAATGGCGATGGTGGGGTCGACCTCGGAAATACGAATCAGCCCCGCCTTTGCATAGGCGGGTTTCCGGGAAATCGGTAGAGAGGAAACGACAGGATTCCCCCCTTCCCAAGGGGTATTCACCGTGCAGGCGATGAGGATGACAAGCGCAAGGAGGCAGACAGGAAAGAGAAGGCTCACGCAGAAAAGTTAGGTAATTATGTAGTAAGTAGAAGCGCGTAATTCTTGAGGTCTTGAATGACTAAAAACGTTTATTTGAGGGGTAAGGTGTTGAAGTTGGTTGATTCAAATTTCAAACACTGAATCCTGAGGGCGAATGAAGAAGGGCAAGGTAGCGGAGCCGGAGAAGGAGCTGAGGTTTACGAGAGCGGGGCAGGCGGTGCAGTTTTGCATCGCGGGCGCGGTGCTGGTGGGTGTGGGGGTGACGCTGGTGGCGACGAGCTTTTATCGGGATGTGAATCCGGCGGTGCCTAGTGGGTGGTGGTCGGTGCCGTGCTTTGTGGCGGCGGCGGGTGCTTTCCGCTTGGCGCTGCGGCTGGCGAAGCATGCGTATCTGATTTTGACGCCGATGGGGGTGGAGGTTTTTCCGTTTTTTAAAGCGGCAGAGAAGATGCAGGTGGTGATGTGGAGCGAGATCAAGGGGGCGGATGTGACGGGGAAATGGCTGACGCTGCATTTCAATGAGGAAAAGACGGCGGGGATGCATCTGACCCTTGCGCCGGTAAGGGCGAGTTTGAGGGGGTTGTTGGTGAGGGGGGTGTTGGGGAGGCTGGAGAAACTTTAAATTTCAAATCTCAAACTTCAACTTTCAAGGAAGAGCTGGGGTTCCTCCTTCGCTTAAGCTTCGGCGGACAAGTGATGTGGCGAGCTGAAGTCTCGCGGTCCGTTCCTCTCTTTTTGCTTTCCTAGGAGGGCTGGGGGGGTGATGACGGGGGCATGAAGAGACCGCATTCGAGACAGATACTTTCGGTGGAAGAAGTTTTTGGGAAAAATGGGTGGCATGGGGAGTTGGTGGAGGGGCGTGATGTGTTGCGGGCGGGATTCGAGGCGCATCACACACGGGTGGATCTGGTGGTGCAGGCGTTTCCGGAATTGAATGCGCTCAGCATTGTTGGTGAGAGCATGATGTTCATCGCGGAGCCTCAGATGCCGGCGGTGCTGGAGCTGCTGATGCGCGGGAATAAGCAGCTTACGCTCGGTTCCTTTGAGTATGACATGGATCGCGAGATGCTCGTGTTCCGCGTGACGAACCTTTTCGAGAGGGAGAGGTATGATGCGGACATCGTGGTATCGATGGTGCACTGCGCGATCGCGGAGCTGGATCGGATTGTGCCTTACGTCTCGGTTGTGCGAGGCACTGCGGTGGATCTCCTGCCGGATCTGGATCTGGAGAGGCTGCTAGAGCGGGATGACATGCTGCCGCCGGTGCCGGGGGAAGAGGAGGAATACTAACTTTCAACCTTCAACTCTCAAGGAAGAGGAAGAAGGTTACTTTACTGCCAGCTGGGGGCCGACGCGTGCGTGGCGGGTGAGGAACTCGTCGGCGAGATTGCCGTAGGATTGGGCGCCGATGCCGGTGGGGTTGTGCTCAAAGATGGATTTTCCGTGGGAAGGTGCCTCGCCGATGCGGATGGTGCGTGGGATGAGGGTTTGGTAGATTTCCTCGGGGAAATAGTTCGAGACTTCCTCTACGACTTGGCGTGAGAGGAGGGTGCGGCCATCGTACATGGTCATGACGATGCCTTCGAGGGTGAGGCCGGGGTTGGCGCCGGAGGAGCGGATTTCCTCGAGGATGCCGACGATTTTCGCGAGTCCTTCGAGGCCGAACCACTCGCACTGGAGGGGTATGAGGATTTCATCGGCGGCAGCGAGGGCCGCGGTCATAAGCACGCCGAGGGAAGGTGGGGTGTCGAGGATGCAGTATTCGAAAAGGTCGTTCGGCTTGAGCCCTTGGAGGATGCCGCGCAGGCGGGTGAGGTGGTCTTCGGAGCGTGCAAGCTCGATTTCGATGCCGGCGAGATCCATTTCCGATGGGAGGAAGGTGAGGTTCTCACGGCCGGAGGGCATGAACTTGTCGCGGATATCGGCCTCGCCGAGAAGGACGGGATAGATGGAGGAATTTGGCTCCGCCTCGATGCCAAGGCCTGAGGTGCAGTTTGCCTGCGAGTCTAGATCCATGAGGAGGACGCGCTGACCACGGAGGGCGAGGGCGTGGGAGAGGTTCATAGCGGTGGTGGTTTTCCCTACCCCTCCCTTCTGGTTTGCGATGGCGATGACTTTCACGAGCCGAAAGGATGGCGGGAAAATCAGATTTTCAAACGTTAAACTTCGGGAAGCGCAATTGAGGGATCCCTATAAGGAAGATCGTGGGTGCTCGCGACGGGGGCGCAGGTGATGTGACCGGCGAGGGTATTGATGCCGCCGAGGAGTTCGGGGCGGGTGGTGCAGGCGGCGGGGACTCCCTTGTCGGCGATGAGGAGGATCCATTGCTGGGTGGCGTTGTTGAGCGCCTGGGTGGCGGTGCGGGCGTAGGCGGCGGGCATGTTTGCGACGCAGTAATGGATGACGCCTTCCTCCTCGTAGGTGGGATCCTGGTGGGTGGTGGCGCGGGTGGTTTCTGCGCAGCCGCCCTGATCAACGGCGATGTCCACGAAGACGCTGCCGGGCTGCATGATGCGCAGCATTTCCCGGGTGACGAGCTTAGGTGCTTTTGAGCCGGGAACGAGGACGGCACCGATGAGGAGATCGACGCGGGGGAGGAGCTCGGAGAGGTTGGCTTCGTTCGAGTAAACCGTGCGGGTGTTTTCCGTGGTGATGTCGAGGAAACGCATGCGTTCGATATCGACCTCGAGGATGGTGACGTCTGCGCCGATGCCGCGTGCGACGCGGGCGGCGTTCACTCCTGCAGTGCCGCCGCCGATGATGACGACACGGCCGGGGGCAACCCCGGGGACGCCGCCTAGCAGGCAGCCGCGCCCGCCGCGATGCTTGGCGAGGTGGTAGGCACCGACGATGGCGGACATGCGCCCGGCGATTTCCGACATGGGCTCAAGAAGGGGGAGGTGGTGGTTCACCTCGATCGTTTCATAAGCGATGGCGGTGCAGCCGGTGGCGGCGAGGGTCTCGGTGAGTTCCTTGTTTGCGGCGAGGTGGAGGTAGGTGAAAAGGATGTGTTCCGGGCGGAGCATCGCCACCTCGGAGGGCTGGGGTTCCTTGACTTTGACGATGAGCGTGGCGTCGCGGAAAACGGTGGCGGCGTCCGGCGCGATCTCGGCTCCGGCGGCGAGGTAGAGGGCATCGGGGTAGCTGGCACCATCGCCCGCGCCGGTCTGGACGATGACGCGATGGCCGCGCTTTACGAGCTCGGCTACGGAGCCTGGGATGATGCTGACGCGGTTTTCTTGGGCTTTTATTTCCTTGGGGACGCCGATGTGCATTTGGAAACTCTAAACGATAAACTTTAAACTCCAATGAGGGAAAGCGGTTGTTTTGCCACTGGCAGTGAGTTTGCATTTCAATTCGGATCGTCAATTGGAGAGGTGTTTAACCGCCAAGTAAGAAAAGTTCGCTAAGGAAGAGGTTTTTGAATGAGGAAGGTAGGGCAGATGGGCTTTTTCCTGACTTCCTGCTTTCCTCATTGATGAAAATAACTGGTGGGGAGATGCCTATCTACAATTCTGAAGATTCAACCGCGAATGCACCCAAGGGCATACAAACGCGAATTTCAGAGAATCCATCATGTAAAACCCGATCATCTTCCCGTTTTCTCCAAATTCTCCGCCTTCAAACTCTCACTTGGCGAACTTTTCTTACTTGGCGGTTCAAATTTCTTTCCTCCATTAGCGACCATTAGCGAATTTCGCGGTTTCCTTTTTGGGAGGAGGGGGTGGAGGAGTTGGCCGGCGTAGGAGCGGGGGAAAGGCTCGGCGAGGCCGAGTTCGACGGGTTCGTGGCCGGGGTGGCGGTAGGTGCCGAAGAGGATGTCCATGAGGGGGGAGAGGTTTGCGTAGTTTCCGGCGAAGCGTTCCTTCGCGTGGTGCCAGTGGTGGAGTTCCGGCGCGCCGATAAGCATGCGCAGGGGGCCGAGAGGGAGGCGGACGTTGGAATGGATGTAGATGGCCCAGATGCCACGGAAGGCGGTGAAGGCGGCGAGGGTGGAGAGATCGAAGCCGAGGAGGAAGGCGGGGAGGTTGATGAGGCCGACGGTGTAAATGGTATCGAGCGGGTGCTCGCGGTGGGCGGCGAGCCAATCGAGGTGCTCGGCGCTGTGATGAACGGCGTGGAAGCGCCAGAGGAAGGGGACGCGGTGCTGGATACGATGTCCCCAGTAGATGAAGAAATCACTGAGCAGGATGATCCCGACCGCCTGGAGCCACCATGGCTGGGTGTGGATGAGGGCGCGGAAATCGGCGGGGAGGATGCCGGTGATCCATGGGGCGAGCATGGCCAGTGCGCCGAAGACGAGTCCGCCCCAGAGGAGGTATTGGCCGAGGAAGAAGCAGAGATCGGTAAACCACGCGGGGCGGAAGAATTTCTGAGCTTTGGCGGGAAAGAATTTTTCCAGCGGCGAGAAGATGGCGAGGAGGATGAGAAAGCTCAGAATGGGAGCTGCGAAGAAGTAGAGGGCATCCATGCTCGTTATTCTTCCGGTTGCTTGGCTGGCAGCTGGCCGAAGGGGTCTTTCTCTTCGGCTTCTTTTTCCATGATTTTCCCTATGTCCTCTTCGCTGATGACCAAACCGGATTTTGAAGAGCTCATCAGAATGTCCCATC
Organism: Akkermansiaceae bacterium; assembly: GCA_030725745.1. GTDB lineage: Bacteria > Verrucomicrobiota > Verrucomicrobiia > Verrucomicrobiales > Akkermansiaceae > Luteolibacter. Next base: position 38,741 of record JANRFH010000022.1, read on the forward strand.
TTTCTTGGACTTCTTCATCGGTGATGATGTTCTCTTTCGGTAAAAGTGGGGAAGGTGCTGGAACGAGTTCGATGAAATCTTTGGCGTTTTCGGGATTGAAGATGGGTGCAGATTTTGAGGAGGGAAGGATGATGGTTTCGATTTCTTCGTCAGCTATGGAGGGTTCGCTATCATTCAACTCTACTGTTTTCTCCTGAGGGGATGCGGGGGAAGGCTTGTTGTGCTGAGAGGAGAACCACACGTAGGCTCCGGCTCCTGTGATGGAGAGGAGCAATACGATGACCCTGAGGAGGCGGTTGTTCATTTCTCCCTTTTAGAGAAATGAAAGTGTGGCTTCAAGGTTTTAGGAATGATTGGTCATTCTATCTATTAGGTCTCTCGCTGGCGCGAGGTGCGCTTGAGAGCTCTTCGGAAGATAGTGTGCCGTCTTTGTTGGTATCCATGCTTTGGAAGCGTGTTTTGAAGCGTTCTTCGTTGAAGTCTTCGCCGCGACGTTCTTTGGCGGAGCCTTTCATTTCCTCGTAGCTGACTGATCCGTCTTCGTTGGTATCCATGCCTTGGAGGCGTGAAGAGACGTCGCCGGTTGGCTGAGTGTTTTGGCGTTTTTGGCCGTTGCTGCGGGTGCCTCGGTTCATTCCGTAGGTTCTGGCGCCCCGGTTTTCATCTTGGAGGAGGATGGTGTATTCGTGGCTTAAAGCCATGCAGACGTCTGCGGTGCAGCCGAAGTAATCGAGGTTTAGGGTGAGTTCTTTGGCGGGTGTGTCTGATGTGATATCGATCCAGAACTGCCGGGGTTTGGTATCGCTGTCGCCCTCTCCCTTCTCCGCGGTGGCTTTTGATGGGGTCGCGGTTACGCCCTCGGGGAGGGTGAGTTTAAAATGCATGGGCTCGGTGAGGTTATTCCAATGCGCGTCGTGTATGGGGTCTGGGTAGAAGCCGAGAAATAGACGGCCGGTGCCCGTTTTAAGAAGGTTGTCATCGGCCTCGGCGCGTAGTTTTACGAGGTAGGTTTCGTCGGGTTTTGATGGGGTGACGGCTAGGATAGTTAAGCCTTCGGGGCGTTCTACGGTGAGTTTAGTAGCTTTGTTTACCAATGGGGCGGGGCGTTCGATGGTGGGGAGGTTGAGATCGCTGATTTTGGTTTCGGTGGGTGGGTTGCCGACGGCTTTGGTGAGTGCTGCGCGAAGTTCGTCGCGTTTGATGTTTCCGGAGGCGTAGAGGATTTCTCCTTCGGGCGAGATGAGGTAGACGGATTGTGAGTTTGCGCCGAGGGCGATGCGCATGGAGTCTTCGATGGTATCCGCGATCCATGGAACTTTTGTGCCGAGGAGTTTGCGGGCTTCGGCGAGCTGGAGGAGTCTTTCGGAAATGTTTTGTGCGTCGATGTAGCCGTTTAGCTCGGGATGGCGGAGGCTTTTGTAAAAGTAGAAGAATTGGACGCCGAGTTCGCTGAAATCGGCGTTTGCGGCTTCGATTTCCGTGTAGGTTTCGTGAAATTGTGGGCAGGTGAGACAGCCTGATGAGAGGACGGTGTATTTGCCCTGGCAGAGTTCTCTTAGTTTTAAGGGTTTTCCCTCTGCTGAATAGGCGTCGAGCTCTGGGAGCTGGCCATCTCTGAGGAGGGTGGTGTGAGCTGTGCCTTTAGGGGCGGCTTCCGATTGGGCGGATGCAGGCACTGCGAGTGCTAGCGAGGTGATGCTTAAAATTATTTTTAGGGTGTGCATGACGATGGGTTCTGAAACACCTAGGGATATAAATAGTTGTGGGGATAATCGGTGGGCGACCGAAGATCGACTCCGGGTTGCTACGCTCTTGCATGAGCGTGGCGGGATGATGATGATCCGGGGCAAGTGATATCGGTTTCAGAAAGTGGTGGTGGGGCGGGGCTTGCGGAGCGGGTGGCGGAGATTTTCTCGGCGACAGGGCCGCTCTCTGGGTCGAAGGATTTCGAGTATCGCCCGCAGCAGGAGGAGATGGCGCGCGCGGTGGCGGAGAGCTTGGTGGGTGGGAAGCCTTTGGTGGTGGAGGCGGGGACGGGTGTTGGGAAGTCGCTGGCGTATCTGGTGCCTGCGGCGAAATTCGCGCTGGAGTCGGGGCGGAAGGCGGTGATTTCCACGCATACGATCAATCTTCAGGAGCAACTGGTGAGGAAGGATATCCCGATTGTGAGGAATATTTTGGGTGAGGATTTACCGGCGGTGTTGCTCAAAGGGCGGCAGAACTATGTGTGCCCGGCGAGGCTGCGGAGGGCGTGGGAGCAGACGGCGGATCTTTTTACGACGACTGAGGGTGAGGAGCTGGCGCGCATTCGTGAATGGGCGGATGGGACGCGGGATGGGACGTTAAGCGGGATGCCGTTTCAGCCATCGATGAAGGTGTGGTTGCAGGTGTGCAGCGAGGCGCATTCTTGCACGCAGCGGTATTGCGGGCCGAAGGGGAACTGTTGGTTCCAGGAGGCGCGGAAGGCAGCGGCGGATGCGAACTTGGTGGTGGTGAATCACACACTTTTCTTCGCGCTGATGAATACGGCGGAGCTGGAGGATGCGGAGGGCGAGCCGATGCAGGGTTTCCTTTTTCCAAACGATTTTGCGATTCTGGATGAGGCGCATACGATCGAGCAGGTGGCGGCGGTGCAGCTGGGGCTGAGGATTTCGCAGGCGGGGCTGAGGTTTGATTTGCAGAGGTTGTATAATCCGAAGTCGCGCAAGGGGCTGCTGAAAGGGTATCGGAAGGCGGCTCCGATGCTGGCGGTGGAGCGTGGGCTGGTGGCGGTGGAGAAATTTTTCGGCGAGGTGGGGAATGCGGCGAAGTTCGGTGAGTGGAGTAAAGAGTTTCGTGTGAGAAGGCCGGAGCTGGTGGGAAATTCGCTTGCCGCGCCTTTGCGGGATGTGTGGGAGGAGCTGGCGGAGTTGGCTGATGATACGGAGAATGAGTCGTCGAAAAACGAGCTGATGGATGCGGTGCGCAAGCTGCGCGAGACGCATGGGGCGGTGGGTGAGTTTCTCGATCAGAAGGATGAGGGATCGGTTTATTGGGTGGAGAAAAGCGGTCGTGAGGAGACGCAATTCAGTTGCCACGCTGCGCCGGTGAATGTGGCAGACAGGCTGCGGCCGCTGTTGTTTTCCGGGAAGAAATCAGTGGTGATGGCGAGTGCGACTCTGGGCGTCGGCGATCCGGAGCTGGGGTATTTCCGCAAACGTGTGGGGGCGGAAGCGGCGCGGGCGCTGAGTATTGGAAGTCCGTTCGATTATCGGAAGCAGATGCGGGTGAGGATCTACAAGTCGATGCCGGATCCGAATACGCCGAGGTATGATGAAGAGATGGCGAAGGGGATCATGGCTGCGGTGACAGAGAGCGATGGTCGGGCGTTCGTGCTCTTCACGAGCTATCGGACGATGCGTGATGCGGCTCAGAAATGTGAGGGATATTTCAAGCGCAAGGGCTGGCGGCTGCTGATGCAGGGGGAGGGGATGCCGAGGCACACGATGCTGGAGGAATTCCGCGCGGATACTTCGAGCGTGTTGTTCGGGACGGATAGTTTCTGGACGGGGGTGGATGTGCCGGGCGAGGCGCTTTCGAATGTGGTGGTGACGCGGTTGCCCTTCGCGGTGCCGGATCATCCGCTGACGGCTTCGCGGCTAGAGGCGATCGAGGCGGCGGGGGGGAATTCTTTCATGGAATACTCCGTGCCCGAGGCGATTTTGAAAATGAGGCAGGGGGTGGGGAGGCTGATCCGGACGAAGAAGGATGTGGGGTGGGTTTGTATTTTGGACAACAGGATCGTGAAGAAGCGGTATGGGAGTGCGTTTATGAAGGCACTGCCGGATGCGCCGGTGGAGATTGTGGAGTGAAACTATAAACCTTAAACTTTAAACTCGAAGGAAGACTTGGGTTGTGCTTTTTACCGCAGAGGCACAGAGATCGCGGCGGGGCGCGGAGCTGGGGTTGATGCTTTTAAATCTAATGATGAAGAGATGAGGTTGCTGTATTTGATGGTGGGGTTAGGGGTGTTTTTTTTGGTGGGGTGGATTGTGTTTGGAGAGGGGATTGAGGCGGCTTGGGATGTGGGGAGGGTGGCGGAGGCGATGGAAGGGGCGCGGGGCTGGGCTTGGGCGGTGGGGATTTTGTTGCTGGTGGCGGATTTGCTTTTGCCAGTGCCGGGGACGGTGGTGATGTCGGCGCTGGGGGCGGTTTACGGGGTGTGGTTGGGTGGTTTTTTGGCGGCGGCGGGTTCGTTTTTGGCGGGCTTGTGTGGGTATGGGGTGGGGAAATTTTTTGAGGAGAAGACGGCGAGGAAGTGGCTGGGCGAGAAGGATTTTGAGAGGGGTGGGCGGTTGTTTGATAAAGGCGGTGGCTGGGTGGTGGCTGTGAGCCGGGCGCTGCCGATTTTGCCAGAGGTGATTTCCTGTATGGCGGGGCTGGTGAGGATGCCTTTTGGAAAATTCTGCGTGGCACTGGCGTGCGGGAGCGTGCCGATGGGCTTTCTTTTTGCCTGGATCGGGCAGGCGGGCGTGGAGGAGCCGGGCTGGGGGATAGGGCTGTCGATGGGAGTGCCGGCGGTGCTGTGGGGGGCAGCCGCGATGCTGCGCGCGGGTAAAACTCCGGTTGATGGGGCGAGCTGAAGACTCGCGGTCCGTATTGCTATGCGGGGCGGGTGAATGTTTTCGCGGCGATCCTGGCCTGGTGGTCAGCAGCTAGAATTTGATCCAAGGTCGGAGACTGGACGGTGGCGTGCGCGGCCATGGTGGCGGCGACGGTTTCCCAGATCTGGGGAAATTTAATTTTCCCGGCACGGAAGGCTTCGACGGCGACTTCGTTGGCGGCGTTGTAGACGGCGGGGAGGGTGCCACCAGTGAGGCCTGCGGTGCGGGCGAGGGTGAGGGCTGGGAAATCTGCGGTGCGGGGGGCGGAGAATTCCAGCTTGGAGAGCTCGGCGAAATCGATGGGCTTGAGGTTTCCTTTTTTCCGAGCCGGGTAGGTGAGGGCGTATTGGATGGGGAAACACATGTCCGTGTTAGACAGCTGGGCGAGGACGGAGCCATCGGTGAACTCGACCATGGAGTGGACGATGGACTGGGGGTGGATGACCGCCTCGATGCGATCCATGCCGATGCCGAAGAGCCAGCGGGCTTCGATCATTTCGAGGCCTTTGTTGAAAAGGGTGGCGGAGTCGATGGTGATCTTCGGCCCCATGTCCCAAGTGGGGTGGTTCATGGCCATTTCCGGGGTGACGTCGATGAGTTCGGCGGCGGGGGTAAGGCGGAAGGGGCCTCCGGAGGCGGTGAGGATGAGGCGGGAGATCTCCGTATCGGATCCGCGGTGGCCTTCGAGGCACTGGAAGATGGCGTTGTGTTCGGAATCGATCGGGAGGATGCGCACGCCTTTTTCTGCGGCGCGAGCGGTGATGATTTCACCGGCCATGACGAGGATTTCCTTGGAGGCGACGGCGAGGTCTTTGCCTGCCTCGATGGCGGCGAGGGCGGGCTGAAGTCCTGAGGTGCCGACGATGGCGATGAGCACGATGTCTGCCTCGTGGAGGGTGGAGATTTCCAAAAGGCCTTCGGTGCCGAGGTGGATTTTTACGCCGGGGGGGAGGAGGGCGCGGAGTTCGGCCTCGCGTGAGGCATCGTGGAGGGCGACGTGTTTGACGCCGGTGGCGAGGGCTTGGGCGGCGAGTTCCGGGACGCTGGAGTTTGCGGCGAGGGCGATGATTTCGATGTCATCGGGGAGGTTTTCGGCGACTTTGAGGGTGGAAAGGCCGATGGAGCCGGTGGAGCCTAGGAGGACGACACGGCGTTTTTTTCCGGAGCTCATGCGAGGAAGAAGACGTAGTAGAACCAGAGGGCGGGAGCGGTGAAGCAGATGCTATCGATGAGATCGAGGCCGCCGCCGATACCGGGGAGCATTTTGCCGGAATCCTTGGCGTGGAGGGATCGCTTGACTACGCTTTCTGCGAGATCTCCGATGACGGCGAGGACGGCGAGGATGAAACCGAGGGCGATGACATGCGGCCATGAGTGCAGGGCGGCGAGTTGGGTGGGGAGCAGCGCATAAAGGCCGCATCCCGCGAGTTGGGCGAACAAGAGTGCGCCGAAGAATCCCTCCCAAGTTTTCCCTGGGGAGATGTGGGGGATCATCTTGTGTTTTCCGATGAGAGAGCCGGTGATGTAGGCACCCGTGTCTGTAAATTTCGTGACAGCGAGTAGCCAGAGGAGGACGAAAGCCCCGGGCACTGCGCCTTCACCGGGGAGGCCGAAGGTGACGCGTGCGGCGAAATTGAAGAGGTAAGCGATGTATAGAAAGCCGAGGGTATTCGCTGCTACGGCGAGAAGCGCCTCAATGCCCTTAATGGAATAGCGAAGCTGGAGGGTGAAGGCTCCGGTAACTGTTAGGACGATGGCGAGGGCGTCGATTGCCGGGGGGATGTCTTTGGCTCCTTGGAGGAAATAGGTGTAGGCAACGCCACAGTAACCGACCGCGATGACCACGCCGAAGCGGGGGAAGCATTTGACATCGTCTGCACGCAGCATGCGGAAATATTCCACGGTGGAGATGATGGCGAGGACACCGATGAGACCCAAGTAAGCTGCGGGAAACATGCTGGCGAAGATTGCGGTAACTATCCCCCAGAGGAGGAGTGTGCTGAAGCCTCTGCGCAGGAAGACTGCGGTTTTGCTTGGGGCTGGTTTTTGAGTTTCGGTATCCACAATGTAGGGAGGATGCAAGACGGTGGGTGAGGGGGTGGCAAACCTTTCCCGAAAATTTCCGCAAGATTTGTGTAATTTATGTCGATTTACGCGTAAGAAAGCTGAACTTGGATCTCGGGCAGACGTTTGAGAAGTGCTGGGCGTTCCAGCGCAGAATTTCTTCCCGATCCAAGAACCCAATCCAAACCAATGAAAATTAAATCAATCGTTGTTCTCGCCCTTGCCCTCGGTGCAGTCGGTGGAGCTCAGGCAAAAGTAATCAAATCCGATAAGGACAGCGCCCCAAAGGTGGTTGCCGAGGAAGAGGGCGATACCAAGGCTGACAAGAAAAAGAAAATGATCGAGAAGTATGACGAAAATGGCGACGGCAAGCTCGACGATGCTGAGAAGGCCAAGATGAAAGAGGGCAAAGAGAAGAAGGGCAAGAAGCCGAAGAAGGGGAAAAAGGAAGACGGCGAGTAATCCTGACCGATCAATCATCAATCAACTACGGCCATCCAGAAACGGATGGCCGTTTTTTTTGCGACGTTTGTAAATTTTCGAAACTTTTTCTGAAGTCGGGTGTTTCATGATTCGTAAAAGCGACAATCGCTTGAATCATCAAACCAAGAACAAAACCATGAAAACTACATCACTGATCATCATCGCCGCCTCATTCGGCCTCCTCTGCGCAGCAAGCGCAAAACCCGAAGGTCGCCCCGAAGGTGGACCAGAAGGACGCAAGCTTCCAGAAGCGATCATCGCCAAGTTCGACAAGGACGGCGACGGCAAGCTGAACGAGGAAGAACGCGCCGCAGCTAAGGAGGCACGCGAAGCCGCAAAGGCAAAAGTCCTCGCTCAATTCGACACGGACAAGGACGGCAAACTGAGCGAAGTCGAAAGAGAAGCAATGAAGGCGGCTGTTCTCGCCAAATTCGACACTGACGGCGACGGCAAGCTCTCCGAAGAAGAGCGCAAAGCAGCCCAAGAGGAATTCCCAATGGGGCCACGTCCTGGCGGTGATCGTCCAGGCGGCGAGCGTCCCGGCGGCAACAAGCGCGGTGGTGGCGAAAAAGAAGCGCCTAGCGCTGGGGAATAATCAGTCCAAAGACGACTGACTAATATCTGAGGTCACCCGGAAACGGGTGGCCTTTTTCATGCTCGCGATTAGCCTTCGGCCTATTCTGATTTCAAAGCGGGAGCGATTTTATCGATCGCCTTGAGGGTGGCACTGTTCAGTTTCGGCGCTTCCAGAGCATCGAGCGAATCGTCCAATTGGGCGACGGTTCTGGCACCAATGATAGATGAGGTCACTGCCTTGTGGGCTAGTGTGAAATTGATGGCCATGTGGTTGATCGACATCTCCGCTTTCGCCGCGAGCTTGGAAAGTTTGCGAAGTTTCTTCTGCTGAGCGGCTACCTGTTCCTCCTGAAGGAAGCCTTCCGGGCGGGCGGCGCGTGAGCCTTCGGGGATGCCTTCGAGGTATTTAGGTGTGAGCATTCCCTGGGCGAGAGGTGAGAAAACGACGGAGCCGATCTTTTCATCGTGTAGGTAGTCGAGTATGCCCTCGGCTTCTGGCCAGCGGTTCAGGATGGAATAAGGCGGCTGATAGACGACACAGCGGACGCCCATTCCTGCGAGGATTTTAACTGCTTTTTTAAGCTGCTTGAGTGGGTATTTCGAGAGGCCTACGTAGAGGGCTTTCCCTGAATGCACGGCGGTGGCGAGTGCGGACATGGTTTCCTCAAGCCGTGTATCGGGATCAGGGCGGTGGGAGTAGAAGATGTCCACGTAGGGGAGGCGGAGGCGTTTGAGCGATTGGTCGAGCGATGCGAGCAGGTGCTTGCGCGAGCCCCATTCGCCATAGGGGCCGACCCACATGTCATGGCCAGCTTTTGTGGTGATGATGAGTTCGTCCCGGTGGCAGGCGAAATCTTCAGCGAGAATACGGCCGACATTTTCCTCAGCTGAGCCGGCAGGTGGGCCGTAGTTGTTCGCGAGGTCGAAATGGGTGACGCCGCGATCAAAGGCGCGGCGCATGATCTGGCGAGCCTCGGGGAGATCATCGTGGTGGCCGAAGTTGTGCCAGAAGCCAAGGGAGATTTCAGGGAGGAGGAGGCCAGAGTCTCCGCAGCGTCGATAGTTCATGACTAACTCTCAAATTTCAACTTCGAAACTTCAAGGGAGAAGGGGAAATATAAAACTGGTGATATCAGTGCCCTCCGAGAGTTCGTTTTGCGCCAAACGGTTCTATTTTTGGCGACCGACCTTCAAAGCAGTCCATTGCTTTCTGTGGATCATCAACGATCAATCCACTAACGCCATTTGCTGAAAAATACTGGTGATCTAGTATATTGTCACTGCCGTAAACCCAGACAGCAAATCCCTCCGATCTTGCAGTATTAATAAGTGACTGATTCGCGAATATGGTGGGCAAGACAAGAACATGGCATCCGAGAGTCTCGCAACGGTTGATGATTTTCGAGGGTGTGAAGAGCACGTGCATGCGGTTTGTAAGACCCTCCTCATTTCCCCATGTCACTGTGTATCCCAGATTGTAGCCGCTTTCCTTGTATTCGAGCAGGACATTGTAGCTCCCAAAAAGTATGAACTGATCATCAGAGAGTTCTCCCGAGGAAACTTTGTGTTCAATCCAACTTAGAATCTCTTCTTGGATACCTGTCGTCTTAATGTCGAATATCCACTTTCGCTGATCTGAGTGAAATTCGCTGAATACGTCTTCCAATGTCAGGATATTCTCGGGTGGCTTTACGAGTAATTGGATATTCTGTAGGGCTTGTTTATTGAGGTCTTCGACCTTTATCGCTTCATCCTTGTTGCTGGCGTTTGTCTTTAGATTTAGAGTTTCGTCGTGGTAGACGATCAATTCGTTGTCGCTAGATGCGCGGATATCAATTTCGATCCAATCCACATTCGCTTCGATTGCCTTGCGAATTGCTGAGGCTGTATTTCCGATGAGAAGCGGACTGCCATTTTCTTCCAGCGCTTCTCCATCCTTATATGCAGGTAATCCTGAACCTCTGTGCCCAATGATTTGGGGGCGATCGCTTGATAGGTCTAAAATTGCTTCGTCATTTCCTTGCAAAAATGTCAAAGAGGGGAAGTTTTGATTTGAGAAATAGAATCTGCAAGATACCAAGACAAAAGAGGCTCCGGCTAGTAGACCACAGAGCAGAGGAGTCCAAAGGAGCTTTCGTTTCCACCTGCTTCTTTTCATGTGGGGTTTCAAATTTCGTATTTCCCTTAAAGAGAATTGTTGAGGGCTTTGAGCCGCTGAAGGAGTGGCGGGTGGGAGTAGTCCAGGACGATGCGAAGGGAATGGGGGGCGGGGTGGGAGAGGTGGTCGCTGCTGAGTTTCTTGAGGGCGGTGGCTAGGGCTTCGGGGGTGCCGGTGGATTGGGAGGCGTAGGCGCTGGCTTCGAATTCGTGTTTGCTGGAAGGGTTAATTAGGGTAGTTCTTTCAGTGCCGTGTTGGCGAAGTGTTCGACGGTGGTAAGGCCGCAGGATCGCAGTTGGCTGGTGGGGAAGAGCGATGCGGGATTTGCTCCGATGTCTTGCAGTGCCTGACGCACTTTTTGGAGCTTGAGGATTCTTTTCAGGAGCTTGAGTTCGTTGATGAGTGCGCGTTGGGTGATGTGTCCTTTGATCGCCTCGCCGAGCAAGCCTTCGAAATGAGCGGGTACTACGTGGCAAAGCATCCGAGTGTGTTTTTCGTCCTGTCGCCCAATCTGATCGAGGCCGAGCAGGCAGTGGCATTTGCTTTGGAAGAGGAAAATCGGGTCGATCACGCGGATATCGTCAATCATGAGCGCACGCTCCATGAGCCGTGGAAGTTCGTTCTGCGGAACTCCGTAAACAGTGGTCATGAGATCCACTGAATACACCGGCGTGGTATTCAGGGAGAGGATGGCGAGTTGACCATCAGCCGGGGAGGTTCCTTCGAAGAGCTTGCCTATCCCGGTTTTGGCTCGGATGTATTTGAATGCAGCATAGCTCACCCAGATATCACAATCCTTGGAGGTGAAAGGGAGGAAAGGTGAAAGGTCGGCTGCGGTATCCCTTGCGCTGTAGAACTCCGCCCAAAAGTTTACTGCCTGTCCTCCGCCAAGAAAATAATCAGTGCTGCTGGTGCCGAGATCCCGGAGAAAGGCTGCGTAGTCGCTTATGCGTGTCTCGGGCATGATCAGCGCCCGATAGCTCGCTTCAGATTGGAGATGCGTGCGTTTTTGAAAAAGCTTTTGGGGAAGATGGAGTTTTCGCGTTGGAGTACTTCGGGATCTTCGCCGGCTTTCAGGCGTTTTTCATCGGCGAGGCGGGAGGCGCGCTTTTCTGCGTCGCGGGATTCGCGGTTGAATTTTTCCGATGGTTTCATTGTTGGCAGGATGCGGTTTCGTTGTTCTGTCGAATTGGATACTACGCTTTTTAGACGGGACTGTCCACCCAGCCATTTTCGCCCCTCTTAGCTCAGGGAAGCAGTGCTTTTAGCCGCTGGAGTAGCGGCGGGTGGGAGTAGTCTAGGGCGATTCTCAGGGAATGAGGTGCCGGGTGGGAGAGGTGGTCGCTGCTGAGCTTTTTGAGGGCGGTGGCTAGGGCTTCGGGGGTGCCGGTGGATTGGGAGGCGTAGGCGTCGGCTTCGAATTCGTGTTTGCGAGACCAGGCGTTGGCGAGGACGGAGAGGAGTTTTGAGGCTGGCTCTAGGAGGATGGTGAAGAGGACGAGGCCGACGTGGGGGGAGATCTCTGTGACGAAGAAGGCTTCGTGGAGCATTTTGGCGAAGGCTCCGTTGGGATCAGTGGCGAGGCCGATGAGGAAGAAGATGAGAGCCATCTGGAGGATGCCGACGAAGAGGCGTTGCTTGATGTGGCCGAGGCGGAAGTGGCCGATCTCGTGGGCGAGGATGGCTAGGATTTCCGGGTTGGAGGATTTCTCGATGAGGGTGTCGAAGAGGGCGATCTTCTTGTGTTTCCCGAAGCCAGTGAAATAGGCGTTGGCTTTGGTGGAGCGCTTGGAGCCATCGATGGTGAAGACGCCGTGGAGGGGGAAGCCGCATTTATCGCCGAGGGCTTCGATATCGGTTTTGAGTTCACCGTCCTCCATGGGGGTGAATTTGTTGAAGAGGGGGAGGATGAGTGAGGGGGCGAGGTAGGTAAGGATGAGTTGGAAGGCGGTGACAAAGGCCCATGCCCAGAGCCATGCGTTTGGCACTTCGTGGAAGATCCAGAGGATGCCGGCGAGGAGGGGAAGGCCGAGGACGGCGGCGAGGAGGAGGCCTTTGATGCGGTCGGTGAAGAAAAGGGCGGGGGTGGATTTGTTGAAGCCGAATTTCTGCTCGATGACGAAGGTCTCGTAGTAGTCGAAGGGGAGGGAGATGAGGTTCTGCGCGAGGAAAAGTGCGGAGAGGAAGATGAGGCCGGCGAGGATTTCGTTATCTGCAAGGGAACGGGCGAGGGTATCGGTGTAGGCGAAGCCGCCGATAAACCAGAAGCCTAACAGGACGGCGAGGGAGAAGCTGGCGCGTATGAGATCGAAGCGGGAGTTCGTGGCAAGGTAGGAGCGTGCTTGGTCTAACTTTTCCTGATCCATGAGGCCTTCGAGCTCCGGGGGTGGGGTGGAGGGGAAGGTTTTAATGTTGAGGAGAGTGGCGATGAATTCGAGGTTCCAGAGGAGGAAAAGGGAGATGACGATGAGGATGGCGATAGCGTTCATAAACTTTAAATTTTAAACTCTAAACTTCAATGAAGAGCTTGGGATGAGGGAAGATGGTTTCTAGGTGGGCGGAAATTGAGATTTAAAGTTTAGAGTTTAAAGTTTCAGCGCTGGATGAGGTTGAAGATGGGGGGGGCGGCTTGTTTCCAGGCTAGGGCGGTGGTTGCTTGGACGACGGCGTCTTCGTCTTCGCGGCGTGGGTAGATGCGTGAGTCACGAAGGCGGCGTGAGGTGAGGGCAATGGCGCGTAGCTCCGGGGCGAGGCCGAGGTAGGCGAAGGTGGCGGCAAGGGCGATAGCAAGGAGGAAAAAAGCAATGGCGAGCAGCGGAGAGATCTTCATGATAATGATGGGTAGTATCATGACCATGGCGGTGAGCGGGGGGACAGCCATGCCGAAGCGACGGACTGCTTCGCGTGTGGCGGCGGCTTTTGGCTCGCGGGTTTTCCAATCGGAGAGGGCTGCCTTGTGGAGGAACTCGGCATGCACGCGTGCATCGGCAGAGGCGGATGGTGGCGTACTGTCCTTTCCAAAGGTTTCCTCCCACTTGGTGAGATTGCAGGAGCACTGGCGTTTTCCGGTGGTTGAAAGGATACGGATGCCTAACCACCAGCGCAGGAGGAATGCGGTGATGATGGGGAGGGCTGAGAGGATGACGAGGAAACGAAACACGGCTGCGGGATGGATTTACGCGGGATTTACTCGGAATGCACGCGAATGAGCGCTTTTTTCCATGTGAAGCATCTCCTGAGGGAAAGGTTTTCTTGACGAATGGGGGCGGTTGTTGAAACTGCGCGGGATGAAAACCCTTTTGAAAGTTGGCGCGTTGGTGGTGATTGCAGGTATGCTTGGCTCTTGCGGAGTACCAATGGCAGCACTTCGCAGCATAGGTAACCTACCAAATACGGCAGGTAATGCGCTGAACGAAGTGGATGGCATGGCAGGCGCGCTCTACGGAGGCCTTTGATTTACTGAGGCTCGCCTTTTTCTGGGCGAGATATTTCACGGATCTGTCTTGATCCGTCTGCTTGGTGGGTGATTTCCAGCCAAGTGGCTTCCGATGGAATGATTTCCGGAAAAAGATCTGCCCATTCGCAGATCACTATGGCGTCTTCATCGAGGTATTCATCCCAGCCGAGTGCGATGAGTTCTTCGGCGGATTTGAGTCGGTAGAAATCGAAGTGGAAGATGGGGATTCTTCCGCCACGATATTCGTTGACGATAGGGAAGGTGGGACTGGTGGCGACGGCTGCGGAATCGATGGCGGATACAAAGCCCTTCGACCAATGAGTTTTTCCAGTGCCTAGTGTTCCGACGAGGGCGAAGACATTGCCGTGCTTCGCGAATGAGGCTGCGCTCGCTCCGAGGGCGAGCATTTCTTCGGGGGTATCGGCCCGGTGCGTGGTCATGGGTTTTTCTTGAAATTGGTGAGGACGGCGCGGACATCGCCAATGTAAACGGCGGCGCGGATCTCGAGCGGGACGCGGTCGGTATCATCGGAGAGCCAGAGGGTGACAGGTTTCTTGAGCTTTTTGTATACTTTCAATTCGCCGGTGTCTTTGTCGATTTTGGTTAAGGCGAAGCTGAGGCGCAGGGCGTCCTTGCCCATGTGTTGTTCTTTCGCCTCGCAGCGCACTTTGAGCAGGTAGGGGCTGGTGAATGGGAGGAGGAGAGTGGTGTGTTCTTCTCCGACATCGAGCTTCTGGCTGCGGATGAAAAGGATGGCGGAGAAAATGTCGCGCGAGGTGTGGGGGAAGGTGAATGCCTGTGTCTGGACTGCGCCGGTTTTCGAATCCGTGGCGAGTTCATGGACTGAGACGCTGCCGGGTGAGTAGCGGTTTGTGGTGACGCAGGTTTCCTTTCCGTCCTCATCGGAGGCTTTGAAGTAGCGTGTCTGGAGAGTGGAGTCGGTGACTTCCGACCAGAAGCTGTGCTTGTAGGGGAAAAGGGCGTTGGCAGCACCCTGGCTGGTGGCGGTGGATTTGATGACCATGGCTCCGGGTTTGCTCACGCCGGGAGGGGCGAACTCTAAGCGGCAGGTGCCAGCCTGAACCATCCCCTTCCAGCTCATGGTGAAATCCAAGGTGCAGGAAGGCATTTCGGAATGGCTACCTGCCTTTCCGGAAGTGAGCTGCGTAGTCCATGCCGGGGCGGAAAGCGCGGCGGTGGCGCTCAGGGCAAAGATGGCTATGGTGGGAAATTTCATGATGACGCTAGGACGCGAGCGGCAATGACACGATTCAATTGGATGATCGTGAGCACCCCGTAGGCTAGCGCGAAACGATCATTCCTCCAGCGGATAAACCGGGGTGGCGCGGTTGGCCAGATAAGGGATCAGTTTTGCATCGGTTATGGAGCTGACGAGTGCGGTCGGATTGTCAGAAAGATAAAGGCGTTGAGCGGCATAGACGGAGCGCAGATCCTCGGAAGCTGCGCGACCCATCTGCCAGTTGCCGTATTGTTTCGATACGCCCAGCCCAACCGAAATGAGGGTGAGCATCATTCCGATGACGATGGTCATCTCTAGCAAAGTGACGCCAGATTTGCATTTGTCGGAGTTCATCGCCTTTTTATTTAAACCTTATTAATGTTCTTGAAAAGCTAGAAATAAGGGAAATTTATAGTGTTTTTCAGGATTTTTTAGCAAAAAGCACCTTTCCATTGCGGTCAGAGGCAACAAGACGGCCTAGGGCTGTGGTGAAATTTTCCAAGGAATGGACAGAATCTACCTGCTGTCTTAGCGATCCGTCGAGAATCAGGCGAGCAAGGTGCCCGTAGGTTTCTTCGATTTCAGGGCGTGTGGCGTGTTTGATCCACTCAGTGACCCAAAGGCCTCGGATGCGGAGATCTCCGAAAATGAGTGGGCCGTTGGGGACAGTAAGGGGCTTGCGACCCATCGCGCCATAGGTGATATGGGTGCCGCTGTGGGCGAGGAGTTTCATCAGCCGGAGGGCGCTATCTCCACCGACGGCGTTGAAGGCGAGCTTGGCTTTGGTTTTACCGATAGCTAGCTTGGCTGCTTCATAGCCCCCGGCGGTATCTGGGAGGACGAGTTCCGCGCCGAGGGCGGTGAGTTCTGGAGCGAGGGTTTCGTTTCTGAGGAAACAGGCGGTTTTTACGCCCATGGCGGCGGCGAGTTGGATGACACATTGGCCAACTCCGGAGTTTGAGGCGTTGAGCGTGACCCAATCGCCTTTTTGGAGTTTTTCGAAATGGTTGAGCAGTAGCCAGGCGGTGGCAGGATTCACCTTCAGCATGGCCGCCTGGAGGTGATCGATTTCTGACGGGAGCTTGATGAGATTTTCCGCAGAAGTGACGGTATGTGTAGCCCATCCACCGATCTGTGAAATGGGGAAGACTAAATCGCCGGATGAAAGGGTGGCAGAGCTACTTTCAAGGACGGTGGCGGAGCATTCCATGCCGACGGTGGAGGGTAGCTCGGGCTTGATGCCGTAGGTGCCTTCGATGTAGTTCAGGTCGGCGGGATTGATAGGCGCGGCATGGATTTCGAGGAGCACTTCGCCGTCTTTCAGTGCGGCGGTTTGGAAATTGATGAGGGAGAGAGATTTGGAGGGTTCGCCGTGGTTTTCGAAGATTAGTCTGCGTGCGTTCATGTTGTTGTGTGGTTTTTCCTTGGCTTTCCCGGTGGTGCGAGGCTATTTCCGTGGCGCAATGACACGTTCTTCCATAGAGCTTTCGATTAAAGTTTTCCTCTTCGCACTCATCGTGACCTTTATCATCACGGTAGTCAAAGTGATCGGGATGATTTCCTGATACCTGCGCATCTTTTTTGATGGGGGCGGCATGGCGTGTGCAGGAAGATGAATCCTGCATCCATGAAAAATCCCGACATCCCGGCGTATCTGCCTTTTCTACCCGAGTCCCTGCTGGAGAAGCTATGGGAACAGGCTGAGGAAATCCCCGCAATCGATGGGCTAAAGGTGGCTAAAGGACTGCGCGAGTCATTTCCAGAGATCGAAACGGATGAGGCTCTGGCCTTCGTTTGCGAGCTGTATGGAGAAATGAAAGTGCGGCTCGCGAAGGTGCTGGATCAGCGGGTGGTGGATCGTGAATTCATGGATCGTGAGACGCTGGCCTGTGTTTCACGGAACGAAGGTGTGGAGTTTACCTCGCGGGAATACGAGACGGTGATTGGGAAAAAGGATGCCGACGGGCGCATCGTGATCGGGCCATTGCCGCGATCCGGGGGCGTTCCGGAGCCTGTGGTGATCCCGGAATTTCTCGTGGGGGATCAAGTGACTTTGTTCGGCCCCCCGGACACTGAGAAGATGTCGATCAATGCAATGAACGCCATGAACCGGAAAGATCCCGCTGAGCCGGCGATTGTTACGGAACTTGCGGAGGCGGCGGGTCAGGTGCCGCGCTGGGGGGCGGACAATGAGGACTCGAAGACGCCGATCATGGTGAATTTTCTCAACGCCTGCAGGAATCTGGTCGGGTGCTTTGACGGGACAATACGCTTCGAGGACAAGCGGAACGGGAAGGTCTATGAGCTGGATGAGAGCGGTCTTTCAAAGCCGATCAAGCGCATCCCTGGACTAGTTTTGCCGGATGGGAATCACTTGTTAGAAGGCAATCCGCTGCCGCTGCACCTCTTCGATTTCGCGATGCATTTATGGCACAACCGCAGCAAGCCGGAGGCACTAGTGTTCTATGTGCCAAAGCTGGAGAACGAGGAAGAGGCGGCTTATCTCAAAGAGTTGATCGATAGGGCGGAGGCCAAGATTTCCGAAATCGAGCCGGGCTATGCGGCGGGCACGATCAAGTTGTTCATTGTTTTTGAGAATCCCAGGGCGATTTTCCGAATTCGTGAAATCGCGGAAATCCTGCGTCCGCATTTCCTCGGCGGCAGCCTTGGCTGGCATGATTTCCTGGCGTCTGCGGCGAGGCTTTTCAAACATGATCCGAACTACCGCATTCCGGTGAAGGCGGATCCGAATATCGTCATCAATCACATCCGCGAGTCGCATAAAATTCTCGTGGAGGCGCTGGCACCGATGGAAGCGATACGCATAGGCGGTATGTATGGAGTGCTTTATGAGGATGGGAATCCGCAATCCTACGAGGTCTGCATGGTCGGATATGTGCGTGATGTTACCACGCAGTTAAAACGTGGTTTGAACGGCTTTTGGGTGGCGCATCCGGCGTTTGTGAGGACGGGCTTGGCGATGGTTGAGGCGTGGCGGCGTGGGGAGGATGCGGTGACTGAGTTGGTGATAGCGCTGGTGCCTGATCCTGCGGAGCATGTCCCACTGTTAGGATTTGTGTTTGGGAAAGACGCGGAGGGCTTGGATAAGAGTGATCCGCGTTATCTTCGAAGCGTGCTCGCGGCGAGCGTAGGTGTCTCGGATGTAATCGCCAACGATGATCCGAAGGAGGTCGCTTACAACGTGTTTCAGGCTCTGCAATACATCTGCGACTGGCTGTGCGGAAACGGCTGTGTCGCCTTGCCTGCCACGATGGAAAACGAAAAAGGTGAGACTGTTTTTGTCCGCGTGATGGATGATCTGGCAACGACCGAGCGTTCGCGCTGGGAGCTGTGGGCGGAGGTGGCACACGGGCGAGTATCTCATGAGCTTTTCGGGAAAATCGTTGAAGAGGAGATGGCTTTCATCCGTACTGGTGAGGACTCTGACAACAAGCGGGTGCAGGTTTCCTGGAAAGGCGAGGCGGAGAAATGGTATCCGGTCGCGGAAGTGATCCTACGGCGTCTGGTGACGGATGCGGTGCCGGTGGAATTTGCCACTGAGCTGATGATGCCGTTCACACTGGATGTGATACGTGAGGCGGAAGATCCGCTGGCGAGGGCGAAGGAGTTTGGGGCGTTTTGATCCCTTTTGGAGCGCGGCTTTTTAAGCCGCTGTCTTGTGCTCCGTTTATCGTTCGGGGTTTGAAATCATTGGCGGAGCGCCAGATAGCGGCTTAAAAAGCCACGCTCCATATTCACCAATCCACCGGCAGCTCGATCATGTTGCCGGCGTCTTCGTATTTGATGAAGCCGTTTTTCATACCGAACTCGTGGACGAAGCGGGTGACTTTTACATCGTAGGCGCAGTATTCCGCAATCTTGCGGAGAGGTTCGAATTCTCCGGTTTTCTTGTGCTCCTGCCACCAGCGGATGGCGTCGAGGCCGTCGGCAGATTTTCCTGTGCCTAGGCAGGAGGACGCGACGTTATCGAGCTTCAGGAAGCGCCCCATGCGCTCTTTTACATCGAGCATCATATCGAGATTGATGGTCTGCTCCTCTAGCTGCGGCAGGACGTAGGGCTGGAGCACGGGGTAGTCGAATCCGATGTGATTCCAACCTACGACAAGATCGGCTTTCAGAAGTTGTTCGGTGAGGGCGTCGGAATCGTTTTCTCCAAAAATGACATATTCGTCCGTGGCGGTGGAATAGGTGACGGCGATGGAGATGCAGAGCTTCGCTTTGTTCGAAAATCCACCGACGTCGCTAATGCTGCGTTGGGTTTCGAGGTCGAAATATACGATGTTTTTATCTGCCACGCGGGGATGATGGACAGGGGATGGCGATCGTCCAAGATGGAACGTCAGAAAATCACTATTTGAAGGTTTTCAGTTTTCGATGGGCGTTGATTCGGCGTCTTTGCTGCGTTTGCGGGCAGCGGCTTGGATCTCCTCCTGAGCCTTGCGGAGCCGCTGAGGCCAGACAAAAGTCGGGGCTTTGGTCGGATCGTAGCCCTCTAGGTGTCCGGTGAGACGGGTGGCGGGCTTGGTATATTTCAGCTCAGTATCACCGAAGACTTCGTGGCACAGTGCGGCGAGACCGGGATCGTATTCAACGAGTTCCGCGCGGGTGTTCACATGATTGTGGTCGTGGTCGTTCTCGCGGTTGTCATCGAACCAGCTCTGAACTCCTTCCGCAAAATATTCGAAGTGGTTCGTGCCTGCATATTTCCCTTTCCATAATCCGGCAGCTACCGCGGCGTCGTAAACGGCTTTCACCCGTGTATCGAAAGTTGGATCCACGTTCGCCATGCCGCGAAGATGCATCGCATGGGCGAACTCGTGGATGGTGATGCTCTCTGTTGAATAAGGATCGCCAGGATAGCCAAGTAGATTTTCTTCCGCGCATGTGCAATATGGATCCGTGGCGCTTCCGCCGGTGCCGCGTGCCCGGGCATCCCAGAAGTCTTTCGGCTTCATCTGTGTGAATTCCGGTAGATCCGTGGTGAACTGGTTCCAGCCGATGATGCACATGCGCGCGCCGCTATCGATCATCGCCTGGCGCACGTCGGGTCGTTTCGCCAGCATCATGTCGATGAGGTATACCGCTTCTTTCAGCGCATAGGGATTCACCCCGGCGGAAGCGACGACGGGAAACCCGTGCGCGGTGGTTCGCTGAGTGTAGAAGGCCGGGACTCCCTGAGGATCAGGCGGATCGAAACGAAAGCCCTGCACTGGAACCTTGCAGGTGATCGTTTTCTCCAGCGCGCCATCGGTGGACTTGCCGACCATCACAAATTTGTGACCAAGCGTGGTGGTGATGATGCTGTCTTCACCCGGCTCAACCTGCCCAATGCTCATGCGTTCACCGCTGTCCTTCAGCCAGAAAATTTCAGCAGTTGAAGAGGAGGCGTTGATGAATTGCAGGCGTGGTGTCAGATCGGCGGAGAGCGTCGTAATCGAAAAGAGCAACGCGCTGGAAATAGCGGTTAGGATATAGTTTCTCATAAGGGGTCGTAGTATCTTTCATTCCTCAAAGATCCGGCAGCTTTGTCCTTCGCATAGGAGGATGTCAGTGCCCGCATGGGAATCGAAAATCGCGCGTGGGCGGTGGGTGCTGGTGAGGCGGGAAAGGGTGCCGGAGTAGTCGTTTTGTGGGATTTGGAAATGGATGACTCCACGGTTATTGAGGTCGTGTGCGGCGAGCAGGACGGGGGCGGCGAAGACCTGTTTCTCTAGGGTGTTGGCTCCGGCGCGGAGCAGGGCTTCAGCGCGCTTAGCGTAGTCTTCGGATTCAGCGAGGACGGCGAGCTTGAGGAGATTTAGCGCGGCAATGTGGTTGGGGGATGGTTCGGCTCCGTCGTAGTCCTCGCGGATGGTGAGGAGGGCTTTGCCGTTCATTTCCGTGGTGACGACGTAGCCGAGTTTTTCCTCACTCCAGTATTCTTTGTCGAGGGTGGTTTGGAGTTCGGTCGCCCACTCCAGCCAGCCACCTGAGGGATCGATGGCGTGGAGATCGATGAGGCCGAAGATGAGGAAGGAATAGTCGGCGGGGAAGCCGGGGGCGTCGCCGGGTTTGCCACGGTAGCTGCGGAAAAGGAGGCCGTCTTTCCAGAGGTGATCCTTGATGAAATGCGCGGCGGTGGCTGCTGCCGAGGCGTATTTTTCCGAGGAGAAAACCGCAGCGGCCTTGGCGAGTGCGGCGATGGCTAGGCCGTTCCATGCGGTGATGATCTTGTCGTCCCGGTGGGGCTTCGGGCGAGTAGCGCGATGAGTGAGGAGGATTTTGGATGATGACGCCAGGGAGGCGGCGATTTCCTTTTCCGAGAGGTCGAAGGCGGCGGCGAGGTTGTCGTTTTGAAGGGCGCGGAAGAGGGTGTTCTGGCCTTCGAGTTCGCCGTGCGGGTCGCTCTCGGGCCGGGAGTTTCCTTCCGCCTGGACTCCGAAGGCAATGGAGAAGATGGAGGCGGCTTTGGGGTCGAGCAGGCTGGAGATTTCCTCGGATGTCCATGTCCAATAGGCACCTTCGTGTTTCTCGGTATCACCTTCCTTGCGTAGTGAGTCGGCGTCCTCTGCGGAGTGGAAGGCTCCGTTGGTATCGAGCATTTCCGTGAGGAGGTAGGCGAGGATATCTTCGGTGGTTTGGCGGAAAAGGTCGTCCTCGGTGATCTGCCATGCCTCGGTGAAGGCGAGGGCGAGCTGGCCTTGGTCGTAGAGCATTTTCTCGTAATGCGGGACGTGCCAGTATCGATCGACCGAGTAGCGGTGGAAACCGCCGCCGAGGTGGTCGTGGATGCCGCCCTTGGCGATGGCGCGGAGGGTGTCGGTGGACATGTCGCTCGCCATTTCCGATTCGTCGCTGCCTTTGGGAAAACGCTCGTGGAGCTGCATGAGCGCGAGCATGAGGGTGGGGCGGGGGAATTTCGGGGCATCTCCGAAGCCTCCTTGCTCTGGATCGAACATGCTCTCGCAGCGGTCGAGGTAGTCGCCGAAAACTTTTTCCGATGGCAGGCCGCGCAGGGCTTGTGATTCGTTGGCCTGCTTGCGGAGGTGCTCCATCACGTTCTTGGCGCTTTCGAGAACCTTCTCCTTGTCCTCACGGTAAGCTTTTCCGAGTTGCTCGCAGATATTGGGAAAGCCGGGACGGCCGTATTTGTCCTTCGGCGGGAAATAGGTGCCGCCGACGACGGGCAGCGCGTCGGGTGTAAGCCAGACATTCAGCGGCCAACCGCCTTGTCCGGTGGTCGCTTGGACGAAGGCCATGTAGGTGGCGTCGATGTCTGGGCGCTCCTCACGATCCACCTTGATGTTGATGAAATGCTTGTTCATCACGGCGGCGATTTCCTCGTTCTCGAAGGATTCGTGCTCCATGACGTGGCACCAATGGCAGGTGGAATAACCGATGGAGAGGAAGACGAGCTTGTCCTCTTTTTTCGCCTTCGCGAAGGCCTCCTCGCCCCACGGCATCCAATTGACGGGATTGTTGGCGTGCTGGAGTAGGTAGGGGGAGGTTTCCTTGGCGAGGGCGTTGGGCATGGGGGGAGCCTAAACTTTAAATCTCAAACTTTAAACCTCAATGGGCGGTTGGTTAGGCGGGCATGTCGCGGTGATGTCATCCTAAAGGCAGCGGGTTGAAATACCCAAGGGGCACACCGACCCGCACTCCATATCAGAGCTCGCCTGCAATGAGATCCTCTAGCGTTTGGCGCTTGCGGATGACGGTGGCGTCTTCGCCCTCGACGAGAATCTCGGCGGGGAGGGGGCGGGAGTTGTAGTTCGACGCCATGGTGAAGCCATAGGCTCCGGCGGACATCAGGGCGATGTTTTCGCCGGGGCGGAAGTCTGGTAGCGGCCTGTCTTGGCAGAAGAAATCTCCGCTTTCGCAGATGGGGCCGACGACATCGACTTTCGTGAGTTCACCATCGGTCGGCTCCTTGAGGGGCACGATGTCGTGGTGGCCTTCGTAGAGGGCGGGGCGGATGAGGTCGTTCATCGCAGCATCGACGATACGGAAGGTCTTCGCGGAGCCTTTTTTCTCGTAGAGGCAGCGGGTGATGAGGGCACCGGCGTTGCCGACGATGTAGCGGCCGGGCTCAAGTAGGATTTTCAGGCCGAGATCCTTGATGCGCGGAACGAGTTCCTCTCCGTATTTCTCGATGGTGAGGGGGCGTTCGGAATCGGATTTCGCAGACCACCAATCGGGTGATCCGGAAGCGAGAGAATCTTGGTAAACGATGCCGATGCCGCCACCGATCGACCAGAATTCGATGCTGTGCTTTGCCTTGAGGGCGGTGACGAGTGGGATGACCTTTTCGACGGCCTCGATGAAAGGATCGATGGAGGTGAGTTGCGAGCCGATGTGCATCTGCAGGCCGCGCATCTTGACGTTCGGCATTTCAGCCGCGGCGCTGTCGTAGAGATCCGCGATGCGTCCGAAATCGACGCCGAACTTGTTCTCGGATTTCCCGGTGGAGATGTATTTGTGCGTCTTCGCGTCGACGTTCGGGTTTACACGGACGGCTGCTGGCGCGATTTTGCCGAGTTCTCCGGCGACCTCGTTGAGGTAGCGGAGTTCTTCTTCGCTCTCGACGTTGAAGGAGTAGATGCCCTTTTCGAGGGCGTAGATGATTTCCTCACGGGTTTTCCCGACACCTGCGAAGGTGCAGTGTGCTGGGTCGCCGCCGGCCTTGATGACGCGGAAAAGCTCGCCACCGGAGACGATGTCGAAGCCCGCGCCTTTGCTGGCGAGGAGGCGGAGGACGGAGAGGTTCGAGTTCGCCTTTACCGCGTAGGCGACTTCATGGCTTACGCCGGAGAGTGCCTTGTCGAGACGGGTGAAGTGATCTGTGATTGTCCCGCCGGAATAGACGTAAAGGGGAGTGCCATGTTCTTCTGCAAGAGATTGCAGGGAAACGTCTTCGCAAAAAAGCTCTCCGTTTTTGTAAGAAAAGCCGTGCATGATTTAGGAGCCGAGCGAGCGGCTGCTTACTTTACAATGCCGGCCTTTTTCAAGGTCACGTAAGCACCATTCTTGTTGATGGTCTTCAGAGCGCGGCAGGAAATCTTGAGACGGACGAATTTGCCGAGCTCAGGAACCCAGATACGCTTGTTCTGAAGGTTTGGAGAAACTTTACGTTTAACTACCTTGGTGACGTGACGACCAATGCCGCCTTTTTTCTTGGCAAGACCGGAACGGTGGATTTTTCCGCCGGAGCGGACGCGGGTGCCTCTGATACTACAAATACGTGCCATGATAAAAAATTGGTTTGCGGGGGGCGGAGAATGCTCCGCTTTTCCACGCCGTCAAGACGAATCGTGCGGAGGATTTTGAAATTTTCAGTCCAAGCGGCGGATATTTAGCCACTTTTCGACATCGCGGAAGATTTTGTCGCGCTTTTCATCATACATGAGGAGGTGAAAGGCGTCCGGGTAGTTGTGGTAGGTGGTGGGGGCGCTCTCCGGAATGCGGGCGATGAAGCCGCGGATGTCGGAGTCGTTATTGAAGTAGTCCTGACCGCCGTGGAGGACGAGGACGGGGACTTCGAGTTTTTCGGCACAGGTGTTCATGCCGTCGATGAGCTTTGCGAGCGTGCCGAGGAGGCGGAGGGTGTGTTTTTCGATGTTGTAGGAGTTCGTTTTTGCCTGATCGAGGTGGCTTTCAGACTCTTGTGTCATCTGGACATCCTGCTCTCCGGCCAGTGCATCGAGCGGCACGCGGGCTAAGGGGAGAGTGGCGGCTGCGGTCTGGACGAGGGCGATTTTCCAAGGCTCGATATCGTCCTTGAAGCGGACGATGGGGGAGGAAAGGACTAGTGCATCGCAGGGAGGGTTTCCAGCGGGAGCGGAACAATAGGCGTGGGTTGCGATGAGGGCGCCCATGCTTTCGCCATACCAGATGATCTGAGCATCTGGGTGTTTCTTTTTTACGAGTCGTGTGAAGATATCGAGGTCGGCATACCAGTCGGCTGGGTTTCCGATGTCGCCCCGGCGCTCGTAAATGGGGTCACTGCCCTGGCCGCGCACTTCGTAAGCGTAGACGGCGGTATTCGGCTGGCGTTTCACGAGATGCTCGCCGAGGTTTTTATAGTCGATGGAGGCTCCGCAAAAGCCGTGTATGCCGATGATAACGATGTCCGGCTCGATTTTTTTACGCTTCCAAGTGCGGTATCCGAAGGTTTGGGGTTCCAGCCCGCTCTTCGCATCGTGGAAAGTCATGTAGTCTGTGGGTGCGCAGCCGATAGCCAATGCACCGAAGATGCAGGCTAAGCAGAATGCCATAAAACGGAATCTCACCACGCGAATCTGCACCAGAGCTTTAAGGAAGGCAACCGCGATGAAAGCAGTGTGCAATGCTTAGAGGTAAACAGTTTACATGCAATTTACCCCCGGGGGCGTGCTTTTGCATTTCAATGCAGGTGAATCCGCCTACGGTAGGCATTGTATAAACAGCATTTAGTCATGAAAAATCTCCTCCTCCCTTGCCTGCTTACTCTGATCGCCGCCTTGCCGGCATTCTCCGCGCCCCGTCTGGTGGTCTCCACGCCATCACTTCTGCCGGAATCGAAGATCGATGTGATCTTCGAGCAGCCGATGGTCGAACAGGATGACCTTGGTAAAGAGGTGGTGAACGAGTTTTTTACCACGACTCCCAAGCTGACGGGGAAATTGTTCTGGAAAGCGCCGACCATTGCGGAGTTCCGGCCGGATTCGATACCGGCGCTGGGCACGACCTACCGTTTCACCATGGGAAAAGGCCTGAAGCACCTAGATGGCACGGAGGTCGATGCTGGGGAGTTCGCTACCGTTTCTAGTGAGTCGTTTCGCATCTTAACTTCGCAGGTTCCGAACCGCTGGGCGAGCGACTATTCGCGCTCCACTTCGAGCTTCATGATCGTTTTCAACGACGATGTGGATGCGGATGCCGTCGCGGGGTTCTTTACGTTTTCTGCTGACGGGAAAGGTCGAGTCGCCCCGAAGATCGTGCACGCCACAGCACAACAGGCGGGATACTACCGCACGAGCTACCTGCCATGGAAAAGCCGTTTGGATCCCGAAAAACATCGTGAAAATGTTGCGCCGGAAACCTTGGTAAAAAACATCCTCATCGTCTCGCCGCTTTCCCCTTTGCCAGTGGCGAAGAACTGGGAACTACGGCTGCTCAAAGGCCTGCCGAACGCCGATAAGACCGCTGGGCTCGAAAACGACTGGCCTTACACGATCGGCGATGTCGATCCCTTCAGCTTCGGGGATGCCTACGCGCAGGTTTCTCCCAGCTCCCCGCGCAGCATCCTGCTGACCTTCAACGAGCTCCTTCCCGCTGAAATCGATGCGTCTGCGGTTTCCGTTTCACCAGAGCCGGAAGGGATATCCGTTTCCACCGATGGCAAAACACTACGTATTATAGGGGATTTCAATGAGTATAACAAATACACCGTCACACTGGCGAAAGGGGTGCTTTCGTCCAGCGGGCAAAGCCTGAGTAATCCCGGCTCGCGTGAAATCGAGTTCGAAAGACTGGAGCCTGAGCTTGCTTTGCCCTCCGAAGACGAAGCCCAGCTGGCTTTCGGTAAGCGCGAGTATGAGATTAGCACGGTCAATCTCTCTTCCATCACGATCCGTATTAAGAAGCTCGAAGGCAAGGGTGCTGTCCGCACATTTCAAGGCTATCGGAACTACACCGGAGTGGGGCCGAACTGGACACAGATCGAGCCCATGTCCATCTTGCCCTTCTCGCTGATTCCCGGGACGACGGTTCTTGAGAAAACCATCGAGCTCGGCACCGATGTGGATACCGGGACAAACTTGACGCTTTCCTGGGACGACCTGCTACCCGAGGGCACGGATTTCGCCTCGCTGTTCATCGATGTGATCGGCACCCCGCATCCCATGGCGGAGATCGAGGGCAGGTGCAACGCCCAGGCGATCGTCCAGCTCACGGACATCGGCTTGGCGTGGAAATTCACAGATACGTCATCCCTAGTATATGCGTTTTCCTGCAAGACAGGCAAGCCGCTGCCCGGCGTGAAAATCTCCACACGTGGTGAGGATGCGAAGCTGCTGGAGGAAGCGGTTACCGGCGATGACGGCATGGCGACCGTAGCGCGGAATGACGATGTCCGTCACGTGCAGGCCACCCTAGGAGAAGACTCCTACACCGCCGCCTTCGATGAGACGCTCGACAGTGTCGGCCTATGGCATTTCCCCGTCCGCTACTCGTGGATGAAACAACAACCACAGCAGCGCCGCGCCTTCATGTTTACCGAGCGTTCGCTCTACCGCCCCGGCGAAAAGGTTCGCATCAAGGGCATCGTGCGGAACCAATTCGGCAACGCCATAGGCCTCGCCGAGCAGAAGCCCGCGCGCATCGTGATCGTTGATCCACAGGACAAGGAAATCTTCACACAAGATGTAGAATTGTCTGCGCTGGGGTCGTTTGACCTCAGCTACACACTCCCGGATGCGACTACAGGAGGCCATGTCATACGACTTGAGTTTCCGGAAGATCTGGAAGCTGCGGAGAATTCGGAAGATTGGGAGGAGCAGGAAGCTCTCCAGCAAAGTGCGAGATTCGAGTTATCCCTGCGTGTGGAGGAATTCCGCCGCAACACCTTTGAGATACTTCAGCAAATCAACGATCCCGCTATCGGCGCAACAGAAGTCTCAGCGAACCTAACCGCCACCTATTATCAAGGTCAGCCCGTCGCTGCCGGAAAGGCATCTACTTTCACCGAGATCACCGAGATCAATCCATACCCCGAGCGATACCGTGATTTCCTCTTCGGAAACCACCGCAAGGACGATTGGCGCTACTGGTATCATTACTTCGGCTACCGCGATAGCGATAGTGATAACGAAATTGTCGGCACAAGTTTGGATTCCGAGAGCGTGTTATCTGCGGAAGGCTTCGCCGAAATTCCCGTGCAAATTCCGCAGGGCGAATTTCCGACCACAAAGCAGGTCAGCATCGCCACGGAAGTTACCGATGCGAACAACCAGACACTCACCGCCCGCTCTTCTGCTACTATTCATCCCGCGTCGCTTTACGCAGGTATTTCGCGAGTGGATAGGCTGATCCGTGTAGGTGAGCAGGCGCCGTTCCGCATCGTCGTTACAGATACAGAAGGCGAACCCGCCGAGCAGGATGTGAACCTTACCGTCACCCTCTCCCGCCAAGTTCATACCAATACCAAGACCACAAATGCCAACGGCGATACGGTCACTGAGAGCGATCCACAGGAGGAGGTAATATCTACGGCGGAAATCGTAGTTACGGGGGAAGATTCTGCTAAAGAAGGGATGTCGTTTCCCATTGCTCCACAAAACACCGGCCTGCATTTCCTCACCGTGAAAGGCAAGGACGCTGAAGGCAGGGAGTTCGCCACCGTCACTCGAATCCATGTCTATGGATCGACAGAATACCCGTGGCAGTATGAGGACGGCTTGCGCATCAAGCTGGTTTCCGAAAAGAAATCCTACAAGCCCGGCGAGACCGCACGCATACTCGTCCTTTCACCCATCGAAGGCACCGCTCTCGTCACTGTGGAACGCGAAAAAATTCTCAGCTCGCAGCTTATTGAACTGAAAGCAGATAACCCGGTCATCGAGATTCCACTCACCGACGACCACGCGCCGAACGCCTACGTCTCCATCCTGATCGTCAAAGGCTCCGCCGAATCCGCGCGCGACATCAAGGAACCCCAGCTCCGCCTCGGTTACTGCGAGCTTCAAGTCGAGAACCTGCGCGACCGCCTCGATGTCGCCATTGACGATCCAACAGAAAGCAGCCGCCCCGGCACCGAGGTCACGCTCACGGGTACGGTGAAAACCGCCGACGGCACACCTGCCGCAGGTGCCGAAGTCACGCTATATGCCGTGGACGAAGGCACGCTGGCGGTGATGGGTTACGACACGCCCGACCCTATGGCCTATTTCTACGACAGGCGCTATCTGTCCGTAAATGCAGGCACATCCTTCCAGGACTTCATCACGGAAAACCCCGAATACCGTTCGTTTCATAACAAAGGCTTCTTCATCGGCGGCGGTGGTGACCCGAGCAAGCTGGCCGAACTTTTCCGGAAAAACTTCGACCCCTGCGCCGAGTGGGCACCGACCCTCATCACGGATGCCGAAGGCCGTTTCTCCAGCAGCTTCACCCTGCCGGATACCCTGACGCGCTATCGTGTCATCGCCATCGCGCATCACACCGGATCGAGTTT
Source organism: Akkermansiaceae bacterium (assembly GCA_030725745.1). Taxonomy (GTDB): domain Bacteria; phylum Verrucomicrobiota; class Verrucomicrobiia; order Verrucomicrobiales; family Akkermansiaceae; genus Luteolibacter. The sequence continues at coordinate 67,574 of JANRFH010000022.1, forward strand.
CGGAAATGATGTGTCGGAGCTGTTGGTGAAAAAGCCGCTCATGCTTGAGCCGAAGCTGCCGCGGTTCGTGCATCAGGGAGATGAAATCACCGGAAACGTGATGGTGCAGAACGCCTCGGATTACACTGCGACATGGGAGATCGAATGCTCCACCGGTGGCATCGCGGAGGTAACCAACGCCACCCAATTGAACGGCCCATCGAGCCAAAGCATCACCCTTGCACCCGGCGAGTCCAAGGTGCTCGGTTTCCCCTTCATCGTCGTCGATACCGGAGAGGTCACCGTTTTCTACCGCGCCACTCCGCTCTCGCTGCAGGACGGTGAGCTGACATCCGCGTTGGAAGCATCACTTTCCGATGCCGTGCAGGAAACCTTCACCTCCCACTACCCGATGCCGCTTCTCAGGCAGGTGACCGCTGTCCGCACCCAGCCCGGCACGACCACCGACTTGCACGACCTCCTCAGCAAGGAATTGCAAACGGCAAACGGCATCGTCGAGCTAGAATTCGCCACCTCGCCGCTGGTGGAAATCACCGCCTCCGCCGACTACCTGCTTCAGTATCCATACGGCTGCGCGGAGCAAACCAGCTCCTCGCTCATGCCGTGGTTTGCTGTGAAAAACCTTCGTCCCTACGTCCCGGCCTTCGCGAAGAAGAGCGACAAGGAAGTGGAGAAAGCTATCAACGCCGGAGTCGGCCGCCTGCTCAGCATGCAACAACCGAACGGCTCCTTCGGCTACTGGCCGGGCGCGACCGAGACCAATGAATGGGTCACCCCCTACGCGGGCATGGTTCTCACCCTCGCTTCGCAAAACGGCGGCAATGTCCCGCAATCCGCCCTCGACAGCCTCGCGCAGTATCTCATCGGCACGCTCAGGGGCGCAGGTGAGGAGAAAAATTCCACCGCTTTGGAAAACCACGCACGCACGCTCTACACGCTCGCCCTGCTTGGAAAAGCACAGGTGCCATATCATTCCCTTATGGTGGAGAAACTCCCCTTCATGAGCGATACCGCACGCGCCCTCCTCGCCGCAGCCATGGCCGTCGGCTCCGAGGGGCGACCCCAGGTGCTCTCCGCAGCAAGCGGCATCCTTTCCTCGAAAACTGCCTTCAAGGAAAATACCGATGAGAACTACTGGATTCCCCGTGGATCCGCGCTGCCTGCGGTGCTTATCGCCCGCATCGCCATCGATCCCGATTCCAAGGAAGTTCACGCCACCCTCGACAGGCTCCTGAACGACCGCAATCCCTACGGCCACTGGCGCAGCACCTGGATGAACGGCTGGAGCATGCTCGCCGTAGCCCAATACGCTGCGCACCAATCACCAGACCAAGCGAACGCCGAAATACTCGTGAACATCGATGGCGAAAGCCGGAAGATCAGCCTCAACCCCGAGAGCCCCACAGCTGCCCTGTCCTTCCCGCTCACCGCCGCCACGACCATGACGGTTTCCTGCGAAAGCACCACCTACGTCCGCATGAAAGTCGCGGGCAAACCGGCGATCACTCCGTTGGCACCTGTCGCGAAAAACGGCCTGTCCATCGACCGTTTCTACGAAAAAGTCCTGCCCAGCGGCCAGACCGAAGTCCTCAAACAGCCCGCCCTCGGCGATCTCATCCGCGTGACCCTCCGCGTGACCCTGCCGGAGGACGACAGCCGCTACGTCGTCGTCGATGACCCGCTTCCCTCCATCTTCGAGACGGTGAACACCGACTTCGCCTCGCAGTCATCCGCCCAGAACGTCCGCACCAGCGAGAACGACTGGACGGTATCGCATTCCGAGCTCCGCTCCGACCGCGCCGTGTTTTTCATGGATCGAGTCTGGAGAAAAGGCACCTACGAGCTCACCTACCTCGCCCGCTGCACCATCCCCGGCGAGGTCAACGTCCCACCCGCCAAGGTCGAGTCCATGTATGACCCGGAAAATTACGCCCTCTCCGCCTCCTCGAAATTCACCTCAGCGCCCGCAGAATAATCCCAAAGCCTCCGGCTCCGGAGGCAGCCTGTTGTCGCTTTCACGAATCTCCCCCCGCTCCGCCCGTCGGTGCGAAGAGGAACTTTTTCGAAGAAAGCCTCAGCAGGTTGTCCCCGCAGCCGGAGCGCGAAGCCGGAAATCCCGGAAAAACGTGGCTTGCAGGAATTCGCGAGATTTGGTTCTTTTCGCGCCGCACCTTCAAGTGCCGCTGTAGCTCAGGGGTAGAGCAGCTCATTCGTAATGAGCAGGTCGTCGGTTCAAATCCGACCAGCGGCTCCATATTAAATGGAAAAAGCGAACGATCTAGTATTTGTAAGAGCTTTCGTCTCTATTCCGTATCTGGAGGTCTGTTGCGGGAATAGTTTGAATGCAGCAGATTCAAGTATCACTGTAGTCGTCAACGCATCGCCGAAATTTTAATCACATCAGACATTAATGAAATCACTTGTATCACTAACTGCGCTTATTCTTTTTTCGACATTCGCTACAGCGGAAAAAAAAGAATTTGGAACCGTGAAAATAACATACACCGAGCTTCCTGCTATTGGACTGGAGGATGGTATCATGCGCCGTGATCCGAGTGACATTATCAAAGTAGGTGACCTCTTTTACGTTTGGTATTCCAAGGGAACTATCGCTCCCGGATACGATGCCACCATCTGGTATGCGACTTCACCCGACGGTCTTGACTGGACGGAAAAAGGAGAGTCTCTGGCGCAGGGCGAGCCGGGAACTTGGGAAGGTGCTAGCGTTTTCACTCCGAACATCCTCGTCGCCGAAGGGAAATACTGGCTTTTCTACACTGGGACATCCAATGAGATCAGCGAGAAGCCATTCAATCCGGATTCTAAAATCGGTATCGCTGTTTCTGATTCACCAGATGGACCATGGGAGCGTATCTCTGATGAGCCGGCTCTAAAAAACAGCGACATAGCCGAAGATTTCGATAGCCACCTGATCGATGATGCCTGTCTAGTGGTTCGCAATGGCAAATACTGGTTTTATTATAAGGGACGCCAGCTCGGGAAAAGCCCTGCCCAAACTAAGATGGGAGTCGCAATCTCAGATAAACCGGGCGGCCCTTACGTGAAATACGAAAAAAACCCGATCATCCCGGGCAACCACGAGGTATTCGTCTGGGCGCAGGGTGAGGGCGTCGCCGCGATGATCGGTACCACGGGGCCGAAGGATATCACTAGGTCGATCCTCTACGCAGAAGACGGTCTGAATTTCACCAAAACCCACAATGTCATGAACGGCCCGGTGGGTGCCGGTGGCTACCGTCCTGGATCCTTCACCGACAAGGGTGAAGGCAAGGAAGTCGAGTGGGGCGTGGAATTGCAATATCCGAAAGGAAAAGGTCTGCCATACATCCAGCGTTGGGATGCGAAATGGTCTGAGTGACCTACTAACTCGCTAAACCGGATTTAGAGCCTGCGCCCCTCATGGAGCGCAGGCTTATTTTTGTGGCTCAGCGCATATTCTGAAAAATGGGTATGACGACTCCGTGTCTTATCCCCATAGTCGTCCCATGACCCGCGTGATTCTAGCCTTCCTTTTCTCCGCCTCGCTCCTCAGTTCAGCCGAGCGCCCGAATATTGTTTTCATTTTCTCGGATGACCATGCGCTCAATTCCATCTCAGCTTATGGCGGGCCGTTGAAGGATGTGGCACCGACGCCGAACCTCGACCGCATCGCGGCGGAGGGCGCGATTTTCACAAATTCGTTTTGTTCGAACTCGATCTGCGGGCCTTCGCGCGCGGCGATCCTGACGGGAAAGCACAGCCATGTGAACGGCTATGTTGATAACAACAACTCACGCTTCGACGGCAGCCAGACGACCTTTCCGAAACTGCTGCAGAAAGCCGGCTACCAGACGGCAATCGTGGGGAAATGGCATCTCGTTTCCGATCCGCAGGGCTTCGATCATTGGGAGGTTTTACCGGGGCAGGGCAGTTACTATAATCCCGATTTTCTGCAGCAGGAGGGCGGGAGAAAACGTTACGATGGTTATGTCACCGATATCGTAACGGATCTGGCCATCGACTGGTTGGAGAAGGAAAGGGATCCTGATAAACCGTTCGTCCTCATGTGCCAGCATAAGGCGCCTCACCGCAATTGGTCACCAGCGCTCCGTCATGTGACCTTGTTCGATGGTATTGATATCCCCGAGCCCGCGAGCCTTTTCGACGATTACTCCAAGCGCAGCAAGACGCTGGGGGAGCAGGCGATGTCGATCGCGAAGGACATGTCTTGGAATAACGATATGAAATTTCACGGAGAGAACCTTTTTCTGGAAAAATTCACGAGTGAGCCGGATAATGGAGAATACGCGCGCATGAGCGAGGAGCAGAAAAAGGCGTGGGACGCGGCCTATGAACCGTTGAACCAGGAATTCATCAAAGCGGTCGAGTCCGGCAAACTGAAGGGCGATGCCATCACTTCCTGGAAATATCAGCGATACATCAAGGACTACCTGCGCTGCATCAAGGCGGTGGATGAGAATGTCGGGCGGCTACTCGATTACCTCGATGAATCCGGACAAGCGGAAAACACCATCGTGATCTACTCCTCCGACCAGGGTTTCTACCTCGGCGAGCACGGCTGGTATGACAAGCGCTGGATGTTCGAGGAAAGCCTCGCCATGCCTTTCCTCGCGCGCTGGCCAGGTGTGATCAAGCCGGGTATGCGGAATGATGCCCTCATCCAGAACATCGATTACGCTCCGACTTTCCTGGAAGTGGCCGGGGTCGAGGTACCTGCAACGGTGCAGGGAAAAAGTTTAATTCCGCTTTTGAAAAATACGGTCAAGTCGGAAGAATGGCGCGAAGCTATCTACTATTTCTATAGTGGAGAGGAAACCCATCAGGTCGCCGCCCATGACGGTGTGCGGAACAAGCGTTACAAAGTGATGTATTTCCCTGATACCGAGGAGTGGAATCTCTTCGATCTACTGAAGGATCCCAGCGAGATGGCATCTGTCCATGATGATCCAGAATACAAGGAGGTGCTGGAGGACATGAAGGTGCTGTATGCTTCTCTGCGCAAGGAATACCACATGTCCGAGGCGACCGTGCCGGCGGAGAGGTTGAAGCAGAAGTGGTGGGCGGAAAGGCACAAGGCGAAGGTGGCCGAGGCCGCGGAAGGTGGGCATGATATTGTCTTTATCGGCGACTCTATCACTCAAGGCTTCGAAGGAGCAGGTAAGGCCGCCTGGAAGGAACTCACCGATGGAAAGAATGCCCTGAATCTAGGCTTCTCCGGGGATCGCACGCAGGAAGTGCTTTGGAGGCTGATGAATGGTGAGCTTGAGGGTGTTGATCCGAAGCTGTTTGTCCTGATGATCGGCACGAACAACACCGGGCACAACCAAACCGCTCCGGGGGAGACGGCTGATGGGGTTCGACTGATCGTTGAGCTCCTTCGCGACCGCAGCCCGGATGCTGAAATCCTGTTGCTTTCGGTTTTCCCCCGTGGCGAAATGCCTGAAAATCCGCTGCGGAAAATCAATGATGGCATCAACACGATCATCAAGGATCTAGCCGATGGAGAGCACGTCCACTGGCTGGATCTGAGCGGGGTTTTCCTCGATGTAAAAGGTGTTTTGCCGAAGTCCGTCATGCCGGATTCCCTGCATCCGAAGGAAGAGGGCTACCGCATGTGGGCTGAGGCAATGGCTTCTGAAGTTGAGCGACTTATGAAATAGTTGGACTCTCCAGAATTACCACCAGCGAAGGGGACAACTCCACTCGGTTTGACGTAATGAACCGACGCCGGAAGCGGTGCTCATACGAAAGATTCGAACGCTTGTCTCGGACCCTCTTTTGAAAGGTCACGAGGCGTAAGACTTCGTTTAATTACGTATGCGGAAAATGGCGAGAATGAACGCGACGAGACAGCCCTTGTTCTTCATTTTTGTGGCTTTCAGAAGAGTCCATCGGAAATTTCCCTAAGAGAATCCCAACTCCTTGATCACACCCGTGCTGTTGGCGAACGTGTCCTGAGGCACACCCACGTGGCGGATCATCGATAGCCAGAGGTTGGCCAAAGGCGTTGATTTATTATCGCAAACCAGATTCTGCCCCTGTTTGATTCCGCCACCGCCATGGCCTGCGAGAATCAGCGGTCCGCTGGACACGGCATGGCCCTGCCTTAAGCAGGATCCGTAGGCCACGAGCGAGTTGTCCAGAAGCGAGCTTCCATCGGCGTCCTTGGTTTCCTTCATCTTCCGGAGAAATCCTGACACGAAATTCGACAAAGCGATGTCCCTCGCTTGGTGCACCTTCGGACTTTTCGGATCATATGCTCCGGATCCTTGGTGACTCATCCGATGCGGGTTCATGCCGCGGCTGGGAATCACGGCTTGTGTGGGCATCATATAGGACATCACCCGCGTGGAATCTGTCTTCATCGCCGCGATCATCATATCGAAAACCAGCTCGATGTCATACTTGCTTTCCTCGATCTCAGAAAGGGCGAACGGGGCATCCGGGAATGGCGTGTCCTCCCAATCCTGGGCTTTGGCCAGGCGTCGCTCGATGTTCCGAAGGGAGGTGAAATACTCATCCACACGATCGCGGTCTTCGATGCTGACCTGACGATTGAGCTTCTTGGCATCACTGAGGAGAGCATCCAGGCTGCTTTCATCGCGCGCCAATCGGGCACGGGCATTTGCCTCCTGTCCACCCGCGCTGAAGAGAGAGGTGTAGAGATCCGTCATGGTTCTGTGGACACCCACCGGTTTGCCATCGTGGTCATATGATGCCATACCACCATGGCCATCGACCCTTCCCGGGTTTCCGATCGACAGGTGATCAAAGCGTGTGCTTTTGCCCAAGACCTCGGCCGCCAGTTGGTCACAGGAGACGGTGTTCGTGTAGTCGTAATCCTTGCGGGATGCTCCACCCGCAAAGCAGGTCAGGAAATTTGCGGTTCCCGCATGGGGGTGGGGGATGCGTGCGCACTCCAAGTTCTGGACGAATGAGATGTCGCTCTTCAAATCCTGAAAGCCTTGCACCAATGGCGGCAGCTCGTAGTCCGTGCCCTGCTGTTTAGCGGAGGGAAACCAATTCTCCGCATTCACACCATAGCCCATCGGCAGGAAGATCAGGCGCTTGGGCATGCCTGCTGCGGTGGTCATCGCGCCAACACCAGAAGCGGAAGGAGTTGCGGCCATCAAGCCCGTTGAGCGCCCGGCGAAGGCCTCAAGAAACGGCAGGGCGATCAGCGCACTGGTGCTCCTCATGAAATGCCGTCTTGAGAATGGATTGGGTTCGTGGCTTCTCATAACTTTGGTTAGTCCTTATATAATTTCGTTGAAACGCGATAATTTATTTAGTATCGTATCATTACTTCAGAACGCAAGACGTTCTCGATGATGGTGCGGACGGGGTAGTCCCCGGCTGCGGCTTGTTCGACAATGCTATCGACGATCGCTTCGTCGGTAAGATTCGACTCCCTGCCGTTGGTGAAGCTCAGCAAGGCTTTGACAAAGCCTCTCGCCAAATTGTCCTTCTTCGTCAGCAAGGTACGTTTCAGCTCGGATACTCCCACAAATGTCTGCCCGTCATACAAATATCCACTGCTATCCAGCGGAACAGAGATGACGAGGTTTGCGGGGTTGCGGCGCAGGCGCTTCGAAAGCGAATCGAAGCTGGGATTGAGCCGCGATTCCTCCGTGCGGAACAGTCCCACTGCATCGAACTCCTCCAAGCCCATCCCCAGCGGATCGATCCCCGCATGACAGCCGGCGCATTGGGGTGCGGAGGCATGTAGCTTTACCAATTCGCCCCCCGTCATGTTTACCGTTTCCGGGCTATCTGTCGCCAGTTCCCCGACAAGGGGCGGCGGGGTGCCCGGTGGCTTGTCGATGATCTTGCGGGCGACAAACGCTCCGCGCTCCACGATGGATGAGCGTTCTCCCGTTCCTCCCTGCATCAGGATGCCTGCCTGGGTGAGGATACCGCCGCGTCTGCGGTTATCCGACCCTCCAGCGTTTGGGACGGCGCGGAATTCCGGACCCACTACATCGGGGATTCCGTAGTGTCTGGCCATAGCATTGTTGACGACCGCAAAATCGGAATCGATGAGGTTCGCCAATGCTAAGTCGTTGTGCACCAGATGTAACATGAACTCTATTGTCTCCTCCTTCATCGAGGGAGCGATCGATGGGTCGAAATCTGGGTAAATACGCGGATCCACCGCGATCTCATCCTGCCTTGGTAGCTCGAACCATTGGTTGGTGAAATCCCGCGTGAACCGCTCGAACTTTTCATCCTCCATCATCCGCTTGATCTGCCGGGCTCTTCCTTCCTCATCAAGTAAGTCGCCGGATCTTGCGCTCCTGACAAGCTCAGCATCGGGAGCCGAGCGCCACACGGCATAGGATAAGCGGTTGGCCAGATCCACCCCGGCAACGATCCTGTTTTCCTTGGATGGATCGCGGTTCTCGAAATGCATGATGGCGTCGATCGAGCACATGGCGACCGATAGCGGCTCCACCATCGCCTCCCAGAAAGGCTGGTTCATATCCCGGCCACGCTTGAACACGGTGTGGAGCTTATCCACGAAATCCGGATCCACCGGTCGGCCTCGCTTCATCAATGCGGCGAACTTGTAAATGATCGTATGCGCCGCAGAGTCCGGCAGGTTATCCCCGTTTCTCAGGAACGGCTCGAAGAACTCGTAAGGCTGGGGGCTGATCACCTGCACGTTCCTGATACCTCCCAAAACGACCGGATGCACCATCATCCCTTTCTGCACTTCCACCAGCGTTTCCCCGTTCAGGGTCACCTTCCCTAGTTTTTTGGACAGCGCGGCATTCTCCGCTTTGCTTAGCCCTTTCGTCAGGTTCACCGAAGGCACATTGGATCTTTTGATCTCCCATTCGGCGAAATTCATGTCATCAGCAAGCTGGTAAACCTCCAGATCAATCACCTGCGGAGATTCGGGAGTCCCGGTCACTTCATACTCGGCGGCGTCTGTGGAAGGGCTGATCACGAATTGATTACCCGCCTTCGGCTCCCTTTGCCACCATGCCGTGCGGATCATCAGGTAGCCAGCAGGTGGGATGTTGCTGATATCGGCCGCCAAACGCGACTCCTTGAGCAGAGCGGAATACTCTACCGGGATTTCATGCATCCCGGGCTTCATGTTGCGGCTTGCGATGAAGCGTTTCACAATGTCGTTCGCCTTCTGCAGGTAGGACTGGATGTGCATATCCGTCAGGAAAAGCGTCTCCGCATTGGTCTCGAATTTGCCGACCATCAGATCATCCGGCAGCCCATCGATGTCGGTGCGCACGCCCATCTGATCCCACACCGTGTTGATGAATTCCGTCCGCGTCAGGCGGCGCACTGGCCTGCCTCCCCCGGAGCCATGCCGCTCCTTGGCCGCTTTCACTAGATCGGTGAACACATCTAACACCTCCACCAACTCCTGCGCGTCGGGGCGGGGCTCTTCCTCCGGAGGCATGTTCCCCGTCGTCAGCTCATCAATGATGTTCTGGTAATGGCTCAGGCTATATGGGTCGTTCAGGTCAGCCGCGAGAAAGTCCACCCGCAGGCTTCCCTTCTCCTTATCGGGGCCATGGCAGCTGATACAGTTCTGGTCGAGAAACGGCTTCACCGTCTTGGTGAACACCCCGCCGCTGCTTTCATCGAGCGTGGAGACCTCCATATCAACTGGTGTTTCCTTGGGCTTGGACCCGGCAACTTCCGGCTCGGGAACCATCGGCTCGTTGAGCGCTTTTTCGATGGTCGCCTGATCGGCCACAGGCATCTCGGAAGGGTCTGGAGCAGGAGTCACGGGTTCAGCGATAAACTGGGTGACGGGCTTCTCCTCAATGTTGGCGACGGATTCGGAAACGCTCCGCTTCTTGCTGAAAACCCCGGAAGCGAACAACCCCACCCCCACCAAAACCACCGCCAACAACCCCAATGCAAGCGCCTTGTTACTACCCGACTTCGCCGGAGCTGCAGTGTTACGGGCAAGCCCTTGTTGCGGGGCTTTCAATGTCACCCTTGGCCTTGCGTAGCTCTCCACCTGCTTCCCGGGCAGCTCGAAACGCATCATCCCATGGCACCCCTGGCACTCCAGTTCCGTGCCCAGCATCGATTCATCCAGTCGGTATTTTTGCGAACAATGCGGGCAGTGGAATTTCATGCTCTCACCGTCCCTGCCGCTGGCAGGCGCTGCGAAACTCATGGCACCTTCGCAGACCTCACACCGCATCTCCTTGCCAAACTGGGAATCCGCCAGCTCGTATTTCTGGGAACAATGTGGGCAATTTACTTTCATTACTGCATCGGGAAACGCGGTTTCTACCGAAAAACTTAGCATTTAGTCAAGAATGCAGCCCAGTCGGCACAGGGGCGATTCGTATTGATACCTTACCGCGAATGAAAAGAGTTTATTTCAAAAAATCGGACTTTGGCATTGCAGATCATCGAGCGAATCAAGTTGGCCGCCGCCGCAAATAACCCGGTATTGTCTACCCTTGATGTTGAATCCATTTCCAAGGAGGTGGTGCATGGCGCTCGCACTGCGATATCAGTGTTATTTCGACCAGTCTGGGGCTTCTGCGCGGATGTTTGACCAGAGGCTGAGCATCTTTTCCTTGGAGGATTCGAACTGCCCGGGGCGGAGGGTGGTGAGGTCGGTTTCTTGGAAACGATCGGTGCTAAGATCATAGAGGGCGAAGCGGTTGAGTTCCGCAGCTTTCACCCATTTGGAGTATCCGCGCCCGCTGAACTCGGAGGTGAACCAACCGACGATGACGTGGTCGCCGTCGCGCATGGCCATTCCAGGGAGTTTGCTGGAGTCCTCACTGATGGGGAAAATCCAGCAGGCGGGGATTTTGCGTTCGGAGGTTTTTCCTAGCAGGGCAGGGGTGGCGTCGATGCCATCGATGGTGCGGTCTGTTGGGACGGAGATGCCGGTGGCGGCGCAGACGGTAGGGAGCCAATCGGTTCCGTTGACGAAGCGGGTGGAGAGGGAGCGGGCGGGAACTTTTCCCGGCCAGCGGACGATGCCGGGCACGCGGTGGCCGCCCTCGAGGACGTAGCGTTTCATGCCTTTCCATGGGCCGGGGGTGCCGAAGCAGCGGTCGCGGATCGGGTCTTCCCAGTTGCCGCCGGATTCCTCGATGGTGACCGGAGTTTCGGGACCGTTGTCGCTGGTGAAAATGACGAGGCTGTCGTCGCGTTTGCCCTGGGTGTCGAGCGCGCCCATGAGCTTGCCGAAGGCGGCATCGAGCTGGGTGACTGTGCCGTAGTAGTATTTTTTATTTTCGGAAATGGAGCGATCGAGCGGGCGGTGAACTCCACCGTATGCGACCACGCTTTCCAGTTTCTCCACCATCTCATCCTCATACATCGCGGAGAATTTTTCCGGAGGATGGATGGGGGTGTGGGGTTCGTGGGAGGAGACGACAATGAGGAAGGGTTTCGCTGGATCCGGCCGGTTTTTCATCCAGGCGATTGCTTCATCGACGATGGCATCGCAATACCACGCGCCGGTCTTGTCGACCTTCTCGCCGTTGCGGACGAATTTCCCGGGGTCTTCGGGGCCATCGAAGGCGTTAATCTCGGTGGCGAACCAATGGTCGAAGCCGTGGTCGCCGGGGGTGGGGTCGTTTTCAAAACTGCCGAGGTGCCATTTTCCGACGAAACAGGTGTCGTAGCCTTCGTCGCGGAGGAGGGTGGCGAGGGTGATCTCCTCTTTTTTCAGATGGCAGCCCTCGGGGCCGGCGAGGTAGTAGAAGCCGCTGCGGAATGGAGCGCGCCCGGTGAGGAGCGATGCGCGTGAGGGTGAGCAAACGGTGCCGCCCGAGTGGCAATCGGTGAGCCGCACACCTTCGCTGGCGAGGGCGTCGATGTTGGGCGTTTTGATGATGGGGTTTCCGTAGCATCCGAGGTCGCCGAAGCCGAGGTCATCGGCGAGGAAGATGACGATGTTTGGTTGTTCGGCGGTGCTGAGGGTTGAGATGGAGAAGAATGCTACAGCGAGGTGCTTGAGCAGTTTGCACATGGGATATTTGGCTGTTTTCATTCAGGTTTACTTGTGCCGGAATGAATTCGAATTTTCCGTTCTGGGTCTAAATTTTCGGGCTTCGCTGGACGGATGTAGAAAGTGGTTCCCGCCTGGGTAGGCAACTCAGCAAGACCTTCCGGTAAAATTGCGAGAAGTATGTCTGAGCCACTAAAAACATGGAGTGGCTGTGTAGTGCGAATCGTCAGAAGTTCACCACTGCGCGAAAGAATCTTCGCTTCTGTGAGTTTGGATTCGTCCCATTTTAGATCGATGTCGAACCCACCGCGTGCACGTAGGCCTTTGATTTCGCCGGAAGGCCAGCGTTCAGGAAGAGCGGGGAGGAGGCGGATTTCGCCGCCGTGGGATTGCATGAGCATCTCGATGATAGTGGCGGTGAAGCCGAAACTGCCATCGACCTGGACACTGCCGGAGCAGATGGAGAAAAGGTTCGGGCAGGTATATTCTTCGAGGCATCGATCGAAATGTGCGATGGCTTTCTCCGGTTGGCGGAGGCGCGCCCAGCAGGCGGCTTTCCATGCGGATGCCCAACCGTTTCCGAAGAGACCGCGTTGTTCGAGCACGGCGGCGGCTCCTTTTGCGAGTTCGGGAGTGCCTTCGGGGGTGATCTGGTGGCCGGGGAAAAGGCCGTAGAGATGGGAGATGTGGCGGTGGCTTTCTTCGGTCTGTGCCCAGTCTTCGAGCCATTCCTGGAGTTCGCCGTTGGCACCGACCTTGGTAGGAGCGAGGCGAGAGCGTGCATCGAGTATTTTCTCTCTGAAATCCTCGTCGATACCGAGAACTTCGGATGCTTCGGCGACTTGGGTAAAGACGTCGCGGATGATTTGTTGGTCGATGGTGGCTCCGGCGCAGAGGGTGGTGCCGGTTGTTAGATAGGCGGCGTTGTCATCATAGAATCCCTGGTTATTTGGATGTCCGGGAATGTTTTCCGGTGAGGTGGAGGGGCAGGTGACGAGCAAGCCGGTCTCCGGGTGAGGGACTAGGTAGCTGAGGAAAAACTCCGCAGCGCCCTTCATGACGGGGTATTGGGATTTGAGGAATTCCGGATCGGGGTTGTAGAGGTAATGTTCCCAGATGTGGGTGCCAAGCCATGCTCCGCCGACGGTGAATGCGCCCCAGTTCGCGCCGTCCATGGGGGCGGCGGCGCGCCAGATATCGGTGTTCTGGTGCGCGACCCATCCCTCGCAGCCATAGAGTTCCTTGGCGAGGCGTTCGCCGTTTTCCGCAAGCTCACCGACCATGGTGAAGAGGGGTGCCGTGCATTCTGAAAGGTTGGCCGGCTCGGCTGGCCAATAGTTCATCTGGGTGTTGATGTTGATCGTGTATTTCGAGTCCCACTTGGGGTTCATCTCTTCGTTCCAGATTCCCTGGAGGTTCGGTGGTTGTGTACCGGGGCGCGAGGAGGTGATGAGCAGGTAACGACCAAACTGGAGGATGAGCGAGGCGAGGCCGGGATCATCTTTGCTGGGGTTGTTGGCGAGGCGTTGGTCGGTGGGAAGGGATGCTCCGGGGCCGTCCCAAAGATCCACCGAGAGCCTGTGGAAAAGGCGTTGGTGCTCAGTGATGTGCTCGGCGCGTATTTCATCAAATGAGCGTTCGGCGAGTTTTGTTAGGGTTGCCTCGACGAGTCCGCGTGGGTCGGCACCGAGTTCTTTGTAGCTTTTGAAGTTGGTGTTTGCGGCGAGGAACAGGGTGACGCTATCGGCTCCGCTGACGATCAGGTTGTCTTCCACGATTTCTGAAGTGCCGCCTTCGAGACGGGCTTCCATCTGAGCTTCGTAGCGCTGTGCGCCTTCGACTCCGAGGTAGTCGGCGGACTTGCCGTGGAGGCGCAGGCGTTTGTTAGGGAGGCCGTCCATTTGGAAGACATCATTGCCGTAGTTCGAGTGCTGGGTATTTCGTATGCCGCGCAGCTCGGCCTTGAAGGAAATGGATCCGGGTGTGTCCGAAGTGATGCGGACGACGATGACTTGATCGATGGGTGAGGAGAAAACCTCGCGGGTGAACGCCACGCCATCGCGGGAAAAGCTGGTGGTGGCGATGGCGGTATCGAGATTGAGTTCCCTGCGATAGTTGTCGGTTTCCCCTTCGCCGAAATCGAGGATGACGTCACCGAAGGATTGGTATTTCTGCTGCTCGATGGGGCTACCCATCAGGTGGCGACCGAAGAGTTTGTGAGCCTTGCGGTATTCGTTGGAGAAAATGGCATCGCGTATCTCACCGAGATGTTCCGCCCCGCCCGCGACATCCGGCTGGTAGGGGCCACCTGACCAGCGGGTGTCTTCGTTGAACTGGATGCGTTCCTGATTTGGCTCGCCGAATACCATGGCTCCGAGACGACCGTTGCCGACGGGGAGCGCCTGGATCCAGACCTCGGCGGGTTGTTCATACCACAGCATGGTGGAGGGTGTGGCGGAAGCGATAGGGATCATGCAGGCGGCGGTGGTGAGGATGCTGATGAGTCGGGTCATGCTTTGATGTTGGTTTTATTGAGACGTGATTTTTCTGCTATGAATGCGAGTCGGTGCCCCGCAAGGCCATCGAGGCCGGGAGCCAATGCCTGCGGCCCCTCCAGCAGCCCGTCGAGTGCATTGATGAGTCCGAAGTCTCCGCCACCGTGGCCTGCGTAGCCGCTGGCATCTGGCTCTACGACTGGTATAGACTCAATCTCGCCGCTGCGGTGGTCGCGGAACCATAGTTCGGGAGTGCCTGCGTTTTGAAATTGCGAGCCTCCACGGAGTGAGCCGAGTGTGCCGTGGATTTCGATGGTTCGTCCACAGTCGAAGGCGGTCATCGTGAGGGTGGCGGTGATGCCGTTTTCCATTTCTACGGCCACTTCCTGGTGATCCACGGTGTCGTTATCGCAGTGATAGACGCAACGTCCCCAGGGAGAGGTTTTGATGAAATCCGTGACACGTGCGTCATCTGCTTCTTCCGCGCTGTCCATGACCATGCGCAGCCAAGGCCGCTTGTCGGTGAGGTAGCGGTGGGCATCGTAGAGGCAATCCGAGGCAGCCGGGCAGCCATCGCTGCAACGTGGGGGTGCGCCGGGTGGGGCGTTTTCCGAGCGGAACCAATCCCGCCTGCCGACACTGCTCACATTTTGCAAAACGGAATCCGAAAGCCAGCAGAGGAGATCCGTATCATGCGAGCATTTCGCGACGATCATCGGGCTGGATTCCGTGGTCTTCGACCAATGCCCGCGCACGTAGGAATGCGCTTGGTGGAAAGGCTCCACGCCCTCGGTGGCGCGGAGGGTCATGATCCTGCCGAGCCTGCCGGAATCAACCACAGCTTTTACCGCAGAGTAGAAAGGAGTGTAGCGCAGGACGAAGCCGGGCACGATGCGCCTGCCCAGCGAGCGGGCGGTGGCGTCGAGCTCCTCGCAGCGCTCCAGGGATTCGGCGGCGGGTTTTTCTAACAATAAGTCGTAGCCGAGGCTGAGCGCCGTCATGGCGTGGCCGAAGTGGTGCGCGTCTTGGGTACCAATGATAAGGACATCGGCGAGTTTCCCAGCTGCAAAAAGCTCTTCGGCCGAGCCGAAAATGGCGATTTTCTCCTCATCGGCGAGTCCTGCGACGATAGCGGTTCGTTCGGAAACGAGATCGGCGGCGGCGGTGATTTCGTAACGATCTGGCAACGAGCTAGCGATTTTGGCGTAGGTGCGTCCGCGGGAGCCGCAGCCTAGAATGGCAATTTTCATGGATTTGATGATGTAAAAGGGTCGATCAAAACCTCAGCGCTTGGCAACTACAACACGCCTACGATTTCTCAGGATTTGTAGAGGTCACATATGGGTTCACTTTAGAAACACCCAGAATCCCGTATTTGATACGCTGATACGCGATCGCGTAACTTAATCCTTGATTATTTTTAAGAAATCTGTAGCTTCTACCCGAAATTAGGCGCTCCGAGTCTCGGTTTCACCTCGATTCAAGGTTTAGTTTTTAAGAATATCAGGAAAATTAGATTTTTTTGAAAGCTGTATCTAAATCTTACGATTGAAATATTATGCCACTCAGCACAAACATCAGATATCCTGTTGGAAAGCTGAGAGGCAGCATGAATTGACAGGTTCATGTTTTCTAGATCCCAAACAAAACGTCCCTTATGAAAACCAGCCAAATCACCCTACTATGCGCCGCCGCTTTTGCGTGCGTGCTTCCTTCTTGTTCCTCTCCATCGGCACCCGTGACGCGAATGCCGGTATCCAGCACGCTTGGCAACGATAGCTCGCTCTCCGGCCAAGTGCTACGTGAAGTAAATTCCTACCGTGCCAGCAAGGGCAAGAGCGCGCTTACCCGCCATACAGGGCTCGACCGCCTCGCTCAACAGCATTGCGATTATCTTGTAAAAACACGCGGCAGTTACGGCCTCCACGGCAGCAATGTCAGTCACATGGGCTTCGAAGGCCGCGCGACCCTCGCCCGCCACAAATATTCTATCAGCTCCATTGGAGAAAATGTTGCATCATCCACCACCAAGAGTGCGAACCACCTCGTCAATCTATGGATCGGCTCGAAAGGTCATGAGCACAACATGCGTGGTGACTGGACTTGCACCGGCATCGGCACCGCTGTGACACCAGAGGGCTCTGTGATCTCGACCCAGATTTTCGGAACCAATCCCGGCGGAGCCGACTTGGATCATCCGAGTTACTTCAACGGCTTCCGCTGATTCATGCCAGATTTCTCCCACGAAATCGCCCTCGCTTCCCGTGGCCACACGCGGGTAGCAGGGGTTGATGAAGCGGGAAGAGGGCCACTCGCAGGGCCAGTTTGCGCCGCTGCCGTAATCCTGCCTCCGTCGTTTTCCAGCCCACTGTTAGACGACTCCAAGAAGCTCACGAAAAAGCGTCGCGAGGTGCTCTACGATGAGATCACCGGGAACGCGGAGATCATCTGGGCGGTCGGGCTCGTGGAGGCTCCCGAGATCGATGAAATCAACATCCTCCGCGCAACCCACCGGGCGATGGGGCTGGCACTGGATGCACTTTCGGAAAAGCCAGACATCGCCCTCATCGATGGCCTGCCAGTAAAGGGACTTTCCCTGCCACATGAGGCTCTTGTGAAAGGCGATGGTCTCTCACTTTCCATCGCCGCCGCCAGTGTTATTGCGAAGGTGACAAGGGATCGCATCATGGCTAATATCGATCAGGAATTTCCCGAATACGGTTTCATCCGACACCAAGGCTACGGCACACGGGAGCATCTCGAATCACTCAGGAAACATGGGCCTTGTCGCCATCATCGTCGGTCGTTTCAGCCGGTATCTCAACTCACCCTTCCACTCTAGGACTGGCCCTAGCGGCGCGCGCAAGTGGATGGGGGATTACGGGGAAAAGGTCGCCCGCGATTGGCTCCGCGCCCGCAACTGTAAAGTGTTAGCTAGGAATTTTAAGGGCCGCAAAGGCGGGGAGGTGGACATCGTCGCCCGCGAGGGCAGGCAGTTGCTTTTCATCGAGGTGAAGACCCGCCGAAAGGATGCTGCGATTCGCGGCCTAGCCGCCGTGAACCGCAAGAAGCAATCACTGATCGAGCGCGGCGCAAATGAATGGCTCCGTCGTCTCGGCACACGGGATGTTCCGTGGCGCTTCGATGTCATTGAGGTCGAAGTTGCGGATGGCGAGAAGCCCGTCGTCGGACGGATCGAGAATGTGTTCGGAAATTCCCGGCAGCGTAGAAAATGGTGATTGCCAAGGAATCCCTCGCGTGGTTGTTTTCCCGCCCGACCGAAGGGTCATTCCTGTAGCTCACGTGGCGGAATTGGTAGACGCGCTAGATTCAGGTTCTAGTGGGGGCAACCCCGTGGAGGTTCGAGTCCTCTCGTGAGCACCAATTTGATTACCAAGGAGTTAGGCAGATTCGGAAGTAGTACTCTCTTTGAGAGTGAAATGCAGTTTGCATGATCAACAGTAGGCTTAGGTTCTGCTGCCGCCTAGAAGGACGGCTTTCCTATAGCTCATCCTTCGGCTGACCGTTTTTCATGGGATTTCCGGTGGTCGGGTCTTGATTCGGTGGAGGGCGGTGTTCAGCCTCGGGGATGGTTGGCAAGCTGCGAGACGCAATCCGGGATGTGCCGGATTTTCCGAAGGAGGGTATTGTCTTCAAAGACATCACTCCAATCTTGAGCGATGGGGAGCTTTTCAAGGGGGCGATCGACTTGATTTGTGAGACGGCGGGTGGAGTGAAGATCGACAAGGTGGTGGGGATTGATGCGCGGGGCTTTATCTTCGGCGCGGCGGCGGCGGATCGGATGGGCGTGGGTTTTGTGCCGGTGAGAAAGAAGGGCAAGCTGCCATGGAGGTGCAGTGAGGCGGCTTATGCTTTGGAATACGGTGAGGCAGTGGTGGAGATTCACGAGGATGCGGTGAAGCCGGGTGAGAAGGTGCTGCTGGTGGACGATCTGCTGGCGACGGGTGGGACGGCTGAGGCTGCGCTGAAATTGCTCGGCGGGCTGGGTGCGGAGGTGGTTTGCGTTACTTTTTTGATTGAGCTGTCGTTCTTGGGCGGCAGGGAAAAGCTTGTGCCACATCCGGTGGCCGCGATCCTCGAATATTAAAAATTTAAAAATACGAAAGACAATGAGCTGGAAAGAATACAACGAAAGTTTGGTGCGCTATGATGATCTCGGGTTTTCCTTGGATCTCTCGCTGATGGATGTGGACAAGGCCTACAAAGATGGGCTTTCCGACAAGGTCACGAAGGCCTTCGCCGATATGGTGGCGCTGGAATCGGGTGCCATCGCGAACCCGGATGAGGGGCGTATGGTCGGTCACTACTGGCTGAGAAATGCGGATCTCGCACCGACTGCGGAGATCAAGGCGCAGATCACGGAGCCGCTCAAAGCTCTCAAGCAATTCGCCGGGGATGTGCATACGGGCAAAGTCCGCACGGCGGGGGGTGATCCTTTCCGCAGGGTGCTTCTGATCGGCATCGGTGGCTCGGCTCTGGGGCCACAGCTGGTAGATGAGGCAATCGGACAGAAAGTTAAGCTGCCAATCTCGTTCTTCGATAACACTGATCCTCAGGGCATGGATGACACGCTCAGGGGCATCAATCTCGCAGAAACCCTGGTGCTTGTGATTTCAAAATCAGGCGGCACGGCGGAAACGCGCAACGGCATGCTTGAGGCGAAGGCGGCGTTTGATACGGCTGGGATCGACTTCGGAAAGCACGCTGTGGCGGTGACTGGTGAAGGCTCGAAGCTCTACAATTACGCGAAGGAGCAGGAGTTCATCGCCATTTTCCCGATGGAAGATTGGGTGGGCGGAAGGACTTCCGTGCTCTCCACCGTGGGGCTTGTCCCGGCGGCGATACAGGGCATCGATATCGACGCGATGCTCGAAGGAGCAGCGGCGATGGATGTGAAGACCCGCAAGACGGATGCGGCGAAGAACGCGGCGATGCAGCTGGCGATCGCCTGGCACAAGGGCACTAACGGTAAGGGCGAGAAAGATATGGTGGTGCTTCCTTATAAGGACTCACTGGTGCTTTTCTCAAAATACCTTCAGCAGCTCCTCATGGAATCGCTCGGCAAGGAGCACGATCTGGATGGCAACGTTGTGAACCAAGGCATCGCGGTCTACGGCAACAAGGGCTCCACCGATCAACACGCCTATGTCCAGCAACTCCGCGATGGGGTGAACAATTTCTTCGCAAGCTTCATCGAGGTGAGGCACGGGCGTAAGGGGAAATCCATCGAAGTGGATCCGGGAAATACGGCACAGGATTATCTTCAGGGCTTCCTGCGTGGCACTCGCTCCGCGCTGTATGAAAGTGGCAGAAACTCGCTGACGATCTCGATCTACGAGGTGACTCCTTTCACGCTAGGCATGCTGATCGCGCTCTTCGAGAGGGCGGTTTCCTTCTATGCGTCGCTGGTGAATATCAATGCCTACCATCAACCAGGCGTCGAAGCCGGTAAAAAAGCGGCCACCGCTTTCCTCGAACTCCTCGGGCAGGTAAGGAGCCGTTTGGTTTCCGAGCAGAAGAACGCAGAGCAGGTCGCCTTCGAGGTCGATGGCGATCCGGAAGCGGTCTATCACTGCCTCGTTCACCTCGCGAACAACGGGGAAGCGCAGATGTCCTTTGGCGACACGCCAGCGGATGATCTCTTCCAGCTTTGAGGAACTCTTGCGCGCCGCCAAGTTTCCTGCACTAGGGAGTGACTCGGGAAAATAAACGCTCTAACCACAGATTTCACGGATAAGACCAGATCAGATCCAGGTTTTCTTGTCCTGGAGGTGATTTACCACCTTCGCTTCAGGCACTTTCCAAGGAGTTCTTAAGTCTTCTTCCGTGATCATCTGTGAAATTTGACTCATTGTCAGGTGGTGGTGTTCGTCCATGTCCACTTCGCTCCCATTGTGGTTGAATTATCTTTCCTCCCCCAATGTAGGAAGTCTGTGCCCGCTGCCCGAACTTTTAGGTTTCATGTTCGGGATGAGCGGGTAATTTCCCGTCG
>JANRFH010000022.1:88164-98057 GCA_030725745.1 Akkermansiaceae bacterium
CCGCTGCCCGAACTTTTAGGTTTCATGTTCGGGATGAGCGGGTAATTTCCCGTCGTGGCGATCATCGATATTTCGGAATCAGCAAGGGAAAAGCTCGGCGCAATGCTCGGCGCTAAGGCTTCTTCGGCTACGGCGGGGCTGCGCCTTGCTGTTCGGAAGGGCGGCTGTGCGGGCTGGCAGTATGAAATGAACGTGGCGGAACCTGAGGAAGGGGACGAAATTGTCGAGCAAGGAGCGGCGCGAGTCATTGTTGCCAGCGACAGTCTCGACAAGTTGCGTGGCTGTGAGATCGACTATTCCGACGATCTCACGGATGCCGGATTTAAAATTAACAACCCAAAGGCACGGCGTGCCTGCGGATGTGGGACATCCTTCGAGCCGGAGGATGAGCCGGAAGGCAGCGGGGCTGAGGATGGTGAAGTTTGTGGCGGGGGAGGCGCAGCCTGACCTGTGCCCTCGAAACGTCGCAAAGATAAAGATGAGGATCTAGAACCAAGGCGCCCGGCCTATTTCTGGTGGTTCCTTGCCAACGTTCTAGCATTCTGCTTCGCGGTGGTTAGCTGGGCGATATGCCTTCATGTTTTCGGGAGTCCGGAAAATCCCAGGAACTATGCGATCCTGAAAAAGCTTGGTCGCTTGCCTGAGCTGAAGCGTTACACGGTGCTTGATGTGCCGAACGGCAATGCACTCAACCCATCCGAGCTCTTCGGCAAATACTTCGGCCTGTCGGAAGAAGAGCGCGAATCGCTAAACATTCTTCTGCTGAGAAATTACATGCGGAATTTCGATAAGACACTTCTGCTTTCATACGCAGAGGGAGAATACCAAGTGGCGGCGATCCGTGAGCTAGGCGAGGGAGATTTCATTTCTTCCGGCGTGGTGCTGCGTGCGCAGGCAATGGTGAGGCCGGATGATTTCACCGAGGCGGTGGGTTTCCCCGTGGTGATCGAATACATTTTCCCAACGGAAGACGAATCCGCTATCGATGGCTTCAGCACTGGTGACGTACTGGAGGTAAACAAAAACCCGAATTGTGCCGCCGTTATCCATGTTTCGAAAGTGACCGTGGATGATGAGCCTGCCCTTCAGCTCACCGTCGCCCCCATCGCTTACGGTTCATATCGTGTGGGGAAAGGGAAGTCTTTCGCCATCGAGCCGCCAACAGAACTCCATCCAGCTGCGGGTTTACCGATCTGGAAATAACGCGATGAAAAAAGGAGCGCCCCCGAAGGAGCGCCCCTGATTTGGGGGGGAGTGTATTTTCCGCCGTTTTGTGCGACTGAATTTCAGTTGGGGGGATCGGGAGTTATTCGCTCCAGACATTTGGGAACCTAGCAATTTCGCTGAAAAATTGGAAAACAGGAAAGTCATAGAGCTCGTCGAATTTCTGTAAGTCGCCGACATACAAGGCATAATGAATGTTCAAAAAATTCACGAAACAGGAATCGTTTAGTTCGTTTTCCTGTAGCAAATCGTAAAAAGGCCATGATTATCGGATTGCAGGAAACGGAACGGGCCGGTGTGAGGCACACACCGACCCGCCATCATAACGGCCTGAGAATCAGAACGCGTATTGCCACCCAGCGGTTAAGGTGTAGTCGGTGTTTAGACTTATGCCATTGCGATCTTGCCAGAGTGGGACGCGGACATCGAGTGCGAGTCGATGGTTGCGCAACGGGCCGCCCGGGATAACGAAGTTTATACCCGCGAGCGCCTCGATGCGCTGACCTCCGTAGTTTTCTCCGAAGGCAGTGGGAACGGTGCGCGGCATCATACCGAAGGGAACCTGAGTCGATACGTCGCTTTGACTGCCGTGCAATTCATCCTCCCAGCGGTAGTTGAGTCCTGTGCTGAAGGAAATAGATTCCGTAGCGCGGTAGGAGATCCAACCGGTGAGGTCGAAGCTGTTGCCGAGGCGGTAGCCGTGGGCATTTTTCCCGGTGCGTATGACTCCGGAACCCTGCACGCCTGCAGACCATGTGTCTGCCACGTAGTTGTAGGTGAGGGATGGCAGGAGGTCTAAAGTGCCGGAACCGGGCTGCATGGCAGCTGGCAATTGGCGCTGGATAAGTCCGCCCGGTCCCGGAATGAAATCCCGCTCGCCGATGGATCCGGTAGGAAGGCTGATGCCGATGCCACCGTGGAAGTGGTTGGAGCCTTCATGGATGAGGCGGATCAGTGCCCCGAGCTTTAGGTCGCCGATGCCTTCGGATTCCGTGGTGAAGGTGTTGCTGCCGTTGTTTGCCATGAGTAGCGGCGCTGCACCCGGTGCGATGAGGTGATCCATTTCCCTGGTCACGTATGGGAGCATAGCTGAGAGAGTGATGCGGTCGTTGGGAGCATACATTGCGCCGATCATGTGCATATCCATGGTCATTCGTGTGGGGCTAACGGCGTAGTTGTTCGCAAATACTCCGGTGGATGAGATGGAGTTTGAGCCCTGATACATGCCGTCCATTTCCATGAACATGTAGCGGTAAGAGAGCATCCACTCACCGGCGGAATGCGTGTGATCCGCCATGATGGAGATGGGTGCGTGCCCATCGGGGCGGGCGAGTTTTGTGAAGGCGTCCTGTGCGGAAGCGGAAGCCGCAAGGGCTGCGGCGCTGATGATTTGTAGAGATTTCATGATATAAATTGGTTTAAAGTATGTTGGTTTGTGGTGCGCATGAGTGCGCGGTTTACCCAGATTTCCCCGATTGCGGGCTGGGGATAGAGACGCAATTCCGCAGATGAGCGGATGCGTTTTTGGAAAATTGGCTACGCTTGCAGAATCGCAGGGAGCCGGATGCGTATTTGATCAGGCGCGACGTGGGGGTGGCATTTCCGGTGCCGGGAGGAATCGCAATGTTGCGTCTTCTGGGGAAAGGAAAGGGGCGGCGCGGAAAATACACGACCGGGGCTTGGCGAGATCGGCGAGCTTTGCTGGGAGGAAATTTTTCAACTCGAGTCCTTTGCCGTCTGCTTTCACAGGTGTCTGGGGGAGTTTGGTATCGTCACTTTTCGCCTTGGCGATGGATTTGCAGAGTTCGCAGGGGTGCTGGCCATCGAAGGTCTCGCTTATGCCTGCCACCACGCCCTTTTCCGAGCTGTAGTCTACGATCATTTTTCCCCAAGCAAACATCTGCATGACGCCGTAGTGGCCGCCGCAAAGATGCAGGCAGCCAGTCAGGACAAGGATGATACGCAGGAATCGCAAGGCGCGTGGATGATTGGACATACTGAGGGTATCTGAAAGCAGAATCCGCAGTGTGTATGATGTTTCAGACTCCGCCTTCCGGCTGAAGTTTAACGGTCGAGCCTTGAGGTGTGGTGAACTCCACACGAAGGCCGGTTTCCGCGCCTCTGGCTTTCCGGTCGATGCGGAAGGTGAATTCATGGTGTCCGTTTGTGAGGCTGATGGGGGCGGTGAGATCTTTGATTTCCGCTCCGTCAACCCATAGGCGTAGGCCTTTGGTGGAGTTGATCTTGAATACAGTATCTCCTGGAGCGAGGACGTTGACTGTGCCGCTGGCGAAAACTTCGTCGACTGCGGGGAGGTCTGCGGCTGGTAGCTCGCCGCTGACCTTGCTGTAGGCGGTGAGCCATGCGGAGGACGCATCCGGGAGCTTGTCGTTTTCCGGGGCGGAGATGACATTCCATTTGCGGATGACGGGGCTTTCGTCGTTGGAGAAATCGCCGGGTTGGCCGAGCACCGAGAGGAATTTCGCGAGGTCGAGGAATTCCTGGCGGCTTGCCAATTGATCGGCGAGCCCAGCTGGCATGAGCGAGGGCATGCCCTGTTCCTTTGCGATGTCCTTGGCACGTAGGCGCACTTCTTTTCCGCCTTGGGCGGAGTCCATGAGAATGACCTCGTCGTTGCTTTTGAAGCTGATGACACCCATTCGCGCACTGCCGTCCTTCATGGTGATGAGGGTGTTTTCGTAGTGCTCGGCGATGGCGGCGCTGGGTTTGAGAATGGATTCGACCATGTAATCCGCTGGTGCCGATGAACCGATGGTGGCGAGGTTGGGGCCGATCTGCGCACCGGCGGAGCCGACGGAGTGGCAACCGGTGCAGGAGAGGGCTTTGCGCCGGTAGATCTCCTCGCCGCGGTATGGATCGCCGAGTTTCACCACATCCGCTTCGAGCTTGTCCTCGTCTTCAGCAAGGAGCTGCGTGCTAAGTGAAGAACCGGTTGCAGGTGAGCTTTTGAAAAACGTCGCGATGTCAGAAGGAAGCTGACCGGAGGCGCGGTGGAAGGCGGCTACCTTGGAAATGACATCCGGGTGCAGGGTGACGCCGGAAAGCTTAGATGCGAAGGTCTTGGCGCCTCTGGCATTGGCGAGGATAGTTTGAATGAGTGGGACGGGATCTTCTTCTCCTGGGTTTTCGGTTAGAAGTATTATCGCCGAATCAACGCCCGCGTTAAGATCGGTAAAGACAAGGCCACAGGTTGCAGCGTAGCGTGTGGCGGAGTCTCCTGAGGCGGTTAGCTCAACAAGTTTTTTGGCGAAATTCTTACTCCCTGACTTCGCAAGCGATATGGCGGCAGCACGACGGATTTCGCTGCGGTCGCTTGATTCTAACAAGGTCAGTAGGTCATTTTCTGCCTCGGTAATTTTCCATGCACCCAAGTTTTCTACAGTGAGGAGCACGATGGTGGGGTTTTCACTTTTTAGAAGTCTGGCTAAACTTTCTGTCGTTTTCCTTGTCCGCCTGGAAATCTCATTTGTTCCAGCCAGTTCTTTCAGTGCCTCAAGCATCGCGACCGTAGCCTCGTCGTTGAGTCTGTCCTTGCCGGTGATTTTGCGGATGACCGCTACGACTTCGGAATCTTGACCGGATGCGAGAAGCTGCCGCTTGATCTCTGCGATCTCTTCGGCTGAGGGCGACGTTTTTTCGAGAAATGCTTCGAGCCTTTTCCCGAAACCGATGCCGGAACCTCTCTCCGCGTATTCCTTGTGCGAGGGTTTGGCGAAAACCAAAGTCCCTGCCTCCATGGCGGGGAGCCAGTGGCTTTTGAGTGCGGTGGTCGTTTGGGAGAGTGCGAGATTGATCGACTTGTCCAATGGCTGATCGAGCGCGTTCAAAGCTGCGGAAAAAGCCTCCGCCTCCGGGATGAAACCGGCGGATAGAACGGCCTCCATGCGAGTGCGTGGAAATGGATCGGCAGCGAGTTTTGCGATCATGGAAACGGGATCCGTGAGATCGGGAAACCAGTAGCGAATGATGCGCGCACCGGCAGAGCGGGCGTGGCCATCCTTCGCATCTATCACTTTGGTGAGGATACTTTCGCTGACGCGTTCCACATTCTGGCAAGCCCACATCGCCTCGACGAGGCAGAGGTCGTGATTGGGAAGGGCTGGATCGAGTTTTTCCACCCATGCCTCCACGGCGGCGAGAACTTCATCAGGATTGCGCTCGCTGAGTTCCTTGCGTGCCTGATGGCGATTCCATGCCTCTGGGCTGCCGAGTTGATCGATAAGCTGAGCGATTGGTTTACCGACAAGTTGCGGCTTTTCGACGAGCGGGCTGCCTTTTTTTGTGATGCGCCAGATGCGCCCGTGGCCGTTGTCGCGGCGCGGATCGCGAAAGTCGTGGTTCGCGTGGTTGATGATAGAGTTATACCAATCCGCCACGTAAATCGCGCCATCCGGCCCCATCTTTACATCCACCGGGCGGAAGTTTGGGTGCTTGGATGCGATCAGGGGCGCTAGCACCTTGGCGCTGAAGCCTGCGCCATCCTCGATGAATTCATAACGCACCACTGAGCGGTCTTTGAAGCGGCCTGTGAGGAGCTGGTCTCGGAGATCATCGCCGATGTGGCTGCCACGTGCCAGATCGCCGCCGCATTGTTTCGTAGTGCTGATGATACTCTCGACTTTGACGTTCTGCCCGCTGTTTCCGGTGGCGGGTGAAATGTACATGATCTTGGGGTTATTCACCATGAACGATTGCCCCCAGTCATCGAATACATGCCCCCATGGATTGCCTCCAGTACCTGAGCAGAAGACGCGGAGCTCGCCGGTGCGTGGGTTGTATTGGTAGATGCCTCCGTTGAAATTTCTGATCAATCCACGAGGCGTTTCGACTTGGGTGTGGAGAAAAAGCCCTTCCTGGAAATAGAGCCAGCCGCCGGGGCCGCGCCGCCATGCGCTGATGGAGTGGTGGCTGTCTTCGATACCGAATCCCGTGAGGGCGAGCTCTTTTACATCCGCGACATCATCACCATCGGTATCTTTGTAGAAAAACACGTCGGGAGACTGGGCGATGTAGCAACCGCCGTTCGCCAGCTCGATGCCGGTGGGGAGGTAGAGGCCATCGGCGAAGATCGTGGATTTATCGGCTTTGCCGTCGTTATCCGTGTCTTCGAGGATGATGATTTTGTCGTCTGCTTTCTGGCCGGGCTTCAGTTGCGGATAGGACCATGAGCAAGCCACCCAAAGCCTGCCCCGCGAGTCCCACTGCATGTGGATGGGATTCTCGATCATCGGCTCGGAGGCAAATAGGTTGGCTTCGTAGCCATCTAGGATCATGAAATTCTCCAGCTCGGAAGCGGGGTCATGGTTGTCCATCAGCTCCAGATCTGCGCCTTTGAGGTTTGCTTCCTTGATGCCAGTGGCATCGCCCGCGTGGGCAGCCCCACAGATGAGGACGGCTGCGGCGAGTGTGGTGGTGAAAAGTTTCATGGGAAAATGGATGAGGAAATTCAGAGGCCCCGGGCGATCAACTTCCATTGGCGGGTTTTCGGCTCACGCGGTTCACGCAGGGCTTTTTCCTGTTGCTTGGCGAGTTCGTTGAATTTTTCCTGCTCGGCCGGGAGGGATTTTCCGGATGGAGAGCGTTTGCGTTCACCGACGATGTGGACTTGGTTGAGGGCTTTCCAGTTGTAGAGAAACTGGAGGTTCTTGTCGTTCACCGCAGCGCGGAAAGCCTCCGCTTCGGTGTGGGCTGGAGAGGAATCGATGGCCACGCCCTGCGCCCATTCCGCATGGTTTGCGGTGGCGATTTCTAACCCGTCAACCGTCAGGGTGTATTCGCCGGGATCGAGGTTTTCGATCACTAGCGTGTCCCGCTGCGCTGCGAAAAGAGAAGGTGTCGTTTGCCCAGTCGGAGGAGATGGGCTCGCGGCAGTGGTTTCTTTTACTGAAAAATACAGGTTCTTCTTTTCTGCAACGATTTCGGAAATATCCACATCATTTGCTGTGCCGGATTTGCTCTTCGCATCAATCGTGAGCTTCCAAGGTTCGCCGGAGCCTTCGATAAGCTGTGAGGCGATTAGGTGACTGACTGCCCAATATCCGAGGGGAGTGAGGTGTATGCCATTGGTCGTGAGTTTCGTTTCTCCGGCCTCGTCCAACATGGCGCGTGTTGGGGTGTAGAGATCGATAAAAGCAACTTCTTCCTCTGCGGCGGTTTCCTTCATGGCCGCTGCGTAGGCTTTCAGATCCTTGTTCCTGTTCGCGTAATCCGGGGTCGTGCTACTACTATGATAGTCGTAGGCGATGGGGGAAACTAGCACCAGCCTCGGCGCGGTCTCGCCGCTGTATTTTTTCGCTTTGTGCGAGGCTATGAAATCCTTGAGGTTTTTCTGGAAAGCAGTGATTCCCGGCTCCCCCGCGTATGACTCGCTCATGCCGAAGCAGGCGATGATGACATCCGTCTTCTGCTCAGTGAGCGTGGTCTCCTCGGAGGGGAAATTCGTTGGCCTGTCGCGTTGGGTGAGTGTGTCTCCCGCCCAGCCGAGATTGCGTAGAGAGATGTCGGCATGCTGTTGGAGAAGGGTCTCCATGTAACCGTTGATACGGAGTTGATCTGCAAAAGTGTTTCCGACGATGGCGATGTGATCGCCATCGCGTACGACGGATTCCGCACTTGCCGGGGCGGCGAAAAATGCGGCACCGATGAGAAGAAAGAGGCGATTCATGGTTCAGTGCTTCTTGTCGGCGCGCTCGATCTTCCAGGTCTTGATTTCCGTTTCCGCAGAGGGCACAGGCTTTTCGAGCGACCAGCAGACCGCATTCACCAGCATGCGCGTGAACGAAGGCTCGGCGAAATCACCGGGATGCCCGAAGGAGGTGCCGAAAACTTTGCCACCCCATTCATTCTCCCACGCCCACGCCACGGGAGCAGTTTCATCGACTTTCACGTCCACTTTTCCAAAACTCTTTTCGATGACACGCACCTTGCCCTTCCCGCTGCCATTCACGAGCGGGATCGCTCCTTCTCCAAGGTGCGCAAGGTAGAGAGTCCCTTGTGAGATCCATTCCTTTTCCGGGACGTTCGTCATGATTGGATGGGAGGCGTTTTCCTCGATCACTTCGATCTTCGTGGTGCCCGCCTGGTGCACGATGTAGGGGCTGCCGAGTGCGCGGGTGCCGAATTCCTCATTCCACGCGAAGCGTGCGTGGTCTTTCGGGTATCTGAAAGCATGGCTCGCCGTCCGCAGGCCAATGACGGGTTTACCAGACTTTAGGTAATCCTCGATCGGCTGCCATTCAGAGTCGGGAAGTTTGAGGAAACGCATGAAGAAAATTGCGAGATCCGCATCCGCCAATGCCTCAATGCCGGGGAGGACATTTTCAGTCTTTTTCTCGGATTTTTGGTCTCCCGAAATGATAGTTGTCCGGAAACCAAGTCGCTCCAATTCCTCTGCGAAGGCAGGCATCGTCAGTTCCGGGGAATAATGAGGCGGGCCAACGACGAATACCACATGTGGGCGGGTGTCTTCTTCTGCGTGAAGTAAACCGATCAGCAGAGAAATAGTGAGAACGAGGAGTTTTTTCATGGGTTTATGAAGAGGTAATTTACGTGAGAGGAAGTTATTCCTACCGCGTTCATGAGACGGCTCTTTCAAGAGTTTGCCAAGGCTGCAGAAGATGCCGGAATCTATGGCGCATCCAGCGGATGATCTGCCTAGGAGAAAGATGAACATGCGCTGCAATAGAATCAGAGCCGCATTGTGTGAAAAGATTCTGGCAGCCTTTATATAAATCAACGATTCAGAATAAGGTAGGCCTGCGCTTTCAAGGCGATCGAGTTAGGGACAAGTTACTCGAAATTGATGGATTCTAACCACAGATTTCACAGAGAACACAGATACTTGGGCAAAATAATCCAATGTTTCATCGGGTTGGATTTGTGTTTTTTTTGAAATCCTTGATCGCTCTACCTCGCGTTTGGCCAGGGCTCCCTCGTTTTGGATTATCAACCGCGAATGGACGCGAATAAGAGTGGATATTTGTACTTCAAAGGCACCAAATTCGCAAAGTTTGACCCATTGTAGGTGACGATAGTCGGGATACCGGCGTAAAGCGGACCATTCGAAGGATTCAATTGCAATCGATTTGCGTCCATTCGCGTTCATTCGCGGTTCCTTCTTCAAAATGAGGTAGCCCTAGCGTCTGGCATTTCCCGATTGCTAAATTCCCGGCAACGTGCGAGGTTCTTTTCACAACAAAAAGCCACCGACCCTTTCGGATCGGTGGCCGGTTTTGACGGAAGCCGTCGCTTTGATCGTGTGATTCTACCAGGAATCGATCAAGCGGCGGTTTCCTCGTTTACGGGTGTTTTTTGCTCCGCAGGCGGACGGATCAGCCCGGACGCCCTCTCGCTCTTGGGCACGAAGCCCATCGCGCGGTAGAGCGGGCTGTCCTCGCCATGGGCGGGATCGCTGCGCAAGAGATAGACGTAGTGCATTAGGGTGCGCCGGGGTTGGAGGGTGGTTTGGACGCGGAAGCCCTCCTACGCCACCTCCTTCGCCGAGGCTACGGCGGTCAAGGAGGCTTCCGCCTTCGTTGTGCTTTTGGAGGCGGGCTTTGAGATCGGAAGTGAGGCCGATGTAGGTTTGGTCGGGATGTCCGATGCTTCGCAAGAGATAGACGTAGTGCATTAGGGTGCGTCGGGGTTGG
>JANRFH010000023.1 GCA_030725745.1 Akkermansiaceae bacterium
CTGGTTCTCCGGCGATTCCAATGCTCTGCCGACCTTGTCCTCGAAACTGTCCATGGGGGAACTGTGGGGCGCGGGAGCGGGGATTTCGAGGGGAAAAAACGGGGGTATCGGCACAAGGAGCGGGGTCGCTCCAGAGCGCCGACGGAGGATATGGAAATTTCCACTCTGGAAGCGCCGGCGGTTCTGCCCACGGAAAAGCGCGGGGGAGTCATTGGCTCCGCCGCGCTTGGGTGGGATGATTTTCATGAGGGGAAGGGAGGTGTATTTGTGAAACGCGGCAAATTGTAGACAGTGGCTTGGGGAAGTCGATGGAATTGGTAGGGGCAAGGAGCGGCGTCTTTATTAAGTGCCGTTCTCAAGCTCCAGAAGGAAGCGTTTGCGCTCGATGCCTCCGC
The DNA here is from genome assembly GCA_030725745.1 of Akkermansiaceae bacterium. GTDB lineage: Bacteria > Verrucomicrobiota > Verrucomicrobiia > Verrucomicrobiales > Akkermansiaceae > Luteolibacter. Next base: position 396 of record JANRFH010000023.1, read on the forward strand.
CGTAGCCCGTGAGGGAGCCGTCTTTTCCGATGACTCGGTGGCAGGGGACGATGATGGAGATGGGGTTGCGGCCATTGGCGGTGCCGATGGCGCGCACGGCTTTTGGTTTGCCGCAGAGGGTGGCTTGCTCGGCGTAACTACGGGTTTCACCGTAGGGGATTTTCATGAGGGCTTGCCAAGCGGCTTTTTGAAATGGAGTGCCGATGAGATCGAGCGGGAGATCGAACTCACGGCGTGTGCCGGCGAAGTAGGAGGCGAGCTGTTTCTTCGTCTCAGTGAGGATGGGATGGGAGGAGTCTTCACTCCATTGGGTGCGGTCACCGGCGGGCTTGGTGTGCTCCTCCATGTAGATGGCCATGAGGCCTCGCGGGGAGGCGACGAGAGTGAGTTGGCCGATGGGTGAGTGGATGTTGGTGAAATGGATGTCGGGCATGGGTAGTCTTTTTAGTCTGCTTGCCTGGGCTCTGGAAGGGGAGATTCTACCACGGAGGCACAGGGGACACAGAGGTGGTTTGTTGGAGGGGGAAGATGTGAATGGAGGCTTTGACTATGCTGCGCTCCCGTCCAAGCGGTTACGGCTTCGCCTATGTCCGAAGCTTCGCTATCGCTCAATCTGCTTTGTGTTCTCCGTGGACTCTGTGGTTTTTAATGATTCAGAAAGAGAGGGAAAACCGGATTTGAAAGGGCGGAGGATTTCGGCAAGGATTTCCCCGGATGAAAACGAAACGGGTGATATTTGAGGGGCGGGTGCAGGGGGTGGGGTTTCGATATACGACGAAGGATCTGGCGCGGGGCTACGATGTGCTGGGCACGGTGCGGAATTTACCGGATGGGACGGTGGAGTTGATCATTTCTGGGGAAGGCGGGGAGGTGGAAGAGTTTTTGCGGGATTTGGTGGAGGATTCAGCGGTGGCGCACCACATTACAGATGTGAGGCAGGAGGAAATTGACCCGTTGCCAGATCTGAAAGGCTTCACTATCGTCGCGTGACGGAGGCCGGTGGTCGCCGGGACAAACCGATATTTCTACAACGATGCCAAACTACGACTACGAGTGTCTCGAATGCGGAAAGCGCTTCGAGGTTTTCCAAAGCATGAACGATGCGAAGCTGACCGACTGCCCGCAGGAGGGCTGCGAGGGCAAGGTGAGGCGCCTGCTTGGAACGGGCGGGGGGATTATTTTTAAGGGATCCGGCTTCTACCAGACGGATTACCGCTCTTCCTCCTACGAGAAGGGCGCAAAGGCGGATAAGCCACCAGAGAAGAAGGAGGCAGCGAAGGCGGAACCAAAAGCGGCGAAGCCATCGGGAGATTCTGCGAAGTGAGGGTGGAGATTTCCGTAAACCGTTGCTTCCCAAGGGGCGGTGCGCACTGCTAAGTTCCAATTCACATGGCGAAGGACGAAGATAAAAAGAAGGAGAAGGGCGGCTGCCTCGGCAAGCTGCTGGGTCTCATCGTCATCGCGACGATTGCGGGGCTTGGGGCGTCGATCTACTTCGTGACACAACCGCAGGATCTAACGGACTTGCAGGACAGCCCGGCGGAGGCTGGGCGTGGTGGCTCAGTTAGGGACATCAAGACGGTGCTGGAGAAATCGATCCAAGGGGATCACTCGGTGAGGCTGACGGAGAAGGAGCTGAACCGCTGGCTCGCTAGCGAACTTGATCTCACGCAAGGTGGCGAGCTGGGGGCGAATGTTTCCCTGAAGCGTGTCTGGGTGAGGCTGCGCGAGGGCGTGGCGGAAATTATTTTCGAGAGGGAAGTGGCGGGTTATCCGATGACTACCTCGATGTTCCTGCAAGTGGAGCAGCTGGAAACGGGGAAGGGTATGCGCACGAATGTGCACCTTCACGGCGGCGGCTACAGCGATTCTCTGCCGATCCCTACACGTGGCGGGAGATTCGGCCAGCTGGTGGTGCCGCAGGGTTTCCTGACCTTGGTGCTGCCAGATTTCGAGAAACTAGCGGCGGTTTTCGAAACGGAGATCGAGCTTGGATTTGAGAAGATGGCGAGAATTAAGATCGAGGATAAAGCCTTGGTGCTCGACCCCTCTCCGCCGAAGAGCAATGCGAACAGTGGGGGCCCTAGGTCATTCTGATTCCGTAGGGAATCGCCCGGAACGATGAAGAGATTCCTGTCCGTCATCCTATTTTCAGCCGGTCTCGCTGCTGGTCAGGGGGGTGATCTGGACAATCAGCCGGCGCCTAGGGCGGTGCCTGTGGAGGATCTTTTGCCGAAGTTTAGCGACGCTGAGGCGGTGGTGAGTCACACGGAGCAATTCCGAATTTACGGGGGGACATCGGCGGATCGTGGGACGGCGGCAAACCTTGCGGAGCAGACGAAGGAGGAATTGTTGCGCCTGACGGAGGAGAAAGATGAGTGGAAGATCCCGATAAAGATCCGCCTGATCGGTGCGGAAGGCGGCGAGGTGCGGGAGCTTGAAACGGCTTTGGGGCTTTTCCACAACGACAACACCTATGAGGTGCATATCTATGTGAGCCTGAGCCGGGGCTTGCGGAATGAACCTCTGAAGCGCGCGGTGATGGAGGCGCTGGTTTATGCAAAGGGTTTGCGCGACAGGCCTTTCGAGAAAGATGTACCTTTCACGGTGCCGCCGTGGGTGGTGGAGGGGCTTTCTGAGGCGACAGCGTGGAGGCTGAAAAAATCCGACAGGAAGCTCTACGATGCGGTTTTTCGGAGCGGCGGCTTTTACAAGCTAGATGATCTTTTCGGGCTGTCGGATGGCGATTTCCTAACGATCGATGGGGCGTCGCGTGCGGCGTTTCGTGTATCTTCCGGTGCGTTGATGATGGCGCTGCTGGAAGAGGCGGGGGGGAAAGATGGCATTTGTAATTTTCTCGACGAACTCGCGGCTTACCAGGGCGAGATGCCGGTGCTGCTGAGAAGGCATTTCCCGGATTTGAATCTTTCAGAATCCAGCCTCGCGAAGCTCTGGATGTTGCAACTGGCAAACAAGGGCACGGCTCCGCTCACGGAATCGCTGGGTGTGCTGCAGACAGAGGCGGCGCTGGCTGCGGCGCTGAAGCTGCGTTTCACGGATGTGGAGGGTGTTTTCCAGGAAGTCTCGATTGATGATTGGCAGGTGATCGCGGCGCTGGAGGAGAAGGAGCGCGCCGAGGCGGTGCGGCCTGCGGATGAGGAGCTTGTGAGGCTGAGCTACCGGAGCTTCCCCTCCTACCGCATGCTGCTGCTGGAGTATCAGGGAGTGCTGGAGGATCTGGTAGAGGGAGAAACGGGAAACATCGCGGCATCGCTGGAGGCGCTGGCGACGACGCGTAGCACGATGCTGGAAAAGGCGGAGCAGGCGCGGGATTTTATGGATTGGTTCCAGATCACGCGGGCGCGTGAGACTAGCGGTGCGTTTGAGGATTACCTGCGGCTGAAAGCTCAGTTGAAGACGCGCACGCACAGGCGCAAGGATCACATTTCCGAATACCTCGATAGGCTGGAGCCGCTTTTCGATGTGCCGGAGCCGGAGCGCTACGATCCCTTCGCGTTGGACTTCCCGGAATTCTGAGGGCTGGACGTTTGGCGGTCTGCGTGCAAGCTCGCGCCGTGTTCGCCACCTATGTCCATCACTTCGATCCGATCATTTTCAGTCTCTCGGAAAGCATCGCCCTGCGCTGGTATGGGATGGCATATCTGGCGGGATTCCTCGGCGGATATCTGCTGCTGAAACGGCTGGCCGAGCGGAAGCTATGGGTGCTGCCACCGGAGAAGACGGCTGATTTCATCGCGGCGGCTGCCTTGCTCGGGGTCTTTATTGGCGGGAGGCTGGGCTATATTTTCTTCTATCAGATCCCGCGCGATGGCTGGGGCAGCGTGACTTCCGATCCGCTCGTAATCTTGCGTGTTTGGGAGGGGGGGATGGCCAGCCACGGCGGTATTCTCGGGCTAGTGGTGTTTACTTATTTCTACGCGAAGAAGCACAAGGTCTCATGGACGGGGCTAGGAGACGGGCTCTGCGTGGTCGCGCCCATCGGCCTGCTGTGCGGCAGGCTGGCGAATTTCATCAACGGCGAGCTCTACGGCAGGGTCGCGAACGGCGTGGCTTGGGCGGTGAAATTCCCCACCGCCCTGAATGATGACAAGGCTCCCGAGTGGTTGCGGCTAAATGAGGCTATCTCTGCGGCAGCGGAGTCCGATGCGGGATACGCCGAGATCGTGGAGACCATCCCGCCGGAAGTGCCGGACGCGGAAATAGTGACCTATCTCTATCACCAATTGATTGCGGCCAGCCGCGATTCCGAGCCGGTCAGAGAAGCGATTTCCCCTTTCCTTGAAGCGCGTCATCCATCCCAACTCTACGAGGGATTGCTCGAAGGCGGCTTGCTTTTCACTATCCTATGGGTGGTGAGGGTCAAATTCCCCAACGCGCCAAACGGTCTCCTGACCGGATTGTTCTTCGGGCTCTACGCGACCTTCCGCATCTTCGCAGAGCAATTCCGCGAGCCCGATGCGGCATGGATCATCGAAGGAATGCTAACGAAAGGGCAATTCCTCTCGCTGTTCATGTATCTCTTTGCCGCAGCGTTCCTAATATTCGCGTGGAAGCGCAAAGGAGGAACCGTTGCAGGCTGAAAACAGGAAACGCCCTGAACAGGCAATTAACTCAAGCGGAAGACGATGCGCGCCTTGGTGAGGTCGTAAGGAGACATCTCCATTTTCACGCGGTCTCCCACGACGAGACGGATGAAACGCTTGCGCATTTTTCCGGAGATGTGTGCCAATACCTCGTGGCCGCTGGCGAGCTTCACTCGGAACATGGTTCCTGCTAGAACGGAGGAAATTTCACCCTCCACCTCAACTGCTTTTTCTTCATCACTCGGATCGGCCTTTCTCTTGGGGCCAAAGCTTCTGTTGCGGTTGCGTCCGCCCGGGCGGCGCTTTCTGTTATTTCTTGGAGGCATAATCGGTTGCGAGGCAAAAATAGCTGATTGCCCGCGGGGAAGGGATAACAGAAGGGTTTCTGCATATCAACGCCAAAAAACGGGAGAGAAGTCTACCCGGCTGCAGGCTTTAAATTTGCCAAGAGCGACACTCCACAAGCTGATGCTTGCCAAGGAAGGATTCAGCGGGCAATTTGTTCGGGCAACACGTTCGTTGCAAAACACATTTCAAAACCCCCAGATTCAAGATGCCAGAAATCACGGATAAAGAACTATCTCCCGCCGCAAAGCCCTTGTGGCTCAAAGCAATGAGCGCGGTGCAGATGAATAACCTGGATTACGCGGTGAACCTCCTTCAAGCAGTTCTCAAGGAGGAGCCGGGTTTCCTCAAAGGAAGACAAGTGCTCCGTGGCTGCGAAATCCAGCTTCTGGGTGGGGTGGCCAAGAAAAAAAGTATGTTCGGCGGCGGAGGCATGAGCGTGATGAAACTCACCAGCCAGGCGAAGAAAGATCCTGTGGCAACCCTCCCACTCATCGAGAAAGAACTTGAGAAGGATCCTACGAGCGATGCTGCCAATGATCTGCTTTTTGATACGGCCATGAAAATGGATCTTCCGAAGACGGCTGCCTTCGCCCTCGAGACGATCCGTAAGCACAACCCGCAGAGCGTGAAGCTGCTCCATAAACTAGCCGAGCATTACCTTGCCCAAGAAGATCCTCTCAAAGCCTCCGAGGTCTATAACGACATCATCAAGCAGGTGCCGAATGATGGCCCGGCGATCAAAGGCGCGAAGGATGCCTCTGCCCGTGCTTCGATGAAGAAGCAGCGTTGGGATGAGAACACCAGCATGAAGGATCTCATGCGAGACTCTGCAGCGAACGAGGAGCTGGAAAAGGCCTCCCGCACCGGCCTGACCCGCGAGCAGCTTGAGATGCGCCGCGACAAGGCTATCGAGAAATACAATGCCGATGCGAACAACCTCGCCGCCTCCAAGGAACTGGCCGGTCTCTACGAGCAACTCGAAGACTGGGCGAACGCACACACGTTCTACAAATGGGCGCATTCACTCAGCAATGGCGACGTTGCTCTCGAAACCAAGGCCTCCCTCATGCACGACCATGCTCTGGAAGCTGAACTCGCCGCCCTAGAAAAGGCGCTGGCGACAGATCCTGATAATGCCGAGCTCAAGGCACAGTATGACGCTGCCCTTAAGGAACGACTCGCCGAGCAGGTAGCAGAGGCAAAGCGCCGCATCGATCAGAACCCGACCGATCCCCAACTCCGCTACGAACTTGGAAGCGCCCTTTACAAGAGTGGCGACTACACCGGCGCGATCCCGCACCTCCAGCAGGCCACGCGAAACCCCCACATCCGCACGAAGGTGCTCCTGCTTCTGGGCAGGACTTTCCGCGCGAAAGGCATGTTCGATCTCTCGATCAAGCAGCTCACCGACGCACTTGCAGATCTTCATGCGATGGACGGCATCAAGAAAGAGGTGCTTTATGAAAAAGGCCTCATTCACCAGGAAGTGGGAGATAAGCCAGCAGCCCTCGATGCCTTCAAGCAGATCTACGAAGTCGATTACGGCTACCGTGATGTCGCGAAGCGCGTGGAGTCTTCTTACGAAGGCGATTGATCTAGCCGTTTGTGAGATTCATTCGCTGATCATCGAGTTTCGGGTTTTCATTTCCTCTCAGGAGGATAAACCGAGGCATGCATGATTCGCGAATTGATGCCTTGGCCACACAGCTGGTCGGCTACTCCATAGATTTGAAAAAAGGAGAGAAGGTTCTCCTCGACCTTTATGACGTGCCGGACTCCATCGGCGTAGCGCTCATCCGTGAGGTGAGGAAAAAGAAAGCTTTCCCCTTTGTCCGCGTTCACCAAGCGAGGTTGTCGCGGGAAATGCTCAAAGGCGCTGAAGACGAGCAATACAAAGTCATCTCCCGCCACCTGTTGGCGGAAATGAAGGACATGGATGCCTATCTCGCCGTGCGTGGCAGCAACAACATCTCCGAAACCTCGGATGTATCTGCGCAAAAAATGCAACTCGCTATGAAACGCATGCGCCCAGTCATCGACCACCGCGTTAAGAAAACCAAATGGTGCGTCCTACGCTGGCCTACTTCTTCGATGGCGCAGCAGGCAAACATGAGCACCGAAGCCTTCGAGGATTTTTACTTCAATGTCTGCCTGCTCAACTACAAGGCACTACTGCCATCCATGAACGCGCTCAAACGCCTGATGGACAAGACCGAGCAGGTGCACATCACCGGCCCCGGCACCGACCTGAAGTTTTCCATCAAAGACATCCCGGCCATTGTCTGCGGAGGAAACTACAACATCCCGGACGGCGAGGTCTTCACAGCTCCGGTCAAGGATTCCGTAGAGGGCGTCATTACTCATAACGCGCCGACTATCTATCAGGGCATCGCTTTCGACTCCATCCGTCTGGAGTTCAAGAAAGGAAAGATCATCAAAGCAGAGGCCGGAGCGAAAACTAAGGAGCTCAACCGCATTCTCGATACCGATGCAGGTGCACGCTACATCGGCGAATTTGCACTGGGCTTCCACCCAGTCATCCGCGAGCCAATGCGCGATATCCTCTTCGATGAGAAAATTGCAGGCTCCTTCCATTTTACCCCCGGCCAGGCCTACGAGATCGCCGACAACGGCAACCAATCCCAGATCCACTGGGACATGGTCAACATCCAGCGCAAGGACTACGGCGGAGGGGAAATTTACTTCGATGGAAAACTGATCCGCAAAAACGGCATCTTCCTGCCGAAGAATCTTGCGAAGCTGAACGGGTGAAATATCACCCTGGGGGTGCGTGTATTTTTCCGCGTGTGAGCTGTGATTTCATCACATTTTCCCCTGTGGATTCGTATTGTTACGAAAATGTCACCCAGCCTCTCTTCTGAATAAGCGTTAAGCTTATTACTTCCCGTGCGGTGCACGAGGGAAACGACCGGTGCCATTCACTTTGCCATGGCATCACCCGACTCGACATCAAAGGTTCAGAAAATTTCCGCATCCACTGTAAAGCGTGGATCATGGTTGTGCGCATGCTCACGATCGAGCTGCGCGAAGGCCTCCCTGTTTCTCTCTGCAACGCTGAATCTGTGGCCATTATTTCCGATTCACAGCGCCATGGCTGCTGGCGAAATGGTATGGGATCCATCGTTCATCGCCACGGAAAATCTTTTCATATGGCCGCCTGCGCTCGAGAGGCCTCTCGTCTATCCCTTGCCAGGACGTCTCACAAACGCGGAATTTTTCCGGCAGATTAGGCTCGTCTCGCCAGCCACTGAGGAAAATGAGGAGATGCCATGGATTCCCACGGATCTCGGCCCCATAGCCCCGCCGGACGGTATTCCGCTTCTGGGTAGCCCTGCTGGTCTAGCTATGATGGAGCAAGCGGTAGGCACGGGCATCATCGTCGGCGAGGTCTCAGATGCCACCACGCTCGATCCTATCGTCGGTGCCATGGTGGAAATAGTCGGCACAGGCCGCATTTCCGAGACCGATGCACAAGGGCGCTTCCAGTTCCAGGATATGCCATCGGGAACTTTCGATATCGAAGCCACGCAGTTGGGCTATTTCACCGATAGGACGGTCATCACCGTCATCGAGGGCTCGCCCTCGGAAGTCCGCTTTGGACTGCGTGTGAAGCCCACGGATGGCAGTGTCACTGAATTCACACTGGAGGAGGAGACGGTAGTCGGCGAATACAATGGTGATTCAGCTGGGGATTTGTTTTTGGATCTTCAGTTAACCTCGAGCATTGCATCAGGCATCAGCAAGGATGACTTTTCCCGATCTGGCATTGGAGATGCAGGAGACGCGGTTTCCAAAATTTCCGGGGCGAACATCGTTGGTGGAAAATACGCCGTCGTCAGGGGACTTGGTGATCGATACTCAAACACGCTGGTCAACGGGGCACTGATTTCATCAGCTGATCCCACCCGGAAAGCGGTGCAACTGGATCTTTTTCCGAGTGATCTCCTTGAGTCGATCTCCATCTACAAGACCTTTAATCCGGAGCTTCCTGCGGAGTTTGCGGGAGGGACTGTCTCGATCAAAACACTCCAGTTCCCTGAGGAACGTGTCCTTAAAGTCGAATACGGTCGGAAGTATAACACAAACCTAGACGGGGATTTCTACACCTCGGGTGATGATCTTGGGTATTTCGGACAAGTCGATACAGCGCTACCTGATACGGTTCCTCCGCTCGGGCAGTTCGAATCAGGCCCGACAAGGAGAGTGCCGAGTCCCACAGATCCTCAAGGTCAGGAAGCGATAGCCAATGCCACCGCCCTCCATTTGAGCTCCCTGCTCAGACCCACCCGTGGAAGCGAGAAGATTCCCGAATCCTTCGCAATCACCTTTGGTGACACGTTCAACCTCACTGAAGAACTTGAAATGGGTGTAGTGTTCGCAGGGACTTCATCCAACGGAAGTTCGGTAAAACGCGATGTAGTTGTCGGCAGAAGCCTAAATTCGGGGCCGGACAACGTATCGGGATCGAGCGACGATTTTCTGAACCGAACCCAAGTGGAAGACCGCTACACTTCCTCGGCTGGCTATGGGGTACTCGGTTCACTCGGTTTCCGCATGGGTGACAGGCACAGCATCAGTTTTACCGGCTTCCAGAACTACTCGGCCGAGGATGAAGTGACACTTGCGAGAAGAATCAATGACAACACCTCCGGAAGCGGTCAGTTCGCAGACTTCGCCGGCCCCGGAAGCCTGCCCAGTGGTGCCCTGCAATCCACTCCGTTTGGAGCGACTGCGGCCACTTTTCAGGCTTTGGACAATATCACTCCGCTGAGAAGAACGCTGACCCTGAAGCAAGCGGAAGGACATCACGAGTTTGGAGACGAGGACGCACCATTTGAAATCGACTGGCTGTATTCCCTCAGCGATGCAGTGGAGGAAAGACCCGGAACCCGTACCACTTTCTTCTCCCAACTGGATTTCACCGATCCTCGCATTCAGGATATCACGGGTGCGGTCTTCGATCCGTCCCTTGGGGAAATCCTGACTCTTTCCGATGTCTTCGGAATCAACCCCGCGCTGAACCAGACGTTCCGGGAAACCTTGAAAACCACCGAGTCATCCACAAACCGACGCCTTGACCTGACATTGCCGATTTTTTCCGATGATGATGAAAATTCTTTCAAAATCAAAATCGGAGGAAATGACTTCGAGAAAAACCGCGAAGTGAGAGGTCGCTTCTTCACCTACAACATCGGGCAACCCTTGAACGACCGCCTCGCGACTGAAAATGGCGGGCAGTTCGGCATCGATTTCCTCGAAGGTCTCAATGGTCTTGTTGATCCGAACGGTGATCCGATTTTCAACGGGTTCGCGAACAATAACCGCTCCGACGGAATTTTCATCCAGGAGAACACCACTTCCGGAAACACGGTGCGGAACGTGGACGCATCTACGGAGCTTTCCGCACTATACATGCAGGGCAATATTGTTTTCGGACGCTGGGAAGTCATCGCAGGAGCGCGCTACGAATCGGAGGATAGAACCTTCGAGGTTCTGCAGGGACTGAACCCCGCTGGAACCGTTGTTCCGCGGACGACCATTACCAATGATTATGTCCTCCCCGGCATTACCATCACCAGATCGTTCGGGGATGATGAGGAGTTCCTTCTGACCTCGGCGTGGTCGCGTACGGTCGCGCGACCCACATTCTTCGAGTTCGCTCCGATCCGGACGGTTGATCAGGCTTCCGGAGATGTCTTTCAGGGAAATCCAAATCTCGAAGACACGCTGATCGACAATTTCGACGTGCGTTGGGAATGGAAGCCGGATGCGGAATCGCAGCTCGCAATCAGCGCATTCCACAAATCTCTCGACTCTCCGATTGCCCAGGCGTTTAACCTCGGCGACAAAACCTTCATTAACGGTGAGAAGGGATCTCTCCAGGGGATCGAACTGGAAGTCCAGAAACGTTTTCTGGAATATTGGACCGTCACATCGAATTTCACTTTCATCGATTCCCAGCTCGAATTCCAACAGCCGCCGAGCGGACTGGTATCGACTACCTTTGACGGCCAGCCCAACTACATCTTCAACTGTGCGCTCGGCTGGGCTGATGACGAATCGGGACTCTCCGCTACCCTAAACTACAATCTGACAGGTTCTTACCTGACCGCTGTTCCTCTGGGAGCCAACGAGCCACCCGTGCGACGCGAAGCCTACAACCAGCTTGATCTGATTATCCAGAAGAAGATCGAATTCGATCATGGTGTCGGAATCGTCACTCTTAGTTTCGGGAACTTGCTCGATTCCACAGATACTGAAGTGTTCGACGGCACTGAACTGACCTTCCGCTCTTTCAAACCCGGAAGATCTTTCGGCCTCAAGTTCGACTACGAATTCTAAATCCCAAACCAATAGGAAATCACTCCACAAAATACAAAAGCACTATGAAATATAAAACGATATGCATCCTTGCCGGGCTGTCGATATCCCCGCTTTTCGCGGCGGACGTCACAGTTACGGGAGACATCACGTCCAACACCACGTGGACGGCCGACAATACCTACATTATTGAGAAGCCCATTTTCATCACCGGCGGTTCCACGCTCACCATTGAGCCGGGCACTCTGATCCTCGGTGACGAGAACACTACGGAGGGAACCTTCGGATCGCTCATCGCGACTCGCGGCTCCCAGCTCATCGCCGACGGCACTGCCGACAAGCCTATCGTCTTTACCGCACGCGCCGAGCGCGACGGCATCGCTGGGGATCCTAGCGAGAAACCTGATCCTGCACTTGGAGACGCATCCTTCTGGGGTGGCGTGATCCTCCTCGGTAACGCCCAGGTCAACAAAATCACCGGTTCCACCAACGATGGTGAGGCTCGTATCGAAGGCTTCCCGGTTGAAGCGAATACCACCAATACCACCTACGGCGGTGGCGCGACTCCGAATAATGCCGACAGCAGCGGAATCCTCCGCTACGTCTCCATCCGTTTCGGTGGTTTCCAGTTTGCCGCGAACAACGAGATCAACGGCCTCACCCTCGGTGGTGTCGGCAGCGGCACGATCATCGAAAACGTCGAGGTTATTTCGAATTCCGATGACGGCGTCGAGTTCTTCGGCGGAACGGTAAACACCAAACGCATCGCGGTGGCCTTCTGCCAGGACGAGAGCTTCGATATCGACCAAGGTCATTCGGGCTTCCACCAGTTCTGGTTCTCCATCCAGAGCGACGACCCGGCTCTTGGTGACTTCGGCGGAGAGTGGGACGGCGGCAACGGCGATAATGTCAATCTCGCACCGTTCACGCTTACCAAAATCTATAACATGACCATGCTCGGAACGGGCTCGACCGCTTCCGGCAGCATAGACGACGGGATCAACCTCTCGGACAACTTCGCGGGAACCCTCGCCAACTCGGTGATCCACGATTTCAACGGTGCCGCGCTCACCACGCAGAGCGACGGTGTCAACAGCCCGAAACCGAACTTCCTCAACAACACGTGGGGAGTCTTCGGCGGCGGCGCCGGAATCGTTCCAAACATCGGAGGAGCAGGTGCCACCGATCCAGCAGGATCCGACAACAGCGCCGTCGGAACCGATCCACTTCTTCGTGGAATAAGCCGCACGCCGAATGGTGGGCTTGATCCACGTCCTGCGAACAACAGCCCGCTTCTGGGTGCAACACTTGCCGATTTCCCATCGGATGCACCTCCGGGCTTCTTCGAAGCCGTCGATTACCGCGGAGCTTTTGAAACAGCGGAATCCTGCAACTGGCTCCGTGGCTGGAGTTACCTTTCACAGGCTGGTTACCTTGGCTCTGAAGATGTGAACGTCACTGCCGATATCACGTCCAACACCACTTGGACGGCCGACAAAACGTATATTATTGAGAAGCCTATTTTCATCACTGGCGGTGCTACGCTCACTATCGAGCCGGGCACTCTGATCCTCGGTGACGAGAACACTACGGAGGGAACCTTCGGATCGCTCATCGCGACTCGCGGCTCCCAGCTCATCGCCGACGGCACTGCCGACAAGCCTATCGTCTTTACCGCACGCGCCGAGCGCGACGGCATCGCTGGGGATCCTAGCGAGAAACCTGATCCTGCACTTGGAGACGCATCCTTCTGGGGTGGCGTGATCCTCCTCGGTAACGCCCAGGTCAACAAAATCACCGGTTCCACCAACGATGGTGAGGCTCGTATCGAAGGCTTCCCGGTTGAAGCGAATACCACCAATACCACCTACGGCGGTGGCGCGACTCCGAATAATGCCGACAGCAGCGGAATCCTCCGCTACGTCTCCATCCGTTTCGGTGGTTTCCAGTTTGCCGCGAACAACGAGATCAACGGCCTCACCCTCGGTGGTGTCGGCAGCGGCACGATCATCGAAAACGTCGAGGTTATTTCGAATTCCGATGACGGCGTCGAGTTCTTCGGCGGAACGGTAAACACCAAACGCATCGCGGTGGCCTTCTGCCAGGACGAGAGCTTCGATATCGACCAAGGTCATTCGGGCTTCCACCAGTTCTGGTTCTCCATCCAGAGCGACGACCCGGCTCTTGGTGACTTCGGCGGAGAGTGGGACGGCGGCAACGGCGATAATGTCAATCTCGCACCGTTCACGCTTACCAAAATCTATAACATGACCATGCTCGGAACGGGCTCGACCGCTTCCGGCAGCATAGACGACGGGATCAACCTCTCGGACAACTTCGCGGGAACCCTCGCCAACTCGGTGATCCACGATTTCAACGGTGCCGCGCTCACCACGCAGAGCGACGGTGTCAACAGCCCGAAACCGAACTTCCTCAACAACACGTGGGGAGTCTTCGGCGGCGGCGCCGGAATCGTTCCAAACATCGGAGGAGCAGGTGCCACCGATCCAGCAGGATTCGGTAACAGCTCCGTAGGAACCGATCCTATGCTTGTTGGCATTAGCCGCGTTCCAAACCGTAGTCTCGACCCGCGTCCTCAGCTCGGAAGCCCACTTTACAGCTCCACGCTGTCCGGGTTCCCGACAGATGCTCCGGCAGGATTCTTCACTGAAGTGGAATATCGCGGTGCATTCGGTGGCAACAACTGGCTGAACGGCTGGTCTTACCTTTCGAAGGCTGGTTATCTTTCCGGTCTTCCAGATGCTGACGCTTCTGGGACCACCGGCGGCAATTCGGGTGGTGGTGACCTTACCGACACAGATGGCGACGGCATCTCCGACGACCTCGAGAACACCGCAGCACTCATCGCCCTAGGCTTTAACGCTGCTGTGAACAACGTATCGCCAACGAACCTGTTCTCGGACATCTACACCTCATCCTCCATCGTGGATCTGAGTGCAGACGACATCGTGGTTCAGAAGACTGGCAACACAGCTACCCTCAACATTCCTGTTGAGAGCTCAGTGAACCTCGTGCCTCCGTTTACTCCGGTGGGCAACGCGACAATCACGATCCCGAACGTTCCTGTTGACAAGGAGTTCTACCGGTTCCGCATCCCATCCGCGGACTAAGAATCCTATCTGACGAAAACGTCACACTGGGGCTGTCGGCAATCGCCGACAGCCCCTTTTTACTTCGCACGAATTCAACGCCATGCGCCTTATTTTACCAACCATCCTGCTGGGATTTTCCCCGCTACTGCAAGCCCAGGAGCCTGCCATCACCCCCACGGAAGAGCTGAAGGTCACCATCTCGCAATGGGTGGAAACGATGCGCCAGATCCAAGAGGAGGAAAACGAATGGACGCGCGATCAGGAGGTTCTCGTTAATTACCGCGAAGGCCTCGAGAAAGAGATTGAGAGCCTGAAGGTTAGCATCGCCGATGCGAAGACGAAGAAGGACGGTTCAGACGCGGATTCGCTCAAGCAAACGCAGGAGCGCGATCGTTATGTTGCGGCCAAGGACGAGCTATCCGCCATGGTGCGGAGCTTGGAGGAAAAGATGATCAAGAAGCTGCCTCTCATCCCTAATCCACTGCGTATGGAGCCAAAGGTTGCTCAGGCTATCGAGGATCTTGAACGCGATATCAAGCTGCCCGAAGACAAGCGTGATGAAGGCGTCTCCAAGCGCCTCCTGAACCTTCTGAACCTCGCCGCAGAGATCGAAAAATTTCAACAAACCGTCGTCCTCCGCCAGGAGCTCCGCAGCGATTCGGACGGCAGGGAATACAACATGAAGGTGGTCTATTTCGGCCTCGCCATCGCCTATGCGGTGAATGACGACGGCACCCTAGCGCTCATCGGCCAGCCCACCGAAAAGGATGGCTGGAAATTCGAAGAGCATTCCGATCTCGCCGATGAAATCACGGGTCTCATCAACTCGACGACGGGCGACGCTGACGCCGCTTTCGTAAAACTTCCATTTTCACAGCCATAATCCATGAGTCGCATCATCCGCAATACACTGTTCCTCGGCTTGCTTTCCTCGGTACTCTGCCACGCGCAGTCACCCATCGAAAGTGCCAAGGCCGACCTTGATCAAGCTGTCAAGGAACTCGGTGCCACCAAAGGGGAATACTCCGATCTGCGCCGTGCGCTTTACCGGGATATCAACCGCCTTGATGACGAGGCGCTGAAGCTCGGCAAGGAGCTCCGCGACCTCCAGCGCGAGGAGGAGCGCAGGCAGGCGACGAACAAGACGCTCGAACGCGAAGTTGAGGGAAGGAAAACGGATTTCAACTATTCCTCCGGCATCCTCGCACAGTATTCGAAGGCTCTCGCATCCCGCCTCCATCCTGCGGAAAACCAGATCTATCTTGAAAAGCTCAACACGCTTGATCAGAAAGCCGCCTCTGCGGTGGATGATCCGAAGCTCGAACTCGCCGAGCGTATCAAGGCGCTTGATCTCGGCATCGACCGCATCGGTGAGGTCGCGGGCGGCCACCGTTTCGATGGGAAGGCGCTGCGCAACGGCAGTGAATCCGTCGAGGGCAAGGTGCTTGTCGTGGGGCCGTCGGTGTTCTTCGCACAGAAAAACGGTGACTTTGAAGGTGTCGCCACCTATGCCGAGACCGGCACGATGATGCCCACCGTTGTGGCGATCAAGGGCTCGGACGACGAGATCTCCAAGGTGGTGATGGAAGGGAAGGGCGAGCTGCCTTTCGACGGCACCATGGGCAAAGCCATTGAGGTCGAGGCAGCGAAGGAAGGCCTTTGGGAAACGGCGGAAAAAGGCGGCTACGTGGGTCATGCAATCCTTGGCCTAGGACTCATTTCCTTCATCATTGCAGGCTTCAAGGTCTGGGAGGTCTCGAAATTCAAGGTGCCGTCCCGCCGTGAGCTCAACCAAATCCTCGACGACCTTCTCTCAGGAAACAAGGAGTCGGCGATGCGCAAGGCTGCTGCCATTCCCGGCGAGGCCGGTGAGATGGTTCAGATCGGCGTGAAGAATTTCCATGAGAAACGCCGTGTGCTTGAGGAGTCGCTCTTCGAGAAAATGGTCACCATCAAGCCACACCTTGAGCGCTTCCTCCCGTTCCTTGCCCTGACAGCAGCCGCAGGCCCGCTGATGGGTCTGCTCGGAACGGTTCTCGGCATCATCAAAACCTTCCAGGCCATGGCGCTCTATGGCTCCGGTAATACCAAGAATTTCACCACGGGTATTTCCGAGGCACTCATCACCACGGCTGAAGGTCTCATCGTCGCCATTCCGGTGCTAGTCGTGCACGGCCTGCTCAAGAGCATGTGCAAGGCGAAATTCGGTGAGATCGAAGGCGCTGCGATCGCTTTGGTCAATGGCACGACGGAACGTGGGAAGGGCAAGCCGCAGCCGGAAGACGACGGCCCTGAAGAGCCGGATGACGACATCGACCTCGTCCCAACCTCCGCCTGATTTTCAAGTCTCCACACATGATAGGCATTTTCAAAGACGGCATCGATCTCTTCCTTTCGGGAGGTTCGATCATGTACATGCTCGGTGGTGTGGCCTGCATCCTCTATGCATACTGCTTTGCCGCTCTTGCCTATGTGAACAAGGGAAATCTTAACGACAAGGATTCCGATAAGTGGGAGAACTGGATCGAGAATCCTGATGCTGCGAAAGGCAGGCTCGGCGAAGCGATCACCTATGTGCTCCACGGCCCCACACTTACGGCAAAGACCGTAGGTCGACGCTTCGATGAGATCCGACTCAGCATCGTTTCCAACATCGACCGCCGCCTTCTAGTGATCAATACCCTCGTCGCCGCAGCACCGCTTGCCGGCCTGCTGGGGACGGTGGTGGGGATGCTCGCCATGTTTACCGGCCTCGCACAAGGCACTGGGCCATCAGGTATGGAGAAAGTCGCCGACGGCATGCAGCAGGCGCTCATCACTACACAGACGGGGCTCACCATCGCCCTGCCCGGCCTCTTCCTCGGCCTCATCGTCAAGTCCAAGCGCGACCGCATCGCTGCGACTCTCGTGAGGCTGGAGTCCATGATTCTCAGCGCGCGATTCCGGCGCGATTCGCAACTCTGATCTTTTCCTACAACCATCCCTATGTTCGGCCGCAACCTTTCCGATGAATCCGATGAACCCGTCCACGTTGACCTCTCGTCGATGATCGACTGCGTTTTCATCCTGCTCATTTTCTTCATCGTCTCCACTGTCTTTGTTGAGGAAACGGGGGTCACGGTGAACAAACCGGATGTCGGCGGCGCCAGTGCGCTTGAGAAGAATTCCATCCTCCTTGCGGTCACCTCCGAGGACAAGGTTTTCTACGGCGGCGAGAGTGTGGGTGTGCAGGGGGTCATCGGGAAAATCAAACCGCTGCTCACCGAGACTCCGGACATGTCGGTGATCATCCAGGGTGACAAGGATGCCACGCACGGCCTTGTCCAGCAGGTGCACGGGCAGGCGATCCTCGCCGGAGCCCAGAAAGACAGGATTTCAGTTTCCACCAAATAGAGCATGTCACGCCACGTCTATCGCCCGCCCAGAGGAACCTATACCGGTGTTTTCGCCGTTATCGGTGGCCTGTTGGCGACGATTGCCGTCTTCATCGCCATACCGCTCTCGCAGAAGCTCAGTGTGATGTTCAACAAGAATCAGGCCGAGCCGCCGGAGATTGTCGTAGAGCCTCCGGAGGAAATGGATTTCGAAACCGAAGAGCCTCCCGAAGAGCCGGAGGAGGAACCTGAGCCGGAGGAGATGGTTGAGGAATCCACTGAACTTGACCTTGGGATTGATCTCGGTGACCTCACCGCCGGAACGGGTGGCGGGTTCACCATGGAGATCCCAGACTTCGGCCTGAAGGGCGGCGACGACGCCTTCGGCGGTGATCTCGACGGGCCGCCGCAACCGGTCAGCAAGGTTCCCCCGACTTATCCCAGCTCGCTTCTGAGCAAGGGTGTTGGTGGAAGGGTTCTCGTCACGGTCACCATTGATGCGTCTGGCAAAGTCATTGGAACCAGCATCAAGCAAAGCTCCGGCCAGCCGGAACTCGACAAGGCGGCCATCAATGCGGTGAACCGCTGGAAGTTCAAACCCGGCACCAAAGGGGGCAAGAAGGTGACATCCATCGCCGTCGTCCCATTCAATTTCGAAGTGAAGAAAAGCTGAAAATTTCCCCATCATGTTACGCACCATACTCGTCCTCGGCCTGCTTGCGGGAGTCTCCCCGGCACAGCAGATCATCCCGCCGTCCAATCTTTTCCGTGATCCCGGTTTCGTCCGTGATTTCGTCGGCAGCTACGGTTTCCTCTCCGATGTGGAGCCGAAGGTATCCAAGGAAGAGCAGGAGCTGCTTGTGACCGTGAGCGAACTCTTCGGCGAGTCACGTTTCCGCGAGGCGGAGCAGGAGATCGTCCGCTTCGTGCAGATCATCGAGAATCCGACCGATCCCGAAGTGCCGAAGGGTGAGATCAGCCCGGCGCTGGTTTTCGTTTTGGGCAACCTCTACTTCCAGGCAGACCGCACCGACGAGGCGCGCCGAGCCTTTCTGGAAGCCATCCGCCGTTTCCCGCGTTTCCGCCGTGCCTACACGAATCTCGGCTACCTCTACATCTCGAAAAACATGACTGATGAAGCGCTACCCATGCTTCAGAAGGCGGTCGAACTCGGGGAAAGCTCCCCACGTGCCTACGGCTTGTTAGGCTATTGCCACCTATTGAAAAAGAACGCCCTCGCCGCAGAGAACGCCTACCGCCAGGCCTACCTCATGGACCCGAGTTCGCGCGATTGGAAGCTCGGGCTCGCCCAAGCACTGATGGCTCAGGACAAATTCGCCGAGGCCTCGAGCCTCATCGGATCGCTCATCGAGGAAAATCCGAACGACAAGCAGCTCTGGCTCCAGCAAACCAACGCCCTGCTCGCCATGGAGCGCAAGGAAGAGGCCATGGTGAACCTCGAAGCCCTGCGCTTCAAAGGCCTTGCCGATGAATCCAACCTCAACCTCCTCGGCAACCTCTACATGGACAGCGATGAGCCTCAGCTCGCGCTCTACGCCTACCTTGCGGCGATGGAAAAAACCGAGAAGCTCGACATCGACCGCACCCTCAAGTCTGCGAAAATCCTCAGCGACTACGGCTACCCAGACAAGGCTGACGCTTTCATCCTCAAGGTCAGGGACAAGGCCGGTGTTTCCATTTCCGACGAAGACAAGGTGCGGCTCATGCTTACGGAAGTCTCCGTGGCACAGGCGAAAAAACAGCCGGATCGTGTGGAAGGATTGCTCAATCAGCTCTACGAGTTGCAGCCCACCAACGGGGAGGTGCTCCTTGAAATGGCGAGGCACAAGGATCTTCTTTCCCGCGAAGAGCAGGATGAGGAAAAACGTGCAGAGCTTGTTGTAAAGGCGCGCACCGACTTCCAAATGGCCGCCCGCATTGAAGACGTCGCCTACGCCGCGAACCTCGGCCTCGGCCAGATGCTCGTGCGCGAACAGCGCTATCAGGAAGCACTACCTGCACTCCAGGCCGCACTTGCGGTGAAAAAGAGTGATAGCCTCGAACAATACGTGTCGCGCGTGCGCCGCGCCGCCGATCGCCAGGAAGACCGCGCCGCCAAGGAAGAGTCATGAGAATTTCACCCGCACATGCCCTGCTTCTGCTAGCTCCTTTCGCGCATGCGAACGAGGCGCTGGACGTGCTCGAGGGCAAGATCGATGCAAACAGCGTTGTCCTGCCGCCACCGCCCTACAAGGAGGGTGCGGAAGGGGAGGCGGGCGAAGAGGAAGTCGGCGAGTTGATTTACCTCGAACCCGAGTGGGCACCGAGTCCGCTCGATTCCATCTGGTCGCGTTCCGTCCTCTACGATTCCACAGCGAATCCATGGGTGCAGCAGGTCGCCATCACCGGCTACTTCGATTTCCAAGGAAGCTTCGGTCAGGCGGAAACGGATGCCTCCGGGCTCACCCCCGCACGCAATACGGATCTGGACGGCACACGCACACGTCGTGCTCGCCTTGGGGCGAGGATCCGTGCCTTCAACAACACCGAGATCGAGGCCATCGGAGAGTTCGCCGGAAGCGACGAATACAGCGGTATCGAAAGGCTCAAGGCCTACACACAGCTCAGCGATACAACCGGTATCACCTACGGAAAATTCCGCCCGAACTTCGGAACCGAATCGCGCACCGAGCAGCAGCTTTCTCCATATTTCAACCGCACGGCCACCACCGACATGTTCGCACCTGCGAGTTCACTGGGAGTGAGCATCCATCACGCGGGCAAGGATTTCGACTATGATGTGGGCTGGTTCTCGGGCGATTACAGCGCGGATCTTCCGTCGGTGGAGGGTGATGGTTTCCTGAATCTCAGCATCTCCCGAACGACTGTGGAGAAAAACGGCGACTCGCTCGCCCGTGTCCGCTGGCATGCGGACTACATCCACAATTTCGATCCCGGAAACACGAATCCCGCCGGGTATAATCTCGCCGGGCAGCTATCCGCAAACGGCGCACAATTCGTACAGAACCCCGCCTACCGCCACCTTTTCTCAACCGGGTTTGCGATCGATTCCGACCGATATGCGGTCACCGCTGATTTCCAGCTAGCCAAAGGCAATACGACCGCATGGGGCCTGTCATTAGGCGGTTCGTATTGGGTGATGCCCGGCACCTTGAAACTGGTCGGACGCTACCAATATGCAGGTACGGATGATGCGCGCGCCATCGTCACCACTTTCGGAAATTCCGGCGGCTTGCGCTACGACGATTCCCCGTTTTTCACCGGCGACGAATACCATTCCTTCTACCTCGGAGCGAACCTCCACCTCTACAAGGACGGCCTCATCCTCCGCAATGGCCTGGAATACTCCATCCTCAACGACGATGTCGGCAATTCCTTCAACACCGAGGCCTTCACATGGCGCACCGGCGCATCCATTTCCTTCTGATCCGAAAAACAACTCATCCTCCGAACCAACAACGAATAAACATTATGAAATCGATTCTCCTCGCACTCGCGCTAGTCACTCCCGCCTTCGCCGTCCACTTCGATATCGACGCCTTCGGCGGCTATCTCAACGGCTGGGACAAGAGCAACACCTCCACCTACGCATTCACCGATGCGCATTACAAAACCTACTCGCCCACCATCACCGGCACCCCTTCGGGCGGCCTTTATGTTTCCACCCAGGTCGATCTCCTGGCTTTCGGAGGGCAGGGTGCCATCTCGCACATCGACTTGACGTTCAATTCGAGCGGCACACTCGTCAGCGCACAGCTCCGCTCCACAATCGGACGCAAGATCATCGATACCGGCCTTATCAATCGTGCGGAAGAACCGGTTGCCACCGCGCCCGTCGAAGGCCAGCCCGCTCCGAAGCCTCCTGTTTTCAATCAGACCGAGCAACTCATCAACGAACTCTTCAACCGCTACGACGCGGAGATGAGGAAAGTCACGGAAGGCAAGGATGCGGAAAAGCGTGATCTTTTCAGCCGCTTCAGCAACAAGAATGCAAAGACCGCGAACCTCGCTGCAGGCCTGCGCCACAATGTGAACCTCATGCTTGCGAGCACACGCCGCTGAGCAGGCTTCCGTGCCAGCTAAAGAGACAATTAGCTGGTATAGATGCCTGATGCTGTCTGGATTGCAGCGGTATGAAATTTCTTCCGCTCATCTTTTTTCTGCTTTCGCTACAGAACCTTTTTTGCGAAGAGGTTCAGCCGCCTGCAAATCCTCCCTCTGCATCTGCTCCGCTTCCATGGCATATGGTCAATCTCTGGTGGACTTTGCCGGAGACGGAGAATTTCGAGTCCTATGAGATGGAAGTCATCATCGATGGCGAAATCGACCCTTCGAAAATCAATCTCTACATCGCTCCGATTGGATTAGGTCAACTCAACGGAGCCAAATTTTACGGAGGCTTGCAGACGAATACAGGAGGCTTCCCCGCGGCTGATCCTTCTCCGGAATACGTGCCGGGGAATAGCAAAGCAGCCATTTTCTCAAGGTGGGGTGATAAGGGGATTGATCGGAGTTATGTCAGGACAGCCGTGGACGGATTTTTCGAAGCAGCCGATTATGAAGGCGACTTCGCCTCCGGCCGCCGCCCTTATGAGTGGACGAATGGGCACTATATTTTTTCGCTTAGGAAAATGGACTTTGAAAGAGACTCGGAAGGCAAGGAATGGACATGGGTCGGAGCCTACGCCACAGACGTTTCAACCGGGATCTCCACTTTCATTTCTGCACTGAAATTCCCGGGGAAAACCCTGACGCTCGGCTCCGCGCATTCATCGTTCATTGAAATCTACGGCGGCAAGGAAGTCGTGATCGCCGATCTTCCGAAGCTTCAGGTGCAGATCGGAGCGCCACGAATCAATGGAAAACGGCTTCCGATGAACGAACTACGTGTGATATTTCCGAAAGCTGGCCAGACGGCCTCTCCAGCTATCATGACGGCGGAACTATCGGAAGATAAGCAGTACGTGGTCTGCACGCTTCACAACGAAATCCTGCAACGCAAAGAGTGGAAATACCCTCTCCCTCAGGAGTAGTGCCCGCCACCAAGCAAAGCGCCGAAGTCCTGTGGATGTGTCGGCGAGCCGCATACTTCCATGCCGTCCGGCGATGTAGCGCCGATCACGCGGCCACCGTGCGTCCCACCTCCAGCGAAAAGGCAGGTGTAGGCTTGTGGATGATGATTGCGACCGCCGTAGCTGTTTAGCTTTGCGCTGCGGCCAAATTCGGTGGTCATGATCACTAGGGTTTGATCGAGCATTCCGCTGTTTGAAAGATTCTCTAACATTTGACTCAGGCTATCATCGAGCAACTGGCACTGCATCGCGTTTTTGAGGGAGCTTTGGGTATGTGTGTCCCATCCTTCAAGTTCGACGCGGATATTAGGAACTCCGTTTTTCGCGAGAAGGAGGGCGGAGGTGATTCCATCCGCCATCGTCCACTCTCCGTAGAAATCCGTGGTGAGGCTTTTTGCCGACTGGTGGTTTCTCGCCGTGTGACTCATCGAGCGGACGAGGGTGATCTTATCCATGTGCCCTGCAAGGCGTGGGAGGTTTGCACTGATGGAGATGCCGGGAACGTTCGTGGAAATCGCCGGTGCCGCGCCAGTGCCGGGTTTCGGGTCGAAGGTATCCAGGTGGCTCATCCCACCGTCCATGAAGAGGTGGATGACGGATCGCACGCGTGTTTTCGGCTCTGGCAAAGCGAAAGCAGAGCCGATCAATCCGGCGGTGGCGGCGGTGATGAAATTCCTCCGGCTGGTGTGATGGAAATTCCGCATGATCTTTCTTACCGGTTTTCTCCTAGGAAATCGAGCAGACTGACGGCGAATTTTTCCGAGATGCCAGGAATCTCTGCGATCTCCGATGGCTCGGCCTTGCGGATGCGGGAAAGCGTGCCGAATTTGGCTAAGAGCAGTCCTTTCCTACGCGGCGACATGCCGGGGCAATCGTCGAGGGCGCTTTCCTTCATGCGGCGGCGGTAGAGGAGCTCGTTGTAGCCGTTGGCGAAGCGGTGCGCCTCGTCGCGGATGCGCTGGAGCAGCTTGAGTGCGCCGCGGTCATGCGGGATGAGCAGGGGCGCGGATTCGCCGGGGAAAAAGACCTCCTCATGCTGCTTCGCGAGGCCGATGAGGGGGAGTTCCTGAAGGCCGAGGGTGCGAAGTTGCCGGAAAGCGCTGGAGAGCTGGCCCTTGCCTCCGTCCACAATAACGAGATCCGGCAGCACGATCTTTGCCTTGCCTTCCTTGGCGAGCCGCCGCTGGGCTTCGATCAATGGCTCCTGCGAGAACTCGGTATCCTCGCCGAGATTTTCCCGGAGGATGCGCGAGTAACGCCGCAGCACGACCTCTGCCATCGACGCGAAATCATCCTGTCCTTTCACGGTGCGGATGCGGTAGCGGCGGTAGT
Source organism: Akkermansiaceae bacterium (assembly GCA_030725745.1). Taxonomy (GTDB): domain Bacteria; phylum Verrucomicrobiota; class Verrucomicrobiia; order Verrucomicrobiales; family Akkermansiaceae; genus Luteolibacter. Next base: position 24,602 of record JANRFH010000023.1, read on the forward strand.
TCTGATTGTCTGGAAGGCCATTGGTAAAACGCACCATCGAGGCGACGATGTGGTTAGAAGAGACGTTAGAAATATCGAAGCACTCCATGACACGAGGGGGGCCATCGAGTCCGAGCGCTTCACCGAGATCGGCGAGGTCTTCGGTGGGTTTCACCGTTGTGGGCACGCCACGGCCTCGCGAAAACTGGCGGGTGGGGGAGAGGGTCTTGCGGATGTTGTCTAGCACGTCGCGCAGGGTGGCGGCTTTCTCAAAATCGAGTGCCTCCGCTGCTAGCTGCATTTCATCGTGGATTTCTTCGAAGATGGCTTTCTTGCCTTTCCCCTCCAAGATCAGGCAAGCCTCTTCGACTTTTAACAAATAGTCTTCACGAGAGATGCGGCCGATACATGGAGCGGAGCAGTTACGGATCACATCGGCGTTGCAGTGCTTGTAATCCGTCTCGCTGGGATTCACCGGGCGGCAGACGCGCAGTCCGAGGCGGCGGTTGATCCAGTTTAGCGTGTCGTGCAGCGCGGTGGAGTGGGGGAAGGGGCCGAAGTATTTGGAGCCGTCGTCCTTTTTTGCGCGCACCGCAGAGAAGCGGGGGTATGGATCGGAGAGTTTGATCTTTGCGTGGAGGAAACGTTTGTCATCGCGGAACGCAACGTTGTAGCGGGGGCGGTAGTCCTTGATGAGCTTGCCTTCAAGAAGCAGGGACTCCTGCTCGTTGCGGACGGTGTGGATTTCAAAATCATGGATCGAATCCATAAGAGCGCGCGTCTTGATGTTCGCCCGCGTTTTGCGAGAAGGGGTGAAATAGGAGGAGAGCCGTCGCTTGAGATCCAAGGCCTTGCCGACGTAGATGATCGAACCAAGGCGGTCTTTCATCAGATACACGCCGGGCTTGTGAGGCACGTCGCGGAGTTTGTCTTTCAGCTCTTGGGAAACCATTTCGGGAAAACGGACGGGAAATCCTGTCCGAAGATGTCCCGGATCGGAAAACTTGCAAACACCGGATAGATCTAGCAGGAGGGCTATTTCCCGAGGGTCACTTCAAGAGCGTAACCGTTGTTCCCAGTTTCGATACCCTTGAAATCGACTTGAAGCGCATCATCAGTTTGCGTCCAATTGAGTTCCTTTTCGCTGCCGAGTAGGCGCACTGCTGTGATTTCACCAGCAATATTTCCGAGGGAAAGGATGTGTGCGCTTTCCGAATTTGGAGCAAGCGACATCGCATAGACCTTCTCACCCTTCGAGCTGAACCAAAACTCGGTGGCCTTCGGCTCTTTCGTTGACTTAGCGTCGATGCCTTCGTTGAAAACCGTCCAGCGCTCATTGCCGAAGATCGCTTCGGAATTGGTTTTTACCCATTCGCCCATTTCCGCGAAGCTGGCGACGCATTCATCCGGCACCTTGCCTTTCCCGTCGGGGCCGATGTTGAGGAGGTAGTTACCACCCTTGGAGACGATGTCCACGAAGTTGCGCAGGAGCTCGTGGGGAGTTTTCCAATCGTGGTCGTATTCCTTGAAGCCCCATGAATGGTTGGCAGTGCCGCAGGTCTCGAAATGCTTGGCGGCGAGCTCGTTGGCGGCGGGGGTCTTGTTGTCGCCAGCATCGACGTAGTCGCCGAAGTCATAGCCAACCCGACGATTGACGACGATGCCTGGGTTTAGTTCGTAAACCATTTTGTAGAAACGGAATGCCTGTTCCTCGGTGATGAGGCCTTCTCCATCGAACCAGATGAGCCGCAGATCCGGCAGCAGCTTGATCAACTCGGCAACCTGCAGGTAGGCCTTGTTTTCCAGATATTCGAGGTGGGTGTTCGGGCTTGGATCCCAGAGGTTTTTGCCATTGGGTCGGGTGGAAACTCCGTATTGCTTGTCTCTCTCCAAGACGTTCGCGTAATTCCCATCGCCACCTTCCGTCCAGTCGTTTCCGTGGGAATAGTAGACGCCGAAATCAAGCCCTTCGGCGCGGCAAGCATCGTAGAGTTCTTTGATCAGGTCGCCTTCGTAATCCGTGGAATCGGCGATATCAAAATCGGAATGGGCTGAGTCGAATAAGCCGAAGCCGTCATGGTGCTTCGAGGTGATGACCACGTATTTCATACCGGTGTCTTTCGCGAGCTTGGCGATGTTGGTGGCGAAGGATTTGTCCGGATTGAAATTCTTCGCGTAATCTCTGTACTCCTCTCGAGAGATCTTGAAGGAATTCATGACCCACTCCGCGACCCTGGGGCCATCTCCTTCCTCCATACGTTTGCCCTTCCAGATGCCGGCAGCTTTGGAATAGACGCCCCAGTGGATGAACATGCCAAACCTTGCCTGCTTGTACCACTCCATCGCCGCGACCTTTTCGGGCGATTCGTGCATCTTCAGCCATTCGTCATAGTATTTGCCGGAGCTGAGGCTGATGCGGCTTTTCACGTAGCCTTGTGGAACGAGGCGAGCGTATTTGACGGCGGCTTCCGTTTTCAGAGTGAGCGTATGCACTCCGCCCGCTTCAAAGGTTACGGCATCCGAAAACTCGGCAACTAGGCCGTCTTCTATGATGTACTGCTTTTCTAGTTTTTCGCCCAGCGGCTTGCTGTCGGCGTAGAATGTTCCGGAAATTTCGCCAGTGGCTTCATTCAGCTCTACTACGACTTGCAGGACGTAGGTGCCGGGATGATTCAGAACGACCTCCCAGATCAACTTTCCGTCCACCGCTGTATCGGCAGGCATGATGACCGAGCTGTCGGCTCGTTGGCTGAGAGGAGCGCCGTTGGCCGAGAAGGGAAATGCAAGAAGGCTGAGTGCGCAGATGGCGAAGGGACGGAGGGTCATGGGGATATGCGCTGTGTGAGGCTATTTCCAATCCCCGATCTTGAGGTAATAGCCGGCTTCATCGCTGCCGTGGTTGGCGAGGAAAAGGTATTCCGGTTTCCCGTCTTTCCAGAGGATGTGTGGGCGTTCGCTGCGGGAGAGCTCGCGGCCGAAGTAGTTCGCATCGGTGTCGTAGCTGAGTTCTGGGCGTCCCCAGTCGAGGCCGTCCTTGGAGGTGTAGAGGAGTCCCGGACGGTTACCGCCGGGCTGGACTTTGTCGCCGGGTTTGATTTTCCCGCTAAGGGCACCCGCGATGTCCATGCGGTCTTCAAGGATCATGTAATAGGTGTCGTTGTAGAAAAATGCGTAACAATCCTCGATATCGCGCTGCAGGGACTCGTAGCTGATTAGTGGGTTCTCGGGATGGTCAATGTAGGGGCCTTCGATCTTGTCCGAAGTGGCCAGTGCGATGGTGCGCAGAGCCTGCTTTTTGTCGGACATGGACTTGTAGTAGATGCGGAACTTGCCTTCACGATCCACGAGGAAGGTAGGGTTCGATGCGTGGGTGGCATTGTGGCTGCCTTTCACCTGAGAGGGTTTGATGATCGGGTTGTGCGGGCTTTCTGTCCATGGGCCATCGAGCGATGCTGCGGTGGCGATTCCGACGGCTTGTGCGTTTTCCTTGTATGACCTGTCGTTCATGAGGAAGACGAGCACGTAGGTATCACCGACTTTGGAGATTTGGGGATTGTGGTAGGTGGTCTTGTCGCTGACAAAAGGAACGCCGACGAGTTCATAAGGGCCTTCAATGGAGTCTGCGACGAAGTGTTGGATTGTACTTTTCGTGCTCCAGTTACCCATGCCTTTTCCATCCTTGTATGGGATTGCTGAGTTGAAGATGTGAAGCTTTCCCTTCTCGTCATAAATCGGTGCCATGCCCCAGTTCCACCAGCCTTCTTTGGCGGGTAAGATGAATTTGCCGGGTGTGAGGGATTTGAAAAACGAAGACTCCTTGATGGGCAATGAAGGATCGATCGTTAGATCATTTTCCGCGTGAGAAGCGAAGGTCGATGCCGCCAGAGCGGAAAGGATAAGTGATTTTAAGCTAAGGGACATGGTTCTATCAATTTCTAGCACAGGTATCTGCATGCAGCTGCTGATGTTTTCCAAGGATATTCCAATATCATCCGAAAAATCATCACTTAGTGCGCCATTCTAAAGAACCTGCACGCCGATGAGGGAGTGCCGGTGTGTAAAACTGCCCGCCCGCTCGGTGGTGAGCGGGAAGGATGAAAGAAGTCTATTTTTCGAGGACGACTTTGATTACCGTGTTGAGTGGATCGATGGCTTGCTCAGGCAGTTTGATTTTTAATACGTCGGATTCCTGTGAGAATTCTGCCGTTTCGCCGTTGGTGAGGAAGGTTGCGGCGGTTGCTTTGGCTGTCATTTCAGGCAAGGAAAGTTCGCCTCCTTCAGGCCATTCCATGATGTGGAGATAGAGGATGTCACCTTGTTTGCTGATGCTGATGTCTCCCCATTCAGGAGTTTCTGCGAAGGGATTACGACGTGTGGAGTAGATGGATTCACCGTTTTTTTCCAGCCACTTGCCGAGGATTCCGTAGAGGCGGACGGCTTCTGGATCGAGCTTGCCATTGCCCATGGGGCCGTTGTTGAGGAGGTAATTTCCGCCTGCACAAACGGTGTGTACCATGCGCTCGATCAGCTCCTTTTCCGTGTGGTAGTAGTGATCTCCATGCGTCTTGTAGCCGAAGGATGAGCTCACGCTGTCAGGAGATTCCACGTAGAGCGGCAATTTCTTGGTAGGCACTTCCTTGTCGCCCACGGAAACATAATCGAAGAGCGAAAGGTTCTCTGCGAGAATCTTGTCTTTACCGCTGTGGATGATACGGGAGTTGATCAGGCAGTCTGGACGATGCTTGCGCACCATGTCGGAAAACTGCTTCGCACGTTCAAATGTCATCTCCGCCGGGGTGTCGAACCAGATCAGGTCGATCTCGTAGTTCTTCATGAGCTCTTCTACCTGCGGAAGAGATTTTTTCTGGATGTAGCGATCCATGTCCCTTTCATAACCGACAGGGAGTTCTGGGTGAAGGATAGAGAGCTTGGTGCGCTTGTTGAGATAGGGGGCATCCGGTTCATCCCAGTCCTGAGCCTGAGAATAATAGACGCCGAACTTCAGCCCTTCTCGATGGCATGCTTCGCTGAGTTCCTTGATGATGTCGCGTTTGAATTCTGTGCCATCGACGATGTTGTAGTCGCTCACCATGGACTTGAAGAGCGCGAAGCCATCGTGGTGCTTGGATGTGATGACCACGTATTTGATGCCGGAGTCCTTGAAGACCTTGACCCATTCATCGGCATTGAATTCGGACGGATTGAATGCGGCGGCGACCTTGTGGTATTCCTCCGCGGACATGCCTGCACTGACTTGGATCCACTCAGAGTAACGGAATCCTTCGCCGCGTCCCTCGTATTGGCCTTCCAAGGGAGAGTAGGCACCGAAGTGGATGAACGCGCCGAATTTGTCGTCCATGAACCATTTTTCCAATCGGGCTTCGGAATCCGGAGTTTGCTTGAGATCGTCCGAGAAACGGTATTCGAAAGCGTGTTTGGGATCGGGTGCTGCTGGGGCTTTTTTCTCTTCCGCATAAGCGCTAGTGAAAGCGGCGGCGAGGGTGGCGAGTAGGAATATGGGTTGTTTTTTCATGATTTTTAGATGTCAGAGGGATTCCATGCAGGAATGCCGGTAGATTCTTTTTGTTCCAGATATTTTTTCTCGAAAGGCTTCTCTACGTCTAGCGAGGCGTCCTCGTTGATCATGAGTGGGCGTGTGTGCTGCCAGTAATCATCCCAGGCTTTTCGTAGCTCTTGAACGACTTCGGGATGCTGTTTGCTGACGTCGTTTTGTTCGCCGGGATCTTTGTCGATGTCGTAGAGTTCCCCGCTGACCAAGCGCCAGCGATCAGTGCGGACGGCGAATTTCTTATCCTTGTATTTGTCAGGATCGGGCGAGCCCTTGCCGAATTGACCGGGTGCGCCTTCCTTCGGCCAGCGGCCACTGTGGAAGAATAGCTTGCGATCTGGCCATGCCGCTTCGGGATCCTTGATGAGTGGCAGCAGACTGCGGCCTTCTAGACCCAGTTCAGAAATGTCAGCACCTGCCAGTTCGGCGAAGGTTGGGAAGACATCAATGTGGCGGGCGAGCTTATCGATGTCATAGCCGGGCTTTGTCAGCCCAGGCAGCCGCATGAAGAAGGGCACACGTGCTCCGCCTTGGTTCACCGAAACCTTGGCACCTTTCATTCCAGCGTTGAAATATTTCGATCCTTTGGCAGTGCCGTTGTCTGTCATGAAGATGAGCAGGGTGTCATCTGCGATGTCCCATTCTTCGAGCTTCTCCATTACTAGCCCGACGTTGTCGTCGATGTTCGTGATCATGCCAAAAAAGCCAGCGGCATTCTCATCTCCTTTCGTGTATTCCCGGTACATTTCCTTGTATTTCTCAGGTGCGTGGAAGGGGCCATGGGGGGCGTTGAGCGCGATGTAGGCGAAGAATGGCTTGTCACGTTTTTCATGCATCCAGCCGAGTGCCTCGCGGACGAAGACATCCGTGCAAAACCCGCTGGTCTTCTCAAATATGCCGTTGTGGAGAATCGTCGGGTCGAAGTAATCGTTGCCCGGAACATCGCCCTGGCTACCTGCGAAATTCTGTCCGATTCCTCCAGCTCCATGGATGAAAACTTCGTCGAAACCACGACTTCCCGGTTGATAAGCGTCTTCCTCTCCGAGGTGCCATTTTCCGAAAATACCGGTCTCGTAGCCGGCCTCTTTGAGTATATCTGCGACAGTTGTTACATTTAGAGCGAGGCGTTCACGCTCTAGGATGGTGTGTGTGACGCCGACTTCGAAGGGATTTTTCCCAGACATCAGTGCAGCTCGTGTTGGTGCACAGGTGGGGCTGACATGGTAGTCGGTAAATCGCGTGCTTTCGCTGTGCAGCTTGTCGAGATTCGGTGTTTTTAGGAAAGGGTGGCCGTGGCAGGCGAGATCACCGTAGCCTTGGTCATCCGTGATGATGAAAAGGATGTTCGGTTTTTTTTCCGCTGCGGCGGAGGAGATGATGCCCACAAAGGCTAGGAGTAGGGATGTTATCTTCATGCTAATGGCTGGCGCTAATAGGGCGAAAAGTATGGTGATTTACGTTGTGCAACGAGTGGATTGTTTCAATCCGCAGCCCGAAACCGAAATTCTACAAGAACTTGTAGTTCACTTCAACAAGCCGAGGCGGAAGGCCTTGGCGACGGCGCCGGTTGTCGAGCGGGTGCCGAGTTTCGTGAACAGGCCTCGCAGGTGGTAGTCCACAGTTACAGTGGCGATGCATAGTTTTACGCCGATCTCCGTGCGGCTGCACCCATCAGCTAAAGAGCTGAGGATTTCAGCCTCTCGTTCGCTTAAAGCGAGGTCATCGTCCGCATTTGGCGGGCTAATGCGCAACGAGTCTAGGACGAAGGGTGTGACCGTGCTGCTGAGTGGCACTCCTCCTCCCACCACTTCGTGGATGTGTGTGACGATGCTTTCGAGCGATTCGCTTTTCAATAGATATCCGGCAGCTCCTGCACGCAAAGCATCAAACACGGTTCTGCGCTGTCCGGAGACTGTCAGGACGATGCATTGTATGGCGGGAAACCTCTTTCTAATCTCGTAGATCGCTTCAATTCCCTGCTTTTCAGGTAGATTCAGATCGATCATCACGATATTAGGCACTTCGCCTTTATCTAGCATCAAGGCGGCCTCTTCGAAGCTGCAGAAATGATGGTTGCAGCGTATCGACGTATCCAGATTGAGCTCTTCCGCAAGCTGCTCACCGTAATCGAGGTTGTCCTCGATGATCCAGATGGTGACTGGCTTGGAATTGATTTCTGTTCGGCTCATTCGATTAAATGGGAATTGATAACTCAAGTGTGGTACCTTTGCCGGGCTCCGACTGCAAATCGTATTTTGCATGCAGACGCTCGATCCTGCGCTTCATGCTGATTAGGCCGAGGTGCGGGAGATTGTCCTGAATTTTCGAGACTTCCTCGAGATCGAAGCCTTTGCCATTGTCTGAAATGGTAAGTTCTAGCTGCCCCCTGCGCCACCCGAAGGTTACGTGGATTTCGCTGGCCTGGGAATGTTTGACCGCGTTGTTCAACGCCTCACGGAAGATCATAAGTAGATCTCTCTTGAACATCACCTTCAGTTTCCGATCGGGGATATCATTGAGGGGTGTGCACTCTAGGTGCAGGAGATCTTCGGGAACATAGAGCTCTGCCATGTGCATCAGCTTGCTAAGCATTTGCCTGAGGCTATCTGTATCGCTGTTGGTAAACCAGAGGACGTCTTGAAAAGCATTTTGCATGTTGCCAAGAATGGAATCGATTTTCACACACCTCTCGTGGATTTCTGGTTGATCAGAGATTCTACGCAGCCGCCTCATCGCGAGAGAGACGGCACTCATAGAACTGCCGATGTCATCATGGAGGTCGGAGCTAATCTGTCTGCGCAATAGAAACGCATGTTTCCTGCGTTGGGAGACTGAGTATGCCGTCACCCAGACGGCTGCGACAATGACGATAGCTAGGGCTACCCATCCCCAGAACCACCAGATGGCTGACCAGCGCGCTTCCAAGCGTGCAGCCAGTGCTTGCTTTTCTTCTAGCTGAAGTCTGAGGACGTCCCGCTCGCCGACCTGCTTGATCCAGTCTAAGAAAAACATCACAGGGCGTCCTGCTGCTTTTTGGTCGATGAGGGATTTTAACTTTTTGTCTGAAATGGTCGGGCCCTCCACCAAGCGTATGCTTTTCACCGTGTGCGACTTCTTTTTATATCTGGGGATCAATTCACCCAAGGAGATAACCGCATTATCCCCATTGTCTGAGAACCCTGAGAACGTGAGCTCTACCCATCGGACGTTATGCACGGTTTTACGCAGACGCAGGGCGTTTTGCCCCGGTTTTACATGATTTTGCTCCTCCCATTCTGTCTGTTGCCCGTACGATCCATCGGTATTTTCACGATAGGCATTGATCGATATATCACTGGGAAAGCCGAAACCGGGTATCAGGATACCCTCCGAATAGGCGGCAGGTATCAGGATCATTTCGTGCAAAAGTTTGTTTTCTCCGAGATCCAGCTCAACCGTGATCTCCGGGTGGATTTTTGAATCAAATTCTATAGAGAAATCTGTCTTCTCGGAGGGCGTGTCTTTTCCGTTTTTAGAGGCTCCGAGTGGCAGTCCTAGGCTAGTTTTCTGGTCGACGAGAAATTCTTTGCTCCAATAGGGCAGGGACTCGAATTCGGAACTCACGGTAATGCCCATCGCATGGCTGATGTCGTTATCGGCTACGCAATAGAACTCGTCCAAGGCGAAGAGCTCGCGCCCACCATCCATCGCACCACGGAAAACCTCCATCCTTATCGTCCCTGTATAGGGCTGGGGAATATCGACAATGAGTGGCATCCTGCCTAGCACCGGACAATCTTCATCCATCCACTCCGCGAAGGGGGCGACACTGCCATCGGGATACACTTTCAAAAGGCGGAAGCGTTTCGGGAAACCATAATTGCGCTCACCTTCGAAGCGCCTCTCCGCTGCGGGCACCAAGATGGCCTGGCCGATTGGTGCTTTCGGGAGATATTCGATATCGACAGTCCACCGAGGTGTTTCTGGCAGCTTGTCGAGTGCGGGAAGATATCCTCCGTGATAGCCGTAGGCCTCAAATTGCTGGATTGGTTCAGCTTCGGGTAATTTTGCCAATTGCTTTTGAATTTCGTCTACCTCCGTATTCAAGGAGTCGAGCACATTGGGGATTTGATGCCAGACCACCCCATCCGTTTCAGGGGGAAGCTCTTCTGCGCAGGTTACTAGAGTGGCAGCCAAGAATACAGACGCCAGCGTGATTTGAACGCTAGTTGGGAAGATGACAGAGGAGAGACGAAAAGATGGCTGTGAGCTCAACATTTGGGAGGGGTTTTCGTGGTTTCTACATTGGAATACCCCACAAATAGGGCATGCAGCATTGGTTATTCTACTCACTGGAGCCGATCGAGCGAGAGTATATTCGCTGATTGGCGGGTAACTTATTAGAATCCATTGGAATAAGTATCCAAGAAGGGCTTCATATTACGGAGGTTGCATTGGTGCAGATTTTGCTGTATCCCCCTGCACCCCAAAAGATACGTGCCCATGACATTTAAAAACATCAGCCAGCTTTGCCTTATCGGCCTATTCGCATTTCTTGCGAGTTGCGCCACGAAAAAAATCGACCCGGAACTTTCGAAAACGGATCCGGAATACAAGAATCCTTTTGAAGAAGGGACTTACGAGCACTTCACCGCAGAAAAGGACTATCCCAAGACCTACGACACTTGGACGAATGTTCAGCTTCTGCCTCAGACCAATTCCTCAAATTCCTGGGTGAAGGTCAGCCTTAAGTTGCAGCGCGCCTTCCTCATGAACGGGGATCAGATCGTCATCGATTACCCTATCTGCTCCGGGATAGCTAGCCGCCCGACACCTCCCGGCGACTACAAGGTTCTTGAGAAAATTGTTAATAAGCGTTCGAACCTATACGGCAAAATCTATGATGCCGATGGCGTATGTGTGAATAGCGACGCCGATACGAAGTCCGATGTCGTTCCCGAAGGTGGTAAATTCGTAGGAGCATCCATGAGCTACTGGATGCGCCTCACCAACGATGGCGTAGGCCACCACATCGGCAATGTGCGCCGCTACCCCGCCTCCCACGCCTGCATCCGCGGGCCGAGCAAGACAATGCCTATCGTTTACTCCAAGATGGCGGTGGGCTCGCGCATTCTTGTTGAGCGTTGATTAATATTTTCCTAATAAAAAAGCCCGCAGGAGATCATCCAGCGGGCTTTTTTATTCGAGAGGGGTGGGGGAAGGTTTATTCCTCCACGTATTTGTCGTGGCCGGTCTTTTTGCTTTCGCGCAGCGCAGTGACACCTTCGGCGACCTTTTCCATGTCGCCATCGAGGAAGGCGAGTTCGATTGAAGCGAGGGTTGAGATGAGTTGCCCCATCATTTCGCGATATTTTGCGGCTGCTTTCGCTTTGTCCGGGCCGTCGGGCATGTCGGTCACCATTTCCGGGAGAAGTGAGATGGCCTTGATCATAGCGTCCTGAGCCTCGCGGGTAAGTGCGGCTCCTTTTTCGGGATCCTCCTCGCGGCGGAAGGCCTTGTAGGCGTCGTTCATGATCTCCATCTGCTCGCCAAGGGGCGTATCTTCGTCGGCAGTTGCTGGCTGAATGAACATCGCGGAAGCAGCGATGGCGGGTAGGAAGTATTTCAATTTCATGATGTCGTAATTAAAATGAGCTTCACGGGAAGTCCAAGGGAAAAGGAAGGCATCTCCATTAGAAATTTTTAACTACAATGTCCTCTGCGCTCCCATTGCGGTTAAATACCTCTGCAATCGGCTCTTTCGGTTCAAATGTAGGATGTCCAAATGGGAAAAGCAGCAGCCATCCATTTCTCGGAAAATGGCTTCTAAGCCGCCGTTTCCCGCCTACATTCGCAGTGTGGACGCAGAGGAAAACGATTCCCCGGAGAAGCCCTTATCACGGCGATGGAGGCTTCTTCTCAAGGCGCTTATTGTAATGATCCTACTTGGCGCCTTCGGGTGGTTTGTCCTGCCTTGGTTCTTCCCTATACCGGAGTCCCTCACTCAGAGCCCCGTCGCCTCGCCCGTCCTTCTAGATCGCCATGGCGCGCCGATCCGTTACCTGACTTCGTCGGACTTTTCGCGCTCCGCCCCGGCGCAGCTTTCGGAAATTCCCGCCCGGCTCATCGATTCCACACTCGCTGCGGAGGATAAGCGCTTCTATCAGCACCACGGCATCGATGTCTTCGCCACCGCTCGCTCTGCCTGGGATTTCCTCCGCTACAGGCGTGCTGTTTCCGGAGCTTCCACCGTCACCCAACAGCTGGCCAAGCTCTCTCGACCTCCCTCCGAACGTAATCTCACCGCGAAATTCTTCGAGGCCATGCTCGCACGCAGGTTGGAAATGACATGGGACAAAGACCGCATCCTTGAGGCATACTTCGCCCGCTTGGAATATGGAAATCTCCGCACCGGCCCGGTCGAGGCCGCGCGATTCTATTTTCAGAAACCCCTCGGCGACCTATCTCTCGGTGAGTGTTCCCTTCTCGCCGGGCTGCCACAGGCTCCCTCCCGCCTGAACCCTGTCCGCCATCCCGAGCGTGCGTTAAAACGCCGCGCTTTCGTTCTGGATCGACTTGCCGTGACCGGGAAATACAAGGAAGCCGCCATCGAGCTAGCACGCGCCGAGCCGATCACCCTCCGCCCCCTGCGTGAAACTGCCTCTGCTCCGTGGCTAAGCCGTGTGGATCAAGATGCCGCCCGCATGCGCTCCACTCTCGATCTCTCGCTCCAGCAGGACATCGAGCAGATCGTCCGCGAGGAGACCGCGAAACTCAAATCCGCCAACCTCCGCCACGCTGCAGTCGTCGTCATTGACAATGCCACCGGCGACATCCTCGCCATGGTCTCCTCCGCAGATTGGAATGACTCGCGCGGTGGCCAGATCCACGGCGCACTCACCCCCCGTTCTCCTGGATCGACACTGAAGCCTTTTACCTACGCTCTAGGCTTCCGCCACCTCGGGCACCTGCCCTCCACGGTCATCGCCGATGTGCCGCTGCGCCTCCGCACCGAGCAAGGACTGCAGCTACCGGAAAACTACGACCGCACCTACCGCGGCCCGGTCACCATCCGCACCGCGCTCGCCTGCTCGCTGAACATCCCCGCACTCCGCGAAATGGAATCGCTCGGCGGTGAGGAAAAGCTCCGAGATTTCCTCGGAGAGCTAGGCATCTCCACCCTCACCGAAGATCCCGGCCACTACGGCCTCGGTCTCACACTCGGCAACGCCCCTGTGAAACTCCTAGAACTCACCAACGCCTACGCCTGCCTCTCGCGCATGGGCGGCTTCCTCCCCACAAGACTTTTCATGGATGAGCAAACACCTGTGGAAAAACCTCTGCTCGATCCCACCAATGCCTGGCTCATCGCCGACATCCTCTCGGACAAGGATGCCCGCGCCCCAGCCTTCTCCTCCGGCGGGCCGCTCGACCTGCCCTTCCGCTGCGCGGTGAAAACCGGCACCTCCTCGGATTTTCGCGATAACTGGTGCATCGGCTTCACACCGGAATTCACCGTGGGAGTTTGGGGAGGAAATTTTGAGAACCGCCCCATGGAAAATATCTCCGGCGTCTCTGGCGCTGGCCCGATCTTTCACCGATCTTTGGTGCGCGCCCATAGAGGCAAGCCCGCCTCTTGGTATTTAGAGCCGGAGGGTATGAAGAATATCAGCATCGACCCGTGCACAGGAAGAGACCTCCGATCAATAGCTCCCATCAGCAACACAAGTCTCATACTGGAGAGAGTCATCTCAGAAAAAGTCCCCATCTCTCGCCCCATTCCTCTTGCCCGCCCCACCGACTACGATGAAAAGGGTCGCGCCCTCCTCGATGCCACCTACCGAGAGTGGTATGGCAGCAAGCACAATCGCCGCCGCAACGAACTTGCCCTCGACGAGGACTCCATCAACGCCGTGTCTTTGGAAATCGAGCGTCCGCGCGATGGCTCAACCATCCTCCTAGATCCAGAAATGCCCGGCAGCGGCGGCCTAAAACTCCTCAGCAACCTACCCGAGTTTACCACCTGGTCTTGCGACTCACTTGAGATCAGCGGCGACACCGCCTCTCTCACACCAGGCACCCACGTCATCACCGCCACCGACACCCGCGATGGCAGTGAACACACGGTCAGCATCGAGGTGAAATCCCTCTGAGCACATCGGCCTAATGGCTGATTTTGGAAATTTTGGTTTGTTCCGGGTCTTGCTCCCTCTCCTCCCATATTCCTCCTTCTCTCCTTTTGGAAAATAGCCGGAAAGTGGTGATAATGGTCGATAGAGGGTGCGGGCTTTTTCTTTACGGGGAGGGTGGGAGGAAGATGGGAGAAGAAGGAGGAAGACTTGGGTTGGTGGTTTATTAGTCACTGCTCAAATCAGGACAGCACGGAGCGCCATGCCTACCTCTTTGATCACTTGCACACCCGCAATCTTCGCCGAGACTCTGCCCATGATCCATACCCTCGCCCAAGAGCAGTTCCTCCCCATCACACTCACTGAAGCATGGGATTTCTTTTCAAGCCCGCGCAACCTCGACGAGATCACGCCCGACGACCTCGGCTTCAAGATCGTCTATCAGCCCGGCGAGAAAATGTATGAAGGCCAGATCATCGAATACCGCGTCATGATCCTCCCCGGCATCTGGCTCCCGTGGGTCACCGAAATCAAAGCCGTTGAAGAAGGGAAATCTTTTTTCGATGAACAACGCTTCGGCCCCTACAAATTCTGGCACCACATGCACAGCTTCGAGGAAAAAGACGGCGGTGTTCTCATGAAAGACCTCGTCCACTACGCCCTGCCACTCTGGCCGTTCGGCGAGATCGGCCACGGGATTTTCGTCCGCCCGAAGCTAGAGAAAATCTTCGGCTTCAGGAAAGAGGTGCTCGAAAAGCGCTTCGGCAAGCGACCTGAATAGTGCTTCTGCATGGGAATTTTTTTTAACCGCAGATGACACAGATGGACACAGATCGAAATGCAGGGAAGACTGAGGCACCACATCCTCTTCCATCCGTGTATTCCTTGCTATCTGTGGTTCAGCTCTTATTGACCAAGATGGACAGGGTGTTCCTGAAACGGGCGCTCATTCGATGCCGCTGCTCGAAGTCGGCGGTGCTATCAGGGCTGGATTGTCTTCTGCATTTGCTACAACTGGGCACCACAGGAACGCCGTTGCGAGTATAAGGTTGAAAATTCTTTTTTTCATAAGGGGATGGTTGATGAAATTCATCCGTCGATCACTCTTGCGTGAGGGGCGACTGGCAGTTCCAGCAGGCGCCGAAGTTTCCGGGCGAGGTTTCACCGCAATTCGGGCATGTGATTTCGGTGCCGGAGAGTTTCTCGGTTTCTTCGAGGTGCTCTTTGATGAGGGCGTAGGCGCGGTCATAGTCTTCGGAGTGAACGACACAGAGGGCAGGAAAGAAATCGGGGATGGAGACGCCCTCGGTGGTCGAGAGATTTTCGTTTTTGATGAAGGTGGGGATTTCCGCAGCTTCTAGAAGAGATTGGTAGAAGGTGACTTTCGTGAGATCGCGTTCGCGGAAGAGTTCTTTCATGGGGGATAGTGATTGATTCTGAGGTTCGGTTCGTATGGTGAAGAAGCAAGGGTTAGATGAAAAGGCAAGGGTGCACGTATCGCCGAGAAATCTTGTTATTAGGGTTCGAAATGAAAGGATGTCCTTTTCCAAGCCGTCTATACTCTTCACTGTCAGCACTTAGAAATACCCGTTATGAAGACCCTAATACCTTTAGTTTTAATCCCCATCGCCGCCACAGGGTGGACACCATCCGATACTGGTTTCATGGCTCCTTTGGATACCTTTGTCGTCAAGGAAGGGCTTGAGGTAACGGAATGGGCGGTGAGCCCGATGTTGCGTAATCCGACAAACATGGACATCGATCACCTCGGGCGTATCTGGGTGACAGAGGGCGTGAACTACCGGATGAGAGGCGATCAAAGGCAGCCAGAGGGTGATCGCATCGTTATACTCGAGGATACGGACAAGGACGGGAAAGCGGACAAAAGCTCGGTCTTCTGGCAGGATCCGGAGCTGGTGACGCCGCTCGGTATCGCAGTCTTTGACAACGTCGTCATGGTCGCTCAACCGCCACATATGCTGAAGCTGACCGACACGAACCGGGATGGCAAATTCAGCGAGAAGGACGGCGATGTGCGTGAGGTGTTCCTGACGGGTTTCAACGGGCGCAACCACGACCACTCCCTGCACTCCGTGACATCGGGGCCCGATGGCAAATGGGTTTTCAACCAAGGAAACTGCGGAGCGATGTTTGAGGATAAATCGGGGACGACCATTAAGCTGGGCGGAGCGTATATCGACGAGCGCTACTCGAAAAATGTGGCCAATGTGAAGGAGATAGCGGGTCAGCCATCAGGCGACGGATTTAGCTACAATTCAGGAGCCGCGATCCGGCTGAATCCCGATGGAACCGGGGCGAAGGTGATCGGGCACGGCTTCCGGAATTCCTACGAGCAGATCACGAACTCGTATGGCTTCGTCTTCCAGAACGACAACGACGATCCACCGGCCTGCCGGGTGACTCACATGCTGGAGGGCGGCAATGCCGGGTTCTTCTCGCGCGATGGGAAGCGGACATGGAGGGCGGATCAGCGCCCGGGTCAAGACACGCCGACTGCGGAGTGGAGGCAGGATGATCCCGGCACGATGCCTGCGGGCGATGTCTATGGCGGCGGCTCGCCGACAGGTGTGTCGTTTTATGAAAACGGCGCGCTTGGAGAGGAGTTTGTCGGCACCCTGCTTGCCTGCGAGCCAGGGCAGAACCTGATTTTCTCCTACCAGCCGGAGCTGGAGGGAGCCGGGATGAAACTGGTGCGTGATGTGTTCGTGACGACAAATCCCGCGAACGATTTTGCTGGCTCGGATTTCACCGGACAAGGCAGGGCGGCTGCTGGAACCGCTCTGATGCACAACTTCCGCCCATCGGATGCGACGGTGGGAGCGGATGGCGCGATCTATGTGGCTGACTGGACGGACTCGCGTGTCGGCGGGCACGGAACGAATGACCAGGGAGCGACCGGGGTGATCTATCGGATCGCACCGAAGGGCTTTAAGCCGGTGGTGCCTGAGATGGATCTTACGACGATAGAAGGCGCGGTGACTGCGCTGAAATCGCCAGCCAACAATGTGCGGTGGCTTGGATTTGAGAAGCTGAAGTCCGAGGGCGAAGGCGCATTCGATGCCGTGGCTGAGGTGATGAAGGATGCAAATCCTTTCGTTGCTGCACGTGGCATCTGGCTGCTTCCTTACATGGGTGAAGAGGGAATCCAAGTGCTCGAGGGGCTGCTAACTCACGATGATGAAAAGATACGCCTCGCGGCATTCCGTGCGATCCGCCGTAGCGACGGGGTAGTGGATGCGTTCTCTTATGCTAAGCAACTGGCGAATGACGAATCGCCTGCGGTTCGCGCAGAAGCTGCGATTGAAATGAGATACCGCAGCTACGATGAGGCGCAGGAAGTGCTCTTAGCGGTGGCGAAGGGATATGACGGCAAAGACCGCTCGTATTTAGAATCGCTGGGTCTCGGTGCTGGGAAAAATACCGAGGCACTTTGGCAAACGCTTTCCACTGAGATGAAGCCGGGTGCGTCGGAGGAATGGTCGGAGGCTTTTGCTCGACTCACATGGCGCTTGATGCCGGAAGCCGCTGTTCCGGCTCTCGCTGAACGCGCAGCTTCCGAAAAGCTCTCCAATGAAGCTCGCATCCTAGCGTTAGATTCCCTGGCTTTCATCAACACCCGTGCATCGGCAGATGCGCTGATCTCCATAGCGTTAGAGGATTCTCCGGTGAAAGACACCGCCTCATGGTGGCTGCAAAACCGCGAGGGCGGGGAGTGGGCGTTCATGAAGCTGGGCGCGGAGTTGAAGGAAAAAGGAATATTGAAAGCTCCTGTGAAAATCCAAGCGATCACCATGCCGACGAAGCCGGAGAAGACAAACTATTCAGTTAAGGATGTGCTGGCGCTCAAGGGCGATGCGACGAAAGGCAAAGCACTGGCAGCACGTTGCGTGATGTGTCATCAAGTCGATGGACAGGGCGCGGAATACGGCCCGGCGCTCAAAGGCTTCGGCAAGAATCAGACGGATGAGGTCTTGATTCAGTCTCTCATCGATCCATCAGCAGAAATTTCCCATGGTTTCGATGGTCGGGAGCTGATCCTGAAAGACGGCGGTGCGATCCACGGGCTGGTGATCGGCGATGGCAAGACGGTGACGATCAAATCCACCGGAGGTGTGACTCAGCAAGTGCCGAAGAATAAGATCAAGGCGAACAAGCCCTTGGAGCAATCCCTCATGCTAAGCTCGGATCAGCTTGGGCTCAGCGCTCAGGACACAGCTGATATCGTCGAGTGGCTGAAAGGGTATTGATTGTGATGGGGAGCGCGGGTCGGTGTGCCCCTTGGGTATTGTAAGCCGCTGTCTTGCACTCCGATTCTCTCTCGGGGCTTGAATGGAATATCGGAGTATCAGACAGCGGCTTACAAAGCCGCGCTCCATATTGGCCGCTACGCGGATTTGCGTAAGAGGGCGACCATGACGCCCTGGATGAAGAGCTCACCGGTGGGGATGAGGTCGGGGTAGGCGGAGTTTTCGGCGTGGAGGTAGGTGCGGCCTTTTTCGGAGACGAAGCGCTTGAGAGTGGTTTCTCCATCGATGAGGGCGGCGACGATGTCACCGTTGCGTGGTTCGCGTTTTTCGAGGACGACGGTGTCGCCATCGCAGATGTGGGCGTCGATCATGGACTCGCCGCGGACGCGGAGGGCGAAGGTGTCGCGTTTACGGCCGATGCCGATGGAGGTGACATCGATAGAGAGGCAACCTTCCTGTTCTTGCTCGGCGGCTTCGGCGTAGCCAGCGGCGATGGAGCCGTAGATGGGGATGTCACAGATTTCCTCGCGGTCGAGGTCTTCGGGGAAAATGACGGCGCGAGCTTTTCCGGGGAGGCGCTGGATGACGCCTTTTTTCTCAAGGGCGCGGAGGTGGCTCATCGCGGCTGTCTGGCTGGCGAATCCGAAGTAGTGCTGGATTTCGCGGGTGGAGGGCATGATGCCGGTCTCGTGGTGAGCCTTGCGGAGGTAGTCGAGGATCTCGATCTGACGGGTAGTGAGTGAATGTGACATAATTTTGAACAGTGTTCTTGAGAACAAAGTGCAGTGGAAATGGCGAGGCGTAAAGAAGGAAATTCCACATGCAAGCTATGCGATCTGTGTTTCAATGAATGGCTATCAAATCGGAAATGCTTCACCCACTGCTCAAACGCTGGCTCGAATCCAAGGGCTGGGAGGCGTTTCATTTTCAGGAGGAGAATTGGAAACGTTATTTGGAGGGAAGTTCGGGACTGCTGCATGCGCCGACGGGGTTCGGGAAAACTTTGGCGGTCTGGCTGGGGCCGCTGAGTGAATCCCTTGGGGCGTTGGGTATTTCCGAAGGGGAGATTCCGAGCAAGGCACAGCTCGCGGCGCTGCCCTGCGAGGTGCTGTGGATCACTCCTCTGCGGGCGCTTTCTCAAGACACCCTGCGTGCGCTGCGTGAGCCGATGGATGATCTGGGAATCGCTTGGCCGATTGAAGCGCGGACGGGAGATACCTCTTCATATCGGAAGGCGAAGCTGCGGGAGAAATTTCCACATACCTTGGTGACAACGCCGGAATCGCTTTCGCTGATGCTGACCCATCCGGACACACGGAAAAAATTGGCTCATCTGAAATGTGTGATCGTCGATGAGTGGCACGAGTTGCTTGGAACGAAGCGCGGGATTCAGACGGAGCTATGCCTTGCGCGGCTGCGTAAGTGGCGTGGCACGGCGCTACGGACATGGGCGCTTTCAGCGACGCTTGGAAATCTGGAAGAAGCTGCGAAGCCACTTCACAAGCATCAGAAATCCGTTCCGAAAAACTTCCACATCCTTCCGGCGGACTTGGAGAAGAAGATCGAGATCACGACGATGATCCCGGATGAGATCGAATCCTTTCCATGGGCTGGGCATCTGGGCACGCGGCTGGTGGGGAGGGTGGCGCGGCAGATCAAGAAGGCGAACACGACTTTGCTTTTCACAAACACGCGCAACCAGACGGAGAATTGGTTCCAGCAGTTGAGCGGGCTGGGGATTTTTGCGGATAACGAAATCGCGCTGCATCACGGCTCGCTGGATCGGGAGGAGCGCGCGCTGGTGGAGGCCGGGCTGCGAGATGGCACGTTGCGATGCGTGGTGTGCACTTCATCGTTGGATCTCGGGGTGGATTTCTCGCCGGTGGATCAGGTGATACAGGTGGGGTCGCCAAAGGGGATTGCGCGGCTGACGCAGAGGGCGGGACGTGCAGGGCACTCGCCGAATCAGATTTCACGCATCTTTTGTGTGCCGACGAATGCGCTGGAGCTGGTGGAGTTTTCTGCGGCGCGTGATGCCTGGGAGAGGCGTGAGATCGAAGCCCGGCGCATGCTTGGCAAGCCGCTCGATGTGCTGGTGCAGCATTTGGTGTCGCTCGTCCTAGGTCAGCCAGCGAAGCCGGAGGATCTGCGGAAAGAGATCACTTCCAGCCATTCCTATCATGATCTCACGGATGCGGAGTGGAAGTGGTGCATTGCTTTCATCACCAATGGCGGGGCGCTCTCGCAGTATCCGCAGTATAAGAAAGCGGTGCTGGAGGGTGGTTTGCTCAGCGTGCCCGATAAGCGCACAGCGCAGCTTCATCGGCTAAATATCGGGACGATCACTTCGGATGCGGCGATCACGATAAAATTCACTGGCGGGCGTATCCTTGGGAGTGTTGAGGAGTCGTTCATTTCCAAGCTGAAGCCCGGCGGGCAGTTTGTCTTCGCCGGGCGGAGACTGGAGCTTGTTCGTTTTCACAAACTCAACGCAACCGTGAGGATGGCGACAAAAAAGACGCGGGGCGATGTGCCGAGCTGGAGTGGAGGGCGGCTACCGCTTTCCTCGGAGCTCGCGAGATCGGTGGCGAGGCAGCTACATACACCGACGGATAATGCGGAGATGAAGGCGGTGGCGCCGATTCTGGAAATTCAAAAGAGGTGGTCGAGCATTCCTACTGCGGAGAAGTTGCTGGTGGAGTTCACGACTTCGCGTGAGGGCGAGCATCTGTTTTTTTTCCCTTTTGCGGGACGGCTGGCGCATGAGGGGCTGGCCTCGCTGACGGCGTATCGGATTTCCCAACGCAGTGGAGAATCAATTCACACGACGCAGAATGATTATGGATTTTCGCTGACCGCACGGCGCGGGCTTTCGCTAGATGAGGGGGTGCTGCGGGAGGCGCTTTCTCCGGAGAATCTGGAGGAGGATTTGCTCTCGTGCATGAACACGGCGGAGATGTCGCGGCGGCAATTCCGAATCATCGCGAGGGTGGCGGGGTTGTTGGTTCCTGATCTGCCGGGAAACCGGAGGCCGGTGCGGGATCTGCAGGTTTCGGCGCGGTTGTTGTTCGAGGTTTTTACGAGGTATGATCCGGATAACCTCCTGTTAGAGCAGAGTCGGCGTGAGATTCTTGAGGGGCAGCTTGAGCTTGCGAGGCTGGAGGAGACCTTGGTTTCACTGGCTGGGAAATCCTTTGAGCTTGTGGAAACGGAGCGCCTCACTCCGATGGCGTTTCCGCTGTGGGCGGATCGGCTTTCGGCCTATTTACCTGCGGGTGACGCGGCTACTCAGCTTGAAAAGATGCTGTTGCGACTGCAGGCTGAGACGAAGAAATGACCATCGAACTCGGCAATACTCCCGTCACCTTGCTCGCCGAGCATGCGGTGTTTTTGGAAAAGTCTGCGGTGCTGGTGCTCTCGGATTTGCATCTTGGGAAGTCGGCGACGTTTCGCGAAAAGGGGATACCGGTGCCCGAGGGTGATACGCGGCATGATCTGGATAGGGTCACGGCACTCGTTGAGAAACATCATGCGGCTTGTCTGGTGGTAGCCGGGGATTTGTTTCATGCGAAGGGAGGGATGAGCGAACATGTGCTGGGGTTGTTCCGAGAATGGGCGGCAGGGATAGTGGTTCCGATCATTCTAACAGAGGGAAATCATGACCGGATGGCGAGGCTTTCGAGGTATGAGCTGCCGATTGAAGTGGTGCCGTTTTCTGAAATCGACGGTCTACACATCACCCACGATCCGGATGAAATTCCTGATGGGATGGTGGGTATCGCGGGGCACTTGCATCCGGGGATCCGTTTGCCGGAATCGCCGAGGAGGAGTATCCGTTTGCCTTTTTTTTACCTACGGAATGGGCGTGAGCTGGTGCTGCCAGCATTCTCTCGGTTCACGGGTCTGAATATTGCCAAGCCGAAGAGGGGGGATCGGGTGTTTGTTCCGAGCCGGGAGGATGTGCTGGAGGTGCCGATGTAGGGAGCGTTGCTACTTCAGCGCCTGAAGGTAGGTGTCGCGGAGTTTTTCGGCTTCGGACTTGGCGTTGATAAGCTCCCGAGTAGTGGCGTCGATGGATCGGCGAAGGTCGGCGAGAGCGGTTTCCTGCTGATGGAGGGTGTCGGTAAGGTTTCCGACGGAGGCGTCTAGGGCGCGGAGGGTTGCTTGGGCTTCGGTGAGGTGTGAACCGGTGAGTTGGGTTTCGCCGAGGGCGGTGGCGAAGGCGGCGCGTTCGGCGCGCTTGTCGTTGAGTGTGGCAGTGGGTGTTGATAGATCGATGAGGGTTTGGCGGAAGTTTGCGAGCTGATCCTGTCTGTTGATGGCGAAGGCGTGGGTTTTCTCTGAGGCGGCGAGGACGCGGGTGTTGATGGCGGCGGCGGAGAGGGATTTCTCGCGGGCGATGAGGGTGGCGAGTTCGGTTTCGGCGAGTTCTAGGGACTTGTCGGGAGGGGCGGGCTTGCGGGCTTCATCGGCAATTTTCCGTGCTTCGTTGAGCTTGTTTTTTGCGGGTTCGAGGCGGGCGCGGGCGGCATCGCGGTTTTTCTGTGCGGCGGTAAAGGCGGCGTTTGCTTTGGCTATTTCTTCGGGTGCTGTTTCCTTTTTTGCCTTTAGCTGATCGAGGGTTCTCTTGGCTTCATTGACGCCTTTTTCGGAAGCGTTGAGGATGTTTTTGGTTTGTTCGAGGGCTTTTTCTGCGGCGGCGAGAGCGTCGATGGCTTGCTGGACTGATTTGTTTCGTTCTTCGTTTGCGGCGAGGGAGGTGGAGATGGTTTCGCGGACTTCGTCGATGCGGGCGGTGACCAGTTCGATGCGGGTTTCGATGCTCTGGGGGTTGTTGAAAAAGGTGGTGATTTCCGGCTGGCCTTGGCCTTCGGTGAGGAAGGTGTGGATGGCTCCGTAGGCGTCGGCGATGAAGGCGCGTTTGCCATCGTGGGAGATGGCGGCGGAAATGGGGAGGGAGGGGAGCTTGATGTCGCGGAGTTTGTTGAAATCGGGTTTCCAGAGGCGTGCGAAGTCATCGCGGCCAGCGGAGATGGAGGTGCCGTTTTTCGCGAAGGAGAAGGCGGTAACTCCGCCTTTGTGGGCGTCGATTTTCTTCACTTCGCCGCCGTTGTTCATTTCCCAGAAACGGACAGAGCCGTCCTCTGAGGCGGAGGCGAGGATGTTGGAATCGGAGCGGTAGGTGAGGGCGGTGATGGCTGCCTGGTGGCCGCGGAGGGTGTGGAACTCGGCGGCGGTTTCAGCTTCCCAGACCCAGACGCCGCCGTTGCGGTCGCCGCTGGCGAGGAGGATGCCATCGGGTGATATGTCGAGGGCGGTGATCCAGTCGGTGTGTTTTTTGACAGAGTGGAGCTGCTCGCCGGTGGAGGTGTCCCAGAGCTTGAGGAGCTTCGAGGGGCCGCCAGTGGCGACGATGTCAAAGGATGGGCGGATGTCTGAGGCGAGTATGGAATCGAATTCTTTGCCAACAGTTAAAGCGCGGGAGCCGGTGGTGATGTCGAAGGTGACGGTGATGCCGTTTTTCCCCGGGATGCCGCCGCCGACGATGAGGTAGCGGGCGTCTGGTGTGAAGGAGAGGGAGATGGGATCGCCCTCGGGGAAGTGGAGGATGCCGATGAGTTCGAGCGTTTCCGTGTGGTAAAGGAGGATTTGTTTCTGGCCGGTGACGGCGAGCAGGGGTGCCCAAGGGGAGCTGGCGATGGCGTGGACGGCGGAGGGTTTTTCCGTGACGACGGGAGGCTCTAGCAAGAGATGCTGAGGCATGGGCGGCGGGCCGTCGGGTTTTGCTGTGGGGTCGGAGGTGAGGGCTGTCTCGAATTTAGGCTTCGAGGGTTTGCGGGCGGTGGAGGATTTCGTTTCGAGGAGGCCGCCTTCGATCCATTTTTCGAGGACTGCGATCTTGTCGGCGCCGAGTTTTTCGCCCTCGGGCGGCATGAAGGGTTCGGCTGAGTGTTTGGAGAGGTTGATGAGGGTTGAGGAGGTGTCTCCGGGCTCGACGATTTTCCCGGAGGAACCGCCTTTCATGGTGCCATTGAAACTAGAGAGATCGAGACCGCCCTTGGTTTTGTCAGGGTTGTGGCAGTTCAGGCAAGACTGCTCAAAGATGGGGAAGACGTGGTCGTCGAAAGAGATTTTCTCCTGGGCGTGGAGCAGTCCGGTGAGGGGGATGATGTATAGGAGGCGCCGCATCGGTGTAATGGATACGTTAGTAGGAGGGTGGAGTTTTCAGTTGGGATTTTTTAATGAGGAAGGCAGGAATGCAGGAACTTGGGTTGTTGTTGTTTTGAGAGGTAGGATGACGCAGTTTTAAGAGGAGGTGGGTGATGATTTTCTGCGGGAAAGAAATATCACTGTGAAGGCCATAATGATGGTGGCTATGATGGTGGAGAGGGCTGCGTGGAGGCCGAGGGCGATGAAGGAGTAGGATACGGCAGAGAAGCCTGCGGCGATGGCGGCGAAGGGGAGTTGGGAGTGCACGTGGGCGGTGGGTTCACAGCCGGAGGCGATGGATGAGACGATGGTGGTGTCTGAGAAGGGGCTGCAGTGGTCTCCGAAAACGGCTCCGCCAAAGACTGCGCCGATGATGGCGGGGGAGAGGGCGAGCATTTCAGCGGGGGAAAGCCCAGCAGCGGTGGCGGCGGCAATGCCTGCGGGGAGAGCGAGGGGCATGAGCAAGCCCATGGTGCCCCATGATGAGCCGGTGGCGAAGGCCATGATGGAGCCGGAGGCGAAGACGGCGAGGGGGAGCCAGGCAACGTTGAATTTTTCCGAGAGGAGGGTGGCGATCTGTTCGCCTGCGCCGAGGGCGGAGAAGACGTTTCCGAGCGACCATGCGAGGACGAGGATGACTAGGGCGGGGAGGAGGTTTGCGGCGCCGTGGTAGGCGGCTTCTGAGGCGGGGGTTTTCCGTGATTTAGGATACATGACCCATGCGGCGGCGATGCCGAAAATGCTTCCTGCAACGAGGGCGTAGGGGCCTGCGCTACCGCTGAATGCCTCACGCCAGCCGGTGAGGGTGAAGGGATCGGTGGGTGGGGATGAGAGGAGGGGGAAGGCCGCGAAGATGCCGAGGACTAGCGCAATGAGAGGGATGATCGCATGGCGGGTGGGGATGGATGAGGTGGTTGGTTCGTCATTCTCCGCAGGGGTCTGGGGGAGGTAGCGGCGCATGGCGCGCGGCTGGTAGTTGAGGAAAATGGCAAGTGGTATGAGGAGGAGGGTGAGGAGGCAGTAGGGGTTTGCGGGGATGGAGGCGAAATAGAGGGAGTAAGGTTCGACGGGAAAAGGTGCGTCGGCGAGTCCTTCCTTGATGAGGCTGAGCTGGGTGGCGATCCAGGTGGAGATGAAGGCGACGCAGGCGACGGGAGAGGAGGTGGAATCGACGACCCATGCGAGGCGCTCGCGGGAGACACCCGTGCGGTCGGCCAGCGGGCGGGCGATGCGACCTGTGAGCAGTGAGTTCGCGAGGCCGTCGAAGAAGCAGAGGAGGCCGATTAGATAGACACCGCCGAGGAGGCTTTTTTGTGGGTGCTTTGCCTTCGTAGTGAGGCGGGCGAGGAGCGTGTCGAAGCCGCCGGATTTTTCCAAGATGCCCGCGAAGGCTCCGAGGATGAGGGTGAAAACGATGGCTCCGATGTGCCAAGAGCCTTCGAGGGAGGGGAAAATGTAGTCGGCAAAGATCGCGCGAATGGCGGCGATAGGGCTATCGTGATGGATAAGGAACGCACCGGCGACGACCCCGCTGCCGAGGCCGAGTGCGGCTTGGCGGGTGAGGATGATGACGATGAGCGCGCAGAAGGCCGGCCAGAGGGCGGTGATGGCGGGGTTTTGGGTGAGGAAGGGAAGAATGAGTGTGAGGGCGATCAGCGCGGAGAGGATGATGATTTTCTTCACTGGGCTCACTTTCACTTGTTATACTCTTTGAGGAAATCTTCGGGCGATACACCTGCCTGTTTCAAAATTCCTCGGAGAGTTCCGGTTTTGATCTCCTTGTGCATAGGGACTACGCAACCGGAGGAGTCTCGTTTCATGATTAGGTGGCTACCACGCTGGCGACTTTCTTCGAAGCCCATTCGCGCAAGAATCTTGCAGCAATCGTTGCCACTTATGTTCGGCAGCTTAGGCATTCGAGAGCTCGAAGCTAGTTATCAGAGAAGGCTTCGTGAAGTTCACTGGGAACTCCTCCAAGAAAAGCTCTGTGGCCTCGCGGAGATTTTCCACAGCTTCGTCGAGGGTCTCACCTTGGGAGGTGGTTCCTGTTTCTGGGTTGTAAGAAACGTAGCCTCCCTCTTCTGCTTCTGTGATGACTGCGCTGAGAATCATGCCGAAAGACTACCTTCGGTTGACCCCGTTTGCAATAGGGATGAATTGACGCAGAGGAAGAACAAGGATCTGGTCTTTCTAAACCAATCGGGCTGCGAGGAGCTCGCGCTGGAAGATGAGTTCTTTCGGCAGGTGGTCGTAGAGGTCGATGAAGAGTTCGCCTTGGGAGACGAGTTCGGTGCGCCATTCGTTGCGGTCGAATTTCATGACGGCATCGAAGTCTTCTTTGGAAAAATCGGGGAGATCTTCGATGTTGAAGTTCTCGTAGTCCGGGATCCAGCCGATCTGTGTTTCGTGGCCTGCGGCTCCGCCTTTGCAGCGTTTCACGATCCACTCGAGGACGCGCATATTTTCGCTGAAGCCCGGCCACATGAATTTGCCGTCTTCGGTTTTGCGGAACCAGTTCACGTGGAAGAAGCGCGGGAGGTGGAGGAGGTGGCGTTGCATGCCGAGCCAGTGGCCGAAGTAATCGCCCATGTTGTAGCCGCAGAAAGGCAGCATGGCCATGGGGTCGCGGCGGACTTTTCCGATGGTTCCAGCTGCGGCGGCGGTCATTTCTGAACCCATGGTAGCACCGACATAGACGCCGTGAGACCAATTGAATGCCTGATATACTAGAGGCATAGTGGTTGCGCGGCGGCCTCCGAAGATGACTCCGTCGATGGGGACTCCGTCGGGGTTCTGCCACTCGGGATCGATGGTGGGGCACTGTTTGGCGGGAGCGGTGAAACGGGAGTTCGCGTGGGATGAGGGAGTTCCGGAGGCGGGTGTCCAGTCGTTGCCTTTCCAGTCGATGAGGTGGGCGGGTGGTTCTTTGGTAAGGCCTTCCCACCAGACATCGCCGTCGTCGGTGAGGGCGACGTTGGTGAAGATGGCGTTTTCCTTCATTGACTCCATGGCGATGCGGTTGCTTTCCCAGTTGGTTCCGGGGGCGACACCGAAGAAGCCGGTTTCCGGATTGATGGCGTGGAGTTTGCCGTCTTTATGCGGCCAGATCCATGCGATGTCATCGCCGACGATGGAGGTTTTCCAGCCCTTGTCCGCGTAAGGCTTCGGCGGCTCTAGCATGGCGAGGTTGGTTTTTCCGCAGGCGGAAGGGAAAGCGGCGGTGACGTAGGTGGTGGAACCATCCGGGGCGTGGAGGCCGAGGATGAGCATGTGCTCGGCCATCCATTTGTGCTCGCGGGCGATGTTGCTGGCGATGCGGAGTGCGAGGCATTTTTTTCCTAGGAGTGCGTTGCCGCCGTAGCCGGAGCCGTAGGACATGATTTCTCGGGTATCGACGAAATGGGAGATGTATTTGTCGTCGTTGCATGGCCATGCGACATCGGCCTGGCCATCGGCAAGTGGAGCGCCGACGGAGTGCATGCATTTGATATACTGGGCGTGGCCGTCGCGTTTTTTCGGAGCGGCTCCGGATGTCTCATCTTCGAGGCGCTTGAGGACATGCGATCCCATGTGTGCCATGATGCGCATGTTCACTACAACGTAGGCGCTATCGGTAACCTGCACGCCGATCTTGGCTAGTGGGGAATCGAGTGGTCCCATGCAGAAGGGGATGACATACATGGTGCGCCCGGCCATGGAGCCGGTGAATTTTTCAGTGAGGAGCTTGCGCATCTCGACGGGATCCGCCCATTTGTTGGTTGGGCCTGCTTGGTCGGGGCGTTTGGTGCAGATGAAGGTGCGCTCTTCGACACGGGCGACATCGGAGGGCTCGGAGCGTGCGAGGAAGGAGTTCGGGCGTTTTTCCGGATTTAGGCGGAGGAAAGTGCCTTGGTCGCAGAGTTGTTGGGTGAGTGTGTCCCACTCCTCTTGAGAGCCATCGCACCAGACGACATCTTTCGGGGTGAAAAGGGCGGCGGATTCGTCAACCCATTTTTGAAGATCCTGATAGCTGGTTCCTTCAGTGTTCATTACATTTCTAGAGAAACGCTTTTCAGAGCAGTGAGCAAGGATAGCCGGAGCTTATGATGGGATATGCAGAGGAATCAGCAGGAAAAGGAAATTAAGCGAGCAATTCGAGCAAATGCCTGTGGATTTCCTGATTGGGTGTGATGCCGTGGAAACGATCAGATTGCGAGCCGAATGCGGAGATGATGGTCGGATCCGAGGTGTGTGAGGTGCCTGTCCAGCCGATGCCTGTGTGATTTCCGACGATCTGGCCGAGGATGCCCTGAGGATTGCTTAGTTGGTTGCTCCACTCTGTGAATGGCTTACTCGTAAGGCTGGCGAGAAGGGTTTGGGTCTCCTCCGGGGTGAGTGTGATGCCGAGTTTTTTCCTAATGAAAGTGGTAAGGAAGACGGGGTCTTTCGATTTTTGCTTTCGCCAATCCTGAATCATTTTTTCGTGGGAGGAAGTGATGCGGGTGATTTTTTTGAATGCTTCGTCGCTGTCCTTGTATTTCACTCCCGTGCCGTTGAGTCCCGGGTTGGCGTTGCCGTGGTCACTGGTGACGATGAGTAGGATGTCGTCACGGTTTTGTATCATTTCGAGGACTTTTCCGATGGCGTCATCGAAGGCGAGTTGATCCCAGAGAAGGCCGGCAATGTCGTTGAGGTGTGCGCCGTGGTCGATGCGACCGCCTTCGATCTGGATGAGGAACTTTTCCTTGGCGGGGAGGAGGCGTTTGAGTGCGACCTCAGACATCTCGGCGAGGGTGGGAATGGATTTTTTCAATTCTTTGTCGTTGAGGCGATCAACTTCGAATTCCATGTGTTTCTTTCCAAAAAGTCCGAGGAGTTTTTCACTTTTGGATTTTAGGAGGGAGTCGCGATCCTGGAGAAAGTCGTAGCCGGATTCTTGGTAGGGGAGTATGGCGTCGCGGGAATCGACTCGTTGTCGCGGGTCGAAAAATTTCATGCCTCCACCAAGGATGATGTCGACGACTCCGAGGTATTGTGGGGCGATGAGGTGTTCGTCATCGCGATTTGGGGTTACGGCGGCGAAGCCGGCGGGTGTGGCATGGGTGATGGAAGCCGTGGAGACGAGGGCGGTCTTGTGGCCGAGCTGTTTGAGCTGGCGCATGATGGGGAGGGACTCGGTGCCATCAGGGCGGACATTGACGGTGGTGTTGTTGATTTTCACACCGCCACCCCATGCCGAGGATGCAGCGGCGGAATCCGTGACCATGGAGTTGGCGGATGAGGTTTCCATGAGGCCGTGGGTGGCATCGTTGTTATCGATGAGTTTCCACCAGTGGGTGCCTTTTCCGTGGACGATGTTCGAGAAATTCTCGGCCATGGTGAGGACTCCGTGGGACATGCCGTCCGAGACCATGAAGATGACGCCTTTGACTTCGGGAGGCGAATTTGCCTGAGCCTTTGATTTGCAGCCGCTGAGTATGGCGGTGGCGCCGCCGAGTTTCAGAAGGTCTCTACGGCTTAAAGACGACTTCGGCATCCCAGCCACAGTAGCGACGAAATGCTGGTTCGCAAGGATGCAGAATGTGACATTCTCGCCAAGCTGCTCTATTTCAGGGTGGAGATGTAGGCGATGAGGTCTGCGATGGTTTCATCTGGGAGACCGCCGAAGACGGGCGGCATGAAGGAACGTCCGGGGACGAAGTTCGCCTTTTTGATTTCCGCGGTGGGGACGAAGATGCGCCCTCCGCCCATGGCTGCGACAGTTTTGCCGAGGGGTTCGTCTTTATCGAGATAGCCTTCTATGGAGGAGCCATCGGTTTTGGTGATGCGGTAGAGGCCGTAGGCACCTTCGACGGCATCGTCGGGTGAGACGATGGCGGTGATGAGGTGTTCGAGATCGCGGAGGCCGGAGCCATCGAGGGGAGGGGCGATGTTTTGTCCTTCGCTGCCGACGGCGTGGCAGGCTAGGCAACTGGCGAAGGTTGCTTTGCCTGTTTCGGGGTTGCCGGGATTCTTGCCCACATATTTGACAAGGTATTTGATCTTGGCTGAAGCGAGCTTTTTCTGTTCGGTGATTTTTTGGTCGCTGGCGGCTTTGATGGCTCGAGCGTTTGGGTCACGACCGAAAGCTGCGGCTACGCGGTCTGCGGAGGAGCGGTCGAAAGATTCGTTAGTGAGTTTTTTCTCAGCGTAGAGATCTATGAGGATTTGTGCGCCGGGTCTTGATTGGGAGAAAACGGAGACGAGAGATGCTGCGTCCTGTTCTTCCATAAGTGTTAGGAAAGCTACTTTTCCTGCGACGGGATCTGCTTGGGCTACTGCGTGTGCGGCATCGATGCGAAGATCCAGAGGGAGCGATTCATCTGATGCGACAGTGGAAAGGCTTTTGATGTTCGCTTTCGGGTTGAGCGCCATGGCGGAGACGAGGAGTCTGAGGGTGGCGGGGTCTTTTCCTTCGGTGCTGATTTTCCAGACATCCGTATTGAGTCCGGTGATCTTCAGGCTTGCGATGGCATTGAGGCCAAGTGCCAAGGTTTCATCGGATTGGATCAGGAGTTTCACTGCCGGGGTGAGGATGTTTGCAAGCGCTTTTGATTGGATGCGGGATTGGTTTGCGAGGGCGATGCGGACGTAAGCCTCGGCGTTTGCCGGGTCTTGGAAGGTGGGGGCTACTGCTTTGTAGATTTCGCTGTTGTCCAGGGTGCCTGCGATTGCGACGAAGGTTTCTGGGTCGATTTCTCCTTCGGAAACTTTGCTCCAGAGTTTGAGGAAGATGTCTTTTTTTGAGTTTTCGTCTTCGAGTGCTTGGCTAGCCCAGAGGATGTTCGCGGGGTTGTGTTTGTCTGAGGCTGCTGCGAGGTAGGTTTTGAGTTCGGTAGGGAATTTCTCAAGAGCCATGCGTGCGAGGAAGCGCTCGAAGCTGCGCTCGTAGGAGCCGCCGAGTTGGAGGCCGGCGATGTCGGGTTTGCAGGCTTGGACGAGGAGGGCGATGACGGCGGGATCTGATTGATCGAGGTCGCCGAGGGTACGGATGGCCTGGGAGCGGAGCATGGCGGTGCTATCCTCGATGGAGGGTGCGACGAGAGCGGCGACTTGGGTGGGTGTGATGGAGAAGGTGGCGAGGGAGCGGATGGCTTCGCGGCGGAGGTTTTCGTCTTCTACGGTGACGAGGTTTTTGATGAGGCTTTCATCGAATTGGTCGAGATCCTCTAGTGACCAGAGGGCGTGGATGCGGGTGGTGATGTCGACTTTTTCATCAGCGGCGATGGCGATGAGTTGTGGTGCTAGATCGGTCAAGCCTTGGTCGACGATCTGCTGCCATGCGGCGCGTTTTTCCCAGAGGATGGGGGATTTGAGGTGGGTGATGAGTTGCTCTGGGGAGGCTTTAGTGACATCGGGGATTTCACGAGCGGGTTGGCTTTCGTGGCGGATGCGCCAGATGCGGCCGTGTGATTTGTCGCGATCCGGGTGATCGGTGCTGACTTCGTTGTGGGAGACGATTTTGTTGTAGAAATCAGCGACGTAGAGGCAGCCATCGGGGCCGAACTCTAGGTTGACCGGGCGGAACCAATCGTCCTCTGAGGTTAGGAAGTCCGGGAGGTGCTCTGAAGTGATAGTCCCGTTAGGGTTGCGGACGACACGGACGGCGTTGATGGTGTTGGTGATGGGGTTGGCTAGGAGAGCGATGTCTTTCCACTCTGCTGGGAAGCCACCTGCAAGGTCATCTGAAAATTCGAGGCCGGAGATGCCGGTGCCGCCGACGCGGAAGTCATGGACTTCTGGAAGGAGTGGTTGGTAGCTACGGATGTCTTTCCTTGCGGGGCCGGAAATGGCGGTGCCGTGCTCGAAGGGGACGACGCAGAAGGCGCGGTCGTTTGCTTCGGTGCCGTACCATTGGCCGTTTCCACGGAGCTGGAGTCCCCACATGTTTGCAGGGCCGCTAGATATGACTTCGAAATCCTGGTGGTCAAGTGTGAAGCGGACTTGGCATGCGCCATCGACACGTGCTTCTTTCCCGGATGCTACGGCGGTGACGAGTCCGTTATTGAGAGCTCCTTGGGAGAAATGGATGTAATTTCCGGGGCTACGGACAAGAAGATGAGCCATGGTGTGGGTATCGGTGAAGCCGAAGCCGGTGAGGACAGGTTCCATCTTGTCGGCTTTGTCATCGCCGTCTGTGTCACGGAGGAGGAAAAGCTCCGAGCCGTGGGCGACGTAGGCGCCGTCTTTGTAGGGAAGGATGCTCTGTGGGATGGAGAGGCCGTCTGCCCAAACGTGAAGTTTTCCATCGGCGGTTTTGGTAGGATCATCAAGGATGAGGATCTTGTCGGTGCCTTTGGTTTTGAGCTGATAGAGATCGCGGATGCGTTGGAACTTGGGGTTGTTCGCTTGAGCCTCTGTATCATTCATGAGCTTGAGCACTTCTCCAAAACTGATTCCGGTGATGGGATCGAGGGGATACATCTCTGCGGTTTGTGTCCAGAGACGGCCAGCGTCGTCGAAGGTGAGGTCAATGGGGTTGATGACTCCATTTTCCTCTGAGGCGACGAGCTCGATGACAAATCCTTCGGGGACGGTAAAGCCTGCGAGTTGCTCGGCAGGGCTGAGAGCTTCGGTGCGTCCGGATTGGGTTTTCTTGCCCGTTACTTTGGGCATATTGCTTGGCTTTGCTTTGGCCTGGCGTTTTTTGGTTTCTTCAGGAAGCAGTTTTCCCTGAGCGGAAAAAGCATCGAGTGTGATGTGCCCCCATGAGCCTTCGTTCTGATCGACGAGGCGGAGGTAGACGGGCTTGCCGACCCACTGGGCGACGTTCCAAGTTTTAGGTATGAAGACTTCGGAATTGTTTCCGGAGGCTCGCTGGATTTCTTTTCCATCGAGTGTATAAAGGGCGACGAAGGTGTTGGAGTGGCGGCCGCCGGAGACGGCGAGTGTGATGGTGTCGCCGGAAAGCTCAAAGACGGGGGATTCGAGGATGCCGAGTTGTTTGTCTGATGGGACGTCTTTGAGCGCTTCGAGTGAGCTGAGGAAGAACTTGCCTTCCTTGTTCGAGGGAGTCCCGCCGTTTCGAATGATTGAGTTTTCTGCGACGGGTTGTCCGAAAAAGCCCTCGGCGACATACCAGCCTTGGAGGTCACCGGTTTCGAAATCGAAGGTTACGCGATCTGCTCCCTTTGGAGGGGAGGGGATTTTTGCTTCGGGTGAGGCGGCGGGAGTTTCTTTAGCACCAGCTTTTGGTTTGCGGGGTGGTTTGACGAGTTTGATGGCTTCTTCGACGCCTCCGAGGGATTCCCATGTGGGGGCATCGGGGGTGGGTGGAAGCTCTTCGACGGTGATGTCCTTGAACTGAACGAGTGCAACTCCGCCGCTGTGAACTTGTGGGGCGATGACTCCATCGAGGGCGATGTTGGGGTTTTCCTCGATATAGTCGGTGGCGAGGACGTCGTTGATCCAGACGCGGATGCGTGTGCCTTCGGCGCGGATGCGGTAATCGTTCCAGCCGAAGGTATCGATGACTTTCGAGAGGGCTGCTTCATCGACGGGCATGGCGATGGGCTTGTTGCGGCGGTGTTCGTCGTAGATTTTTCCGAACCATTTGTCTCCACAATCAACTTGGTAGCCCGAAATTCTTTCGCCGCCTGCTCGCTGGCTACGAATCTGGATGCCACTATTGATGAGGCCGGTGGTGGGGTCTCCGCTGCATTTGATGGTTAGCTTGAGTTCGAAGTTCTGGAAGGACTGCTTGGTGGAGATGAAGTAGTTGGTCTTGATCTTCTGAGTGGTCGATCCGCCGGTAATGACGCCGTCTTCGACGCGCCAGATTTTTTCGTTATAGTCCCAGCCTTCGAGAGTCTTGCCGTCGAAGAGTGAGATTGGGTCTGCGTGAAGGGTTGTTAGGCCTGTGAGAAGGAAAAGTAGTGATCGAAGTGGGGCTTTCATGGAGGTTTTTATGAAGTCTATGGAGAATTATACTGTGATTAGTCTCGAAGTTATCAGAATCTGCATGGTGCAAATCCACATGTGCATTTAGTCGCGAAAGTGTGTCGGGCGTTTTCCTGTCCAGCGTTTGAAGGCGTTCGAGAACGTGAAGGGGCTTTGGTAGCCGACGGCTTTTGCGATGGTATCGATTTTGTCCTCGGTGGTTGTGAGGAGGGAAACGGCATGGCGCATCCTGAGATAGGTGATTTGC
The DNA here is from genome assembly GCA_030725745.1 of Akkermansiaceae bacterium. Taxonomy (GTDB): domain Bacteria; phylum Verrucomicrobiota; class Verrucomicrobiia; order Verrucomicrobiales; family Akkermansiaceae; genus Luteolibacter. The sequence continues at coordinate 58,901 of JANRFH010000023.1, forward strand.
TGGATCGGGCTGCGGCCTAGCTGCTGCTGGCAGAGGCGGCGGAGGTGCTCTTGGCTGAGATGAGCGATGGACTCCATGTCAGTAAGCGTCCAGTCGTGAGCTAGGTCTTTTTCGACGGCTTGCCAGACACGCCAGAGGCGGTCGTCATCTTGAAAAGGTGAGGCGGCACGCGCAACGAAGCCATGGATGAGCTCGACCCAGTGGTGGAGTGCGGCGGGTTGTTCGATATTGTTGATTAGCTCACCGGAGAGTCCGGCGATGGCGTGCTTGAGAGGGAGAACGTTGCCTTTTTGGACAACAGGGCTGTTTGATGAGAGGATGGGTGAAGTTTCACGAGCTTCCTCGTAGCGCACCCATGCGAAGCTCCAGAGGTGATCATTTTTTGCGCGAATGGCGGTGGGGGCGAAGGCGGGTAGGAGACAGATCTCGTTTTCTACAAGTGTATGCCACTGGCCATCGATGAGAGTTTCCCCCTCACCCTCTAGGCCGATGAGAGCAAAAGTGCCAGAGGCTTCGGAGCGTATGACTTTGAAGGGCGCTTTTGCCCACATAAGGCCTACGTGGGCGATGAGGTGGTTCTGGAGAAGCGGGCAGACAGGAGTGTCTCTTAGCCACGAGCGGTCGTCGGATTTATCGGCACGAATGGCCTGCCATCGGGTTTCTTTGCCGAAGTTTTCTCGATCCTCCTCATAGCTATCCGCCGCTTCATCCATCTGGTTCGGCTTTACTCGGGGAGGTTGAAGTCGAAGACGACGATGCGTTCGAGATGGGGGACGACGACGTCTTTTACGTCTTCGTGGATGGGGTGGGGTAGGTATTCGTCGCGGGCGGTGGGGCTGGCGAAGGTCATGATGAAGCCGTGGGTGTATTCATCGTTGAGGCCTTCGGCGGAATCGTAGGGGCCGTAATTGAAATCGAGCAGGCCGGGGATTTTTCCGACCATGTCGTTCATGGTTTGGAAGCAGTGGGAGATGGTTTCGTCGGTGGTTCCGGCTTTGAACTGGAAGCATCCGTAGTGTTTTACTTTTGGCATGGTCTTATTTCTTTAGGTGGTTGAGGAGGGTTTCGGCGCAGGCTTTTGAGAAGGCTGGGTCGTTGATGGTGGTGTCCATCTCGATGACCGGGATGGAGGGGTTGAGGTTTGATTTCAGCGAGGAGAAAAGGGCTTGGTCGGCTGCTGGATCGTGGAAAGGCTGACCTTCCGCGCTGATGATGCTGATGGCTTTGGTGGGGATGAGCACGGTGACGGGGGCGGTGTAGGTGTTGACCTTTTCCGCGATGATTTTTCCGAGGGCGGTGCATTCCTCGGCGTTGGTGCGCATGAGGGTGACCTGGGGATTGTGGATGTAGAAATTGCGGCCGTTGAATTTTTCCGGGACGGTCTCGCGTGCGCCGAAGTTGACCATATCGAGGCAGCCGGGGACGACGATGGCGGGGATGTTGGCCTTGGCGGTGGCATCGAGGCGGGTGGAGCCTGCGGTGAGTGTGCCGCCGACGTATTCGTCCGCCCACTCGGTGGTGGTGATGTCGAGGACGCCGGCGACGAGGCCGTCTGCGATGAGGGATTCCATGGTTTTTCCGCCGGTGCCGGTGGAGTGGAAAACGAGGGTCTCGTAGCCTGCGGCATCGATGATTTCGCGGGCGTGATCGACGCATTGGGTGGTGTTGCCGAACATGCTGGCGGCGATGAGCGGGAGGTCTTCGGTGGAGGCGGGGAGCTCCGCCTCGACCATGCCGCAGATGGCTCCGGCGGCGCGGGTGAAGACGGTGCGGGTGATGCGGTTGAGCCCGGCGACATCGGCGATGCTGGGCATCATGGTGATGTCCTTTTCTCCGACGTAGTGGGCGGTGTTGCCACTGGCGAGGGTGGAGACCATGACTTTTGGGAAGCCGAAGGGCAGGCCGCGCATGGCGGCGGTGCCGATGGCGGTGCCGCCGCCTCCGCCGAGGGAGATGATGCCGTCGATTTTACCTTCGGAGGCGAGTTTTGCGACGAGGACGGGGGCGGCCTTGCTGATGGCGACGACGCATTCGCCACGATCCTGACGGGCGATGAGCGAGTCGAGGTCGATGCCTGCGGCGGCGGCGACTTGCTCGCGGGTGATGTCAGGTGCGACGGTGGGCGGGGTGGAGGTGCCTACGTCGATGAGGAGGGTTTTGTGGCCTTTTTCCCGGATGAGATCGGCGATGAAGCTGTGTTCGGTGCCTTTCGTATCGAGGGTGCCTAGGACTGCGATGGTTTTCATTTGATCCTTTTGACGGGGATGGATTTGAACTCGCGGGTGAGCTCGGTGATGGATTTTTCAACGGCGATGCGCTCGATGGAGGAGGCACCGACGAAGCCGACGGTGTCGGTGTGTTCGTTGATGTAGGCGGCGTCCGAAGGTGAGAGGATAGGGCCGCCGTGGGAGAGAATCATGATGTTTTTGTTCACGGAGTGGGCGGCTTCGCAGATCGCCTGGGTTTTTTGGGCGGCTTGGTCGAGGCCTATGGAGGCGTTGCTGACGCCGATCGAGCCGCCGACGGTGCAGCCGACGTGGGCGATGACGACATCGGCTCCGGCTTCGGCCATGGCTTTCGCCTCGGCCGGGGTGGCGACGTAGACGATGGAGAAGATGTCCATTTTCGAGGTAGCGAGTTTCACGCAGTCGATTTCCTTCTGCATGCCCATGTTGGTTTCCTCGATGGACTGGCCGAACTGGCCGTCGATGATGGAGTGGGTGGGGAAATTGTTGATGCCGGAGAAGCCCATGGCTTTCACCTGCTGGAGGAAATGCCACATGCGGCGGCGCGGGTCTGAGGCGTGGACGCCGCAGATGACGGGGATTTCCTTTACGACGGGGAGAACTTCGAATTCGCCGATTTCCATGGAGATCGCGTTGGCATCGCCGTAGGCCATCATGCCGGCGATGGAGCCGTGACCCATCATGCGGAAACGGCCTGAGGCGTAGATGATGATGAGGTCGGCTCCGCCTTGCTCGATGAATTTCGCGGAGATGCCGGTGCCGGCTCCTGCTACGATGATGGGTTCGCCTTTCGAGAGAGTGTCGCGGAGGCGCTCGATGACTTCAGTGCGTGTGTAGGGATTTCCGATCCCGGTCCATGGGTTAGGCATAAGGTGGAGATTAGGGGTGAAATCGGGATCTGGCCATATCTGAAATCCACATTTAGATGTGGATTTTAGTGGCTAGTGCCGGGTGATCAGTGATCAGTGGAAGACTGGGGTTGTGGTGCAGTGCTCTGGGGCGGGCTGAAGATTTGAGGAAATATTTTGAAGAAGTTTGTTCCTCCATGTCCGCGCTGCTTCCATTGCGGTCCGGTTGTTGCTTAAAGTTTGTTTACAATTGCTTGCACGGAGAGAGGGAGTCCGGTAGCACACTTGGCCATGTCACAAGATCCGGATCACCACATTTCCTTGGGGGAGATGTATTCCGATTATTTCCTCGATTACGCGAGCTACGTTATTTTGGAGCGCGCGGTGCCGCATTTGTATGATGGGTTGAAGCCGGTGCAGCGCCGGATCCTGCACTCGATGAAGGAACTGGACGATGGGCGCTACAACAAGGTCGCGAACATTGTGGGAAATACGATGAAGTATCACCCGCACGGCGACCAATCGATCGGGGATGCGATGGTGCAGATCGGGCAGAAGGATCTGGTGATCGACTGCCAGGGAAACTGGGGAAACACGCTGACGGGCGATGGCGCGGCGGCTCCGAGGTATATTGAGGCGAGGCTGACACCTTTTGCGCTGGAGGTGATTTTCAATCCGAAGACGACGAAATGGCTGCCTTCCTATGACGGTCGGAATAAGGAGCCGGAGACCTTGCCTGTGAAATTCCCGCTCCTGCTTGCGCAGGGTGTGGAGGGGATCGCGGTGGGGCTGGCGTGTAAGATTTTGCCGCATAATTTCAACGAGCTGATAACGGCTGCGGTGGCTTATCTGAGGAAAGAGCCGTTCGAGTTGGTGCCGGATTTCCCGACTGGTGGGATCATGGATGCTAGCGAGTATCGTGACGGGATTCGTGGCGGAAAGATCCGGGTGCGTGCGCGGATTGAGATCGAGAAGAAGAATATCCTGCGGATCACAGAAATTCCGTTCGGGACGACGACGGGAGGGGTGATGGATTCCATCGTCAACGCGGCGGACAAGAACAAGATCAAGATCCAGAAGATCGAGGACAATACGGCGGCTCACGCGGACATCCTGGTGTATCTGCAGTCCGGGGCTGACTCTGAGATGATGCGGGATGCGCTGTATGCGTTCACGGATTGCGAGATGAGCATTTCGCCAAACTCCGGGGTGATCGTGGATGGAAAGCCGGCGTTTCTCGGGATGACTGAAATCCTGAGGCGGACGACGGATCAGACCAAGGAGTTGCTGAAAATCGAGCTGGAGATCCGGCTCGGCGAGCTGGGTGACAAGTGGCACTTTTCCTCGCTGGAGAAAATTTTCATCGAGAACCGCATCTACCGGGACATCGAGGAGTCGGAGACCTGGGAGGCCGTGCTCAAGGCGATCGATGATGGCTTGAAGCCGTTCAAAAAGCTTCTGAAACGCGAGGTGAGCGAGGAGGATTTGGTGAGACTGACGGAGATCCGGATCAAGCGGATTTCAAAATTCAACAAGTTCAAGGCCGACGAGGAGATCAAGGCGATCGAGGACGAGATCGAGCAGACCGAGAAGAACCTACGGAACCTGACGCGCTACACGGTGCGGTGGTATGAGCAGCTTGGGAAAAAATACGGCAAGAACAGGCAACGCCTGACGGAGATTTCTTCCTTCGCGAAGGTGGACAGGACGATGGTTGCTGCGGCTACGGAGACGCTATTCCTCGATGCGAAGAATGGCTTTGCGGGAACTTCTTTGAAAAAGGAAGAGGCGCTGGAAAAGTGCTCGATGCTCGACGACGTGATCGTTTTCTCTGCCGACGGGAAGGTAAAAGTGACGAAGGTCGCCGACAAATTCTTCGTGGGTCAGAGGCCGCTACGAGTCGCCGTTTTCCGCAAGGACGAGGATCTGATCTACTCGATGATCTACCGCGACGGGCGCGACGGTAACATCATGGCCAAGCGTTTCACCATCGGTGGAGTAACGCGCGATAAGGAATACGACCTGACGAAAGGCACCAAGGGCAGCCGGGTGTTGTATTTTAAATGCCACTCCACGAACGAGGAAAGCTCCGCACAGATGCTAATGGTGCACATGAAATCCGGGCTCGGCCTGCGGAATCTGGTGAGGCCGCTGCATTTCGCGGAATTTGGCATCAAGGGGCGGAGTAGCCAGGGGAACATTGTGACGAAACATCCGGTGGAAAAAATCCTGATCGCTCCGAAGGATTTTGAACCGTAAGATCCGGGAATGGCAGAGGTAGGTACATGGGCGACGCTGACGATCCAGCGTGAACAGCCGTTCGGGATTTTTCTCGATGCGGAGAATCTCGGCGAGATCCTATTGCCTCGGCGCGAGATGCCGAAAGAGTGGGCGATCGGCGGGCAGGTGAAGGTTTTCATCTATCTCGATTCAGAAGACCGGCTGGTGGCGACGATGCAGAAGCCACGAGCGATCCCCGGTGAATTTGCCAAGCTGAAATGCATTGCGCTGACGGGTGTCGGGGCGTTTCTCGACTGGGGTTTGCCGAAGGATTTGCTGGTGCCTTTCCGTGAGCAGAAGGTGCCTATGGTTGTTGGAAAAAACTATCTCGTGAAGGTGATGGTCGATGAAGAGAGCGGTCGGATCGTTGCAACGGCGAGGATCGCAAGGCACATCGACAAGACTCCTGCGCAGTATGAAACGGGTGAGGAGGTGGATCTAACAGTCTATGGAAAGACGCCGATGGGATACAAGGCGATCATCAACGGCGCGCACACAGGTCTGCTTTTTGAAAACGAGGTCTTCCAGGAGCTTTCGCTAGGCGAGAAAATGAAGGGTTACATCGCCGGGGTGCGGGCGGATGGAAAAATCGACCTGTGCATGCATCCTCCCGGGCGCGAGCGGGTGGAGGATTTGGAGAAACAGATACTCGGTGAACTCATCGCGCGCGGCGGTTATTGGTCGATCTGCGATAAGAGCCCTGCGGAAGTAATCTATCAGGAATTGGGCGTTTCCAAGAGGACGTTTAAGCAGGCGATAGGGTCATTGCTGAAGAAACGGCTGATCACGCAGAATCAGATAGAAATACGACTGAACTAACCGGGCAGCAGGCTCTTGGGTATATCGCTGGGATCGAAGGTGCGCGGTTTGTTTTTCATGAACCAGCGGGCTAGCGGTGGTATGAAAAAAGCGATGATAACGAGCTTGATAATAGCGAGTGGGCCGATGGCTGAATAGAGCACGATCAATAGAATGAGCAGTAGGCCGAATACTATTGCGATCATGAGTGCCTGCCCCCACCAACTCAGGTGCGAGGTGCCGGATTTGAAGATACACTGTGGGTTGAGCGAAGCAATGCGAGGGATGAGCAGGCGCACCAGCGCTTTGTAGGTGTCGCTCCTGCTTTCGAAGGAAGCAAAGCCCATGTAACTTTCGTTCTGAATCATGGCCGCCAAGCCGAGGGGGCCGTAGATGCGGCAGCGATAACGCCCTGTCTGCATGCGCGTCGGCTCGTAGGAGAGCCGGACGGTGGTGATTTTTGCGAGATCGATTGAAATATCCGCTTGGCCTGCTGTGCACATCCACAGGGTGTCGCCATCCAGCCTCCAAGAGTATTCAGGCTCAAATGCAGAGACCCGGACACTATGCATCGTTCCGAGGGGGGGAGGGGTTCCGGTTTTTTCCAAACCCTCGGTTAGTGGCGGTGGCTGGCTCATCTTTCTCGCCATAGGAAAATATCTAGCAGGATGATGTGAAGAAAAATGCCATCGCGGGGTTTGAAAGGCTGGCGGATCTGAGGTTGCCGGGAGTCCGCCGAAACTATATTTGTCTTTTTAAGTTCATGAAATCTTTCGAAAAACCCAAACCTTCGCTGATGCGCCCCTTGTTGTTCAATGCGCAGCTCATTATTTCCATCTTCGCGGCTTGTGGTCTGACGCAAACCACCCTCGCCCAGAAAGCTCCGGATCTCACGGCAGGTGGCCAACGCGACGAAAATCACGACTGGACGCTAGGTGCGACCGGCATGCGCGGTTGGCTGTATGCTGCCAGCACCGATACCTCACTTTCCCGACAGATTCTTGTCACTGCAGTGGCAAAAGGCTCACCGGCGGATGGGATTCTCGAAAAGGGTGATGTCATTCTCGGAGTTTTCGGAAAGCCTTTCGAATCCGATGCAAGAACAGCATTCGGCAAAGCACTCGGTGCGGCAGAGGCTGAGACTGGCCAGCTTCCATTACAGTTCTGGAGGAAAGGGAAAACAGAAGAAGTGACCCTGAAACTGGAAGTGCTCGGTGCATATTCCGCGACAGCTCCTTATGATTGCCCGAAGTCGAAGGCGATTTTCGAAAAGGGTTGCGAGGCACTGGCGGAGCAGATGAAAAATTCTAAGAATAGGGGCAATCCGATCATCCGTTCGCTCAATGCCCTTGCGCTGCTGGCGAGTGGGGATCGCAAGTATAAGGGTCTCATCGAGGAGGAGGCGAAGTGGGCTTCGAACTACAAGATCACCGAGATACGCGGTTTCCAATCCTGGTGGTATGGCTACACGAACCTGTTTCTAACGGAATACTATCTCTCGACCGGTGATAAATCAGTGCTTCCGGGCATCGAGCGCATCGCGCTTGAGGTCGCCAAGGGGCAGAGCAACGTCGGCACGTGGGGGCATACTTTTGCCTGGCAGGACGGCATTTTGATCGGCTACGGGGCGATGAACGCTCCGGCGCTGACCCTCACCATGTCGCTAATCCTTGCGAAGGAAGCGGGTGTTTCAGATCCCGCTATCGACCTCGCCATCCAGCGTAGTAAGATCATGCTCTCGTTCTACAGCGGCAAAGGCGCGATTCCTTATGGCGACCACGAGCCTTGGATCAAGACGCACGATGACAACGGAAAGTGCAGTGCTGCCGCGGTCATGTTCGACCTGATGGGCGACAAGCCCGGCACTGAGTTTTTCTCAAGAATGGCGACGGCATCCCATAATGCGGAGCGTGACGGTGGGCATACGGGGAACTTCATCAATATCCTTTGGGCGCTGCCCGGTGTTTCAAGACTGGGGCCACATGCGACTGGGAAATGGATGGAAGAATTCGCGTGGTATCTGGATTTCGCGAGGCTTCACGATGGGACTTTCATGTATCAGGGAAATCCTGGGACGGACAAAAAGGATAACAGCTTCAAGGGTTGGGATAGCACTGGCGCCTACCTTCTTAGCTACGCGCTGCCGCTAAAATCCCTGCGTCTCACTGGTAAAAAGCCCAGTGTTATCCCTCCGGCGGATGAAAAGGAGGCGGCGATGATCGTGGCTGCGGGTAATGATTGGAACAGGCTGGACGAAGCGAAGGCCTATAAAAAATACGATACCGAGATGCTGATGGCTGGGCTGGCAAGCTGGTCACCCATCGTGCGGGATCGTTGTGCTGCCACCCTAGCCGGACGTAAGGCGGATGTGGTGAAGGAAGTGATCGATATGCTGAAATCCGACAATATGGATGCGAAGCGTGGTGCCTGTGTGGCGCTGAAAAGGTTCGGTTGGAGTGCGTCCGGCGCAGCGCGGGAGTTGGAGAAAGCCTTGTCATCGGATGATGCCGGGCTGCGCATCCTCGCTGCAGAAGCCCTCGCGGCGATCGGCCCGGAGGGGCGCAAGGCGATTCCCAAATTGCTGGAGATGGCCTCACAACGCACTGATGACGATCCGCGCGGCATGGTGCAGCGCTACCTCGGCTTCATCCTTTTTCAGCAGAAAATGCCGGGGATGAACAAAGGCATGCTTTCGGAGTCACTTGATGGCGTAAACAAGCGCGACTTGAATGAAGCAGTAATCGCCGTGTTGTCCAATGAGGACGGTAAGGTGCGCGGTGCGGTGGCGAGCATTTTCCAGACCCTGAGCTACAAAGAGATCGAGCCGCTTTTGCCCTACATCTTCGAGGCGGTTGCGAAACAGGCACCTAGTGGTGTGATGTTTTCCGACCGCATGCGCCTGAGTGGCATGGCCTATCTCTCGAAGCATCACATCAAGGAGGCCTTGCCGCTCGCCGTGCAGCTCATTGAGCCGGATCGCTGGGGCAGCCCGAAACGTGTGGGGCCGTACCTCGCAGCGCTCCGGAACTATGGTGAAGAGGCGAAATCCCAGCTCCCGGCGCTGCGCGAACTCGAAGCGCAATATGTCGAGAGAACCAAGGGGAAAGCCGGAGACCCATCGCTGAAAGCAATCCGCGATACGATCAAGGCAGTGGAGTCCTCGACTAAAAAAGTAAAATTGCAGGATCTGCCGCGCTGATACTACTTCCGTTTCCGCGTCGCCTTTTTCTGGAAATCGACGGCGGCCATATCGAAGACTTCCGGATCGTATCCTGGGTGTGCCCATTCGATTTCACCAGCGAGTGCCATCATGTATTGGAAGGCTCCGCCGAAATCCTCGGGCGGGCAGGCACGTGTTCCGGAGATCATCTCGGGGCCGCCTTCGCCTTCGGTGCGTTTATCAAAAACTACTTCGTGGATCCATTCGTCCGCGAAATCGTAGCGGTAAAGCATGCGCAGTGGCAGGCGCTTGCGTCCCATGTAGTCCGCGACGGTGATTTCTAACTCATCTTGGAATTCACCGAGCGTCTGATCCTGCAAGCCTACGGGCCCAATGACATCGACAAGGCGCTTGCCCTTGCCGTGGCGGAACTCGTGCGGGTGCTTATTTTCCCAACCCATCGCCGCCTGGATCGCATCGCTGAGTTCGAGGAAATTCACCGAAGTGGAGATCGAAAACTCGCGCGTGATCTTCGGCTGTATGCCATAGGTGAAGACTTTCATAATCACCCTCTCGTTCTCGGATTTTTTCGCCATGGGTTCAGTTTAGTAGGATGCGCCCTCTATGATCAAATGGAATCGCTTTCAGCGCTGAGGTGAAATGACGTCCAGATTCTCCAAACCTTGGGCAAGGCTGGACTGATAAAGCGCGAGCTGGGCGGGGGTCAGAATGCCCTCGAACTGGGTCATGCGGCGTTCCAATTCCGCACGGTGCACTGCGGCGATTTGTTCGAATGTCGGTGGGTCTTCGCCGGGTTTTAGCTGAAGCTGTCCCATGAGTTCGAAGCTTTTGTCGGTCGTTTTTTCATCGCCAATGGGAAGGAAGGAGCCGCCGAGAAGGAGCCGGGTGCCGCTGGATATGGCAGAGGCCTTTTCTTCTGCCTGAATGCGTAAGAGCTCTAGCGCTTGTTCGCGTTGCGCGGCGGTGAGGTCTAGTTTGGCGAGACTCTCGGAAAATTCTTCCTGCGCCTTGACCTCTACGCGGTTTTCGAGAGTGCGCTGCTGCATTTCACGGAAGGCCGCCTGCTGCTCCGGGGTAAGCATAGCGAGGATGGCCTGCTCAAGTCTCTCGCCTGCCTCGGCGTAGGCGACATCGAGTGTCGTGTCATCGTCCGGCTTAGGGTGGATTTCGGCGATGGCTGCTTCTAGAGCCTTAGCTTGATCGCTATCGAGGCCGAGCACTTCGATAAGGCGCAGCCACTTTGCTTGCTCGGCTTTTTCAATCGATTCGGGCGGGGTGGCGTTTCCGGAGAGCTGCCGGGGCGGGCGAGGGTTATTGTTGGAGACGTTAGGGATGGGTCTTGGCTGTGGCTCCGTATCACCTCCCGAAGGACGGGAAATGCTGGGTGGAGAGTAGTCAACCTCGGGCTCGTCTGATGGGGTGTCGGTGGAGCTTGCCAAAGGAAACACAAGGCTACCGATCAGGTAACCGATGACTAATGCAATGGACGGGAAAATAATATTGGATTTTTTCATGACAAATAAGGGGGCTTACGCCTCGCGGATCGCGGTCACGGCGGCGGCCATGTCCTTTTTCCCGAAGGTGGTGGAGCCGGCGACCATGACGTTCGCCCCGGCCTTCGCGGCGATGGCGGCGGTCTCGGCGCTGATCCCACCATCGACCTCGATGTGATAGTTGAGATTGTGCTCCTTGCGGTAGGCCGCGGCCTCGGAGACTTTCTCCATCTGATCCTCCATGAATGGCTGCCCGCCGAAGCCGGGGACGACGGTCATGCAGAGGAGGAGGTCGATTTTGTCGAGGAAAGGGACGACATCAGAGAAAGGCGTTGCAGGATTGAGCGCGAGTCCCGCTTGGCAGCCCGCCTCGCGGATGCGCTCTAGAGTTTCCGCGACATCATGATCCGCCTCCACGTGCACGGTGATCAGATCCGACCCCGCAGCGATGAAGCGCGGCAGGTAGTGGTCCGGGCGGGAGATCATCAGATGCACATCTAGGAAAATGTCGTTCGACTCGTGAATTGTCTGCACCATCGCGGGGCCGAAGGAGATATTGTCCACGAAATGCCCGTCCATAACGTCCAGATGCAGCCAATCCGCACCGGCGTTGATGGCACGTGAGGTTTCCTCGCCGACTTTGGAAAAATCAGCAGCAAGTAAGGACGGGGCGATGACTCGGTCGAGATAGGTCTTTGCAATCACAGGACAAAAGAAACATGGCCACAGCGAATGGGAAGGCTATTCGGGTTTTGAATGAGGGGAATGAGGAAGGCAGGAAAGCAGGAAAAAGAGAATCGGAGTAAATGGTATCCTCTTGAAAAATAAATTCCTGCTTTCCTGCCTTCCTGATTCAAAAAAACGACTGCAATGGCCTGAGTGAACTGATGGTGTTGTCGTAGCGAAGAAAGCGGGCTACAACGTTTCACCCCACCATGGAAGAACCACCGATCATCGACCTCCACAGCGACGCCCATTTCATGCAGCAGGCCATGCGCGAAGCTCACAAGGCCTACGCAGCCTCCGAAGTGCCGGTCGGCGCCGTGGTTGTGCATGAGGGGAAAATTATCGGCCGTGCGTGGAATCAAGTGGAGACGCTCAAGGACGCCACGGCTCATGCGGAAATGCTCGCCCTGACAGCGGCGCAGCAGGCGCTCGGCGATTGGCGGTTGGAAAAATGCACCCTATTCGTGACCAAGGAGCCCTGCCCGATGTGCGCCGGTGCCATCGTTCACTGCAGGCCGGATCGCGTGGTTTTCGGTTGCAGCGACCCCAAGGCGGGCGCGGCAGGCGGTTGGATCAACCTCTTAGAGTCGAATCCGCCGCTAAATCATCGCTGTGATGTTACCGCTGGCGTGATGGGCGAAGAGTCGCTCGGGCTGCTCCAGTCCTTTTTCCGCGAGGCAAGGCAGCGCAAGAAGATGGGGGAATCGTGAAAAATCAGATTTAAGAATTTTCACCACAGAGACACGGAGGACACAGAGGAATGAGTTTGAAGCCTTTAGAACTAACAGGACTGGCTCTGTGTTCTCTGAGTCTCTGTGGTTAATTGGTATGCTAGTGGTTTTTTTCAGATTCGGAATCTTCCTTGGAAGTTGAATGACCTGTGAGCATCGCGAGCTATCCAAATCCCGCGAAGCCACACCTCATAGCCGGTAGGCAATTTTGAAGGTTGAAGTTTCCGCCTACAGCACCTTGAATCCGCCCGCCCCAGACTCATGGCTCTTATCGTACAGAAATACGGCGGAACTTCCGTCGGCTCCCTAGACCGCATCCGCAACGTCGCCTCCCGCATGAAAAGCACGCGTGATGCGGGCAACAAGGTCGTGGCCGTCGTTTCCGCCATGGGCGGTGTCACCGACAAGCTCATCGGTATGGCCAAGGAGCTTTCCGATACACCCTCCGAGCGTGAAATGGATGTGCTCCTTGCCACCGGCGAACAGCAATCCATCGCCCTCGTCGCCATGGCACTCCAGGCACAGGGTGTCGATTCCGCATCAATCACCGGGCGCCAGGCGGGCATCGTGACGAGTGGAAGTCACACTCGTGGGCGCATTTCAAATATGGATCCCACCCTCATGAACCGCTACTTGGAGGAGGGGAAAACCCTCGTCGTAGCTGGATTCCAAGGTATCACGTTCGATGGCATGGTGCATACGCTCGGGCGCGGTGGATCAGATCTTACCGCCATCGCCGTCGCGGCATCGCTCAAGGCAGATGTCTGCCAGATCCTCACAGATGTGGACGGCGTTTACACCTGCGATCCCCGCGTGGTGAAGAACGCTCGCAAGCTGCCCGAAATTTCCTATGATGAAATGCTAGAAATGGCATCATCCGGCTCCAAGGTCATGCAATCGCGCTCGGTTGAGTTTGCGAAGAAATTCGGAGTTATTTTCGAGGTCAGATCCTCACTCAACGACAACCCAGGAACACTCGTGCTAGAAGAACATCCCAACATGGAAAACGTCGTCATCCGCGGAATCTCCATCGAGCGCTCACAGGCGCGCGTGACGATTTCCGGCATCCCAGATCATCCCGGCATGTCTGGGAAAATCCTCGGAGCTCTCGCGGAGGCGGAAATCAATCTCGACATGATCGTCTCGAACATCTCGAACGACGAGCGCTCGAAGCATTCCTTCACCATGCACTCGAACGATCTTGGTAAAGCCCAAGCGGCTCTCAAGCCCGTGCTCGCGGAGCTTTCCAAGGACGCGAAGATCGAGACCGAGGCGGGCATCGCCAAGCTCTCCGCCGTCGGCATCGGCATGCGTTCGCACTCGGGTGTCGCGGCGACCATGTTCAAGGCGCTCGGCGACAAAGGCATCAACATCGGCATGATCTCCACCTCGGAAATCAAGATAGCCGTCACTGTGGATGAGACACATATCGAGGATGCGGCACGCGCCGTTCACGATGCGTTTGGCCTCGATAAGGAGCCGGTGTAAGGGAATTCTCCTTTTTATTTCCCATGACCCCAAAGCGGGTCACGCATTTCAGCCTAGGGTTACCGGAGTGAAACGGAGGCTACCCTAGGTGGCCACGGAAAAGAATCATTCAACCCCAAGCGGGGTTGCGTCCGAGCCGTAATATCGCCCGCGCATGGACACAACCCCGTTGGGGTTGGAATAACGGTTGAATTCTTACCCGGGGTAGCTCCGCAACCCCGGGCTGAAATACGCAAGCCCGTTGGGCTAGGAAGAGTGGATGCTGCGGGAGACCACTCACTCTTTCTGCTGTTCGACCCATTCTTCGTTCAGATCTAGGATTCCTTTTCTCCAGCTGTCGTCATTTTTTGGAGCATGGTAAAAATAAACGATCCCCGAGTATAATATTACAAGATAATGCTGCCCTACCTGACAGTCTGATGCGAGGTGCGCTTTGCTATCTTCGAAATTTCTCGCAAACTGCTCACCGAGCACTTTTGCTGCCTCAGCTTCGTCCACGATTCGGTCTTCGTGAGCAACATGGACAAAGGCTTTCTTCGTTCGCTCTCCCCGTATTACTTCGACAACCTTTCCGGTCACAGTCACATCGAATGACTCCATTCCATCCGCTACTCCGGTTGGATTTTCCCTGACCTCCTCCACCTGGATAACAAATAGTGTAGGACAAAACACTGTCATGATGAGGTAATCCTCATCACTTAGTGAACTGAAAGATTTAGCAAACGGCATAGCCGTCAGCATTGTCACCAGGATCCATGTAAGAATACTTCCCGCCGGATACCGAAGACCCCGTTTCATAGCTATAAAGATGCTTCATTCACTGGATGATGTCAATGAGCTGGGATAGTCAGGAAGTCCCCCTCCTCAATAAAGATCCACCACATACCCCTCACGCACGCCGCTGCCTTTGATGCGCACCCAGTAGATGCCGGGGCCGGTGATGGGGGTATCTCTTGGCTCGAAGTTGATCGAGTTCAGGTCGGTGGAGACGAACTTCACAGGTAGGGCTTCACCGGGAATATCGGCAGAGCTTGAGAATGCTTTTTCGGGGCGCTGGGAGAGCTTGAAGACTTCAACGGTTAGATCTTTCGCCGGGGGGGCGTTTCCGTTGAGGTAGAGCGTCCAAGCATTTCCGTGGAGGTATTCTTTTGGGAACCAGCCTTTGCCGGGATAAGACCAAGTGTCCCGGATCTTGCTGCCTGAGTTGTCCATCGCCCACATGGCGGAGTATTTCGCGCCTGCGGTGCCGAAGCCGGTTTTGCCCATCGGCGGGTTGAGACACCAGCGACGGTGCCCCCGGTGATCGCGGTTATTTGCTCCGGCGTCGTTGATGTATTGTTTTGGAGTTTTCAAAATATCTCCGACGGTGGAGAGGTTGACCTTGTTGGTGAAGTGGCCGAGGTCGTGGGATAGGCCGCCGTGATTTTTGCAGGCGATGGCGGCTTCGGTGGCTTCCTCGACCATTTGCGCATCCGCCTTCACATCGTCCGGCACGCCGCAGAGGTAGCGGTAGACATTCAGTTCATTCACGGTCTCCTGCTGCTTTTTCTCGATGCCGGAGGGAGCAGGCCTTTCCTTGATCTCCATGATGCGCGCCTTGATCTCGCCCTTTGTCCTCGGGTAGAGCGAGGAAGGCAGGTCTTCCTCATTGCCGGCATCATCAGGCGCGGCTTCTTGTTTCTTCGGCTTCACCCATTTCCGGACGTATTCAAGATCCTTGGCACTGAGTTTATCGAAAGGCACCGTGGCCGCATTTCCAGAGTCCTTGACCGTTACGCGAAAAGTTTTCGACTCCTTGTCCACAGAGAGCACGCTGCCCTCGAAGCTCCGCCCCTCTTTGTCGGTGAAGGCGTGCCAGTCTTCTGCGTGGAGCATGGCAGAGTTCAGGAAAAGGGCGGCGATGAGCACGGTGAGGTTTTTCATGAGTTTTCGAGTATGTGGTAGGCTAGCATTGAAATCACTTCGGGTGATGACGCTTGGTAAGTTGGATGAGATTTGAGAGTAGCTTGCCATTTTTCTTCATGGTCTCCAGGGCGATGTCGAGGCGGAGGCGCCAGTTTTTGTTTCCGGAAGTGCCGGGGGTGTTGATGCGGTCGCGGAGGATGAAGAGATCAGTGACCATGAGGACGGCGTAGCGGGAATTCGATTCTAACAAGCTTTTGATGAGGCACCAGTGAATGGACTCGGAGTAGTGCGGCCAGCGGTTGTCCACAGGGATGTGGATGTCTGAAAATCCGGCGAGTAGGCGGAGTGCGTGGGTGGAGCTTTGGGCAGTCCAGTGGCTTTGCTCGGTGGGGTGGAGGCGGTGGTTCTCCACGGTCAGGCGACAGGTTTCCCAAGTGGCGCAGAGGGAGTCGTGATCGTGGGTGGAGTAGGAGGCGAAGGAGTTTTCTGGAAATACATCACCCATGACGGGGGAGCCGTCTTCGTAAGAATCCCAGTGGGGGATGCGGTAGCCAGCGATGCCGAGCTCTGCAAGGTGCGGGCGCACATACTCGGGCACCCAACCTAGATCCTCGGCGATGATCTCCGCATCGCCTGCGGCATCAAGGATAGCGCGGAGGCGGAAGTCGCCGCCGGCGCGGTTACAGGCCTTCTGGTCATCGGTGTGATCGGGATGGTCGAACCAGCGCGGCAGGAGGCCTCCGTTCATTTCCGCCGCCTTTTCATGGTCGATGCCGAGGAATTCGTGGTTGCGCCTTGGGTGCCATGGGAAGCCGTAGATGCGGTAGAAGCCGAGGATGTGATCGATGCGGAACATGCCGAAGATCTCGGTGAGGTGCCGCAGGCGGGAGCGCCACCAAGTGAAGCCGTCCGCAGCCATGGCATCCCAATTGTAGAGCGGAACGCCCCAGTTTTGCCCCCACTCGTGGATGAAAGGGTTTTCCGCGCTGTAGCCTTCCGGTGCGGTGCCGCCGAACCAATCGGTGTGGAAGCTGCTGCGGTAGAAAAACACATCTGCAGAGTGGAAGGCGACGCCGATGGGGATGTCTCCCATGAGTTTTACTCCCACGGAATCCGCGTGTGCGCGCAGAGCAAGCCATTGGCGGAAGCACAGCCACTGGACGTAGGCGAAGTATTCGAGCCGCGCGGCGGTGGCCTCCGGATCTTTTTTGCGCAGCTCTGCGACGAAAGCGAGAGCGCCGTGCTGGCTCTGGCATGCCTCCGGCCATTCGTCCCATGTGAGGTGGCTGCCGTGGATCTCGATGAGGAGCTTGAAAATGCAGTAGTCGGAAAGCCATTCTTGATGTTGCGTGTGGAACTTTGCAAACTCAACTGCCAGCGCATTGTCCTCATCTGACCGGAAGCGCATGTAGGAAATCTCCAGCAGAGCCATTTTCGCGGCGCGCACCACCGGGTAATCAACATGGTGCGATTCGAGCACTTTTTCCCCAAGATCCATGCGCGCGGCTTCGGTATCTGCGTGGGTGATATAAGGTAGTTCGCCCTCCTCAAAGGCGAGGTAGATGGGATCGAGGGCGATGGAGGAAATGCCGGAGTAAGGGCTTTCGTCGGTGCCGTTTTCATTGATCGGTAGGAGCTGTAGGAAGCCAACCCCGTATTGCGCCGCCCAATCGACCCAGCGCCGCATGCCCAGCACATCGCCGATGCCAAGATCGCCCTCACGGCGTGTGGAGAAAGCGGGGATGAGCAGTCCGGTGGTTTTTTTCACTGGAGGAAGGATGGGGAGGGGGCGCGGGGAGGGGAATACCGAAATTTGTGGTATCTTGGTATCAGATCCCACAGGCGTTGACGGGGTGTTCCGAATTGCTAGCCTCTGCGACGGAATTATATGAACACCTCGCTGATCCTCGTCATTGCCTTTGCGGCAACTTTGCTCGGAGGCATGGCGATTGGTTTCATGATCGGCCTTACAAAAGGTATGACACTGGGCGCGCAATTCCAGACAGGGCGGCCTGTTTCGCCGGTGCCATGGATCTTGTGCTATGTAGGGGCTGGGGTATTCCTGCTAGCAGCCGTCACCTCCTCGGTTTACTCGATCTATTTCCTCGCGAGTAGTATGCAAACCGAGGCGACCGTTACTGAGATCATCGAGCGGAAGGATGATGAGGGGCATGTGAGCCGTAATCCGGTTTATTCCTATGTGAACGAAAAGGGTAAGAGTTTTTCCGACCGTTCCTCCACCGGAGGCGGGCGGGAATACGAGGTGGGGGATGTCATCCCGATCCGCTTCCTGACAGACTCGCCGCATCAATCGAGAATTGACTACTTTTCCCATCACTGGCTTCTGCCGATCCTCATGGGGTGTTTCTCCGTGGCGCTGGGTGGACTGGGTTTTGGTTTGCGATGGTGGCGAGAGAGGGAGTCATCAAAAGCACCTCAATGATCGAGGAGTAGCTGTTTTCAGAAGCTCTGGAGGGCTCCGTAAAGCCTCGGCATTTTCGAAGTGGTACGGGCGTTGCTACTCAGGGTGTGAAGGTTTCCGTGAAATTTCATACCGTAGGGAGCCAGAACCTTAGAATACCAAGAAGACTTATGAAAATCAGAAGAGCATCAATGATCGGGTTGCTGGCGGCCTGTTTCGCTGGAATAGGAATGGGAACATCAAACGCAGAGCCCTTGAAAATCGCCTACTCCGACTGGCCGGGCTGGATCGCATGGGAGATCGGTATCAAAAAAGGCTGGTTCAAGGAGGCTGGTGTGGATGTCGAGTTTGCCTGGATGGATTACGTCGAATCCATGGACGGCTACGTGGCTGGGAAAGTGGATGCCGTCTGCATGACCAACGGTGACGCCCTCGTCACTGGGGCGACCGGAAAACCATCCGTCGGCATCATCATCAACGATTTCTCCAATGGAAACGACATGATCGTAGCTGCACCCGGCATCGAGTCTGTGAAGGATCTCGAGGGTAAAAAAGTGGGTCTTGAGGAGGGCTTCGTTTCTCATCTACTTCTCCTGACTGGTCTCGAGCAGAACGGCGTTGATCCGGCGACGGTGAGCATCGTGAACACGCCGACGAACGAGACCCCACAGGTTTTCGAGGCGAAGGCAGTGGATGCAATCGGCGCATGGCAGCCCAGCTCGGGACAGGCGCTCAAGGTGGTTCCTGGTTCCAAGCCGGTATTTACCTCAGCAGATGCTCCCGGCATCATCTATGACCTTCTCTACGTCTCCCCGGAAAGTCTCGACTCCCGCAAGGAAGATTGGGCGAAGGTGGTAGGTGTCTGGTATAAGATCGCCGATTTCATCCGCGACGAGGAAAACCTCGACGAGACACTGGAAATTCTTTCCGCCCGTGTCGGCATCAAGCCTGAGGAATACGAGGCCTTCCTGAAGGGCACCTTCATTCTTAAGCTCGACGAGGCGCTGGAGCGCTGGGAGAAAGCCGAGGGTCTTGAATCGATCTATGGCTCCTCGAAGATCGTCGATGATTTCAACGTGAAGTTTGAGGTGTATGAGAAGCCTCTGGATGTGGACAAGTATCTCGATCCTTCCTTCACAAAGGCTTATGCGGAATCGATGAAATCCGAGTGATTCACCTGAGGCGGGAAGGAATGACTTCCCGCCTTTCTTTTGTCCTCACATACGATCCTCATGAGCAGACCGCGCATATTTTCCGACTGGTTTCGAATCCGCAAGGATCTGTCTCCGGGGAGAAAGTCATTGCTGACGGTCTTCTCCTTCTGCTTGCCTGCGGCACTATGGTGCATTGTTTCCTACGTGCCATTCATCTGGCACCCTGATGTGAAAATCACTGTCGCCGCATCGCGAGAGGGTTCATCGACGGTGCTAACGGCGGGGGATCACCTTCCGAAGGATTATTTTCCCAAATACGTCAACGATGTGCGGGAGGAAAATGCCTCCGAGCGCGAGGGTTCGAAACGCAAGAACCAGAAGCTGCTGCGGCAGATCTCGCCGCTGGTTATCGAGGCCGGTTGGTTGGATGAGAGGGATGCGCAGAACGACAAAGAGATCTACCTTTTCTGGAGAGATATCGCGACCGGAAAACGGGAACTCCCCGCACTGAATGATGAGAATATGGAGATTGTCCGGAAAAACTGGGAAATCCTTGCCTCCTCATCGCCCGTTTTCGAATACAAATCCCTTCCTGAAGAGCCGCTTCTGAAGCTGGTGCCGCAGGGCAAGCCGGCGAATCCATCCTACCTGCCGGCGCCTGATGAAGTCATTGAGACCGGGTGGTCACTTTTTACAAGACCTCCTCGCAACGATGGAGCGACGATGGGCGAGCGTTACCGCAGTTCGCTGGGCATCATTTTCAGAGGCTTTCTCTGGGCATGCTTGATCGGTGTGCCGATAGGAATCCTCTGCGGCACCTACAGCTTTTTTTCGACGTTGCTGGAGCCGTTCACGGATTTCTTCCGCTACATGCCTGCGCCGACTTTCAGCACTCTGCTGGTCGCTGTGCTTGCCGCCGGGGACTCGCCGAAGATCGCGCTTGTCTTGATCGGGACACTTCCTCACATGATCCTGATGATCTCGAAAACCACCAGGTTGCTTGATCCGGCTCTCTTGGAGGCAGCGCAGACACTCGGGGCAAAACCAAGGCAAATGATCGGCAGCGTGGTGCTGCCGGGGATCGCCCCGAACCTCTATAATGACCTACGCATCCTACTCGGGTGGGCATGGACATGGCTGGTCATTGCAGAGTTGATCGGCGTGAAAAGCGGTCTCACAGAGGTCATCGAGACGCAGGGGCGTTTCCGTAATTTTGACCAGGTGTTTCCGGTGATTATCCTGATTGGTATCACCGGGTTTGTGACGGATCAGATTCTTGCGTGGTTCCACGGGGTGCTTTTCCCATGGGCGGGAACGTCCGGGAGAATTTCCAGAGCGGTTGCGAGTTTTGTGACGTGGCCGATACGCACCGTGGCTAGCGCCGCGAACGAGCGGATCATGCAGGATGAGCTGGCTCGCGAAGCACGCCGCAAACTCAGACCCTCCACTGAATCACCATGACCACCATCGAGACGCTGCCATCATATCTAGATCAGACGCCCGAGGTTGCGGCGCGTTTTGCGCGGCTCGTGGAGCGCCCGGTCGCCCTTGAGGTGAAAGGGCTGACGAAAGTCTTTGATTCATCAAGGGGTGCGGTCACGGCGCTAAAGGATCTTTCGTTTTCCGTGCACAAGCGCGAATTTACCTGTGTTATTGGACCATCCGGCTGCGGGAAATCGACCTTGGTGCGCATACTAGCAGGGCTGGAGACGGCGACCTCTGGCGAGGTGCTTGTTGGTGGCAAATCCGTTTCGGGGCCGGGGCCGGATCGAGGCATGGTTTTCCAAGGATACACGCTATTCCCATGGCTTTCGGTGAAGGAGAACGTGATGTTTGGCCCCAAGGTTTCCGGGACTTCCTCGGTGGCGGCTGAGCGCGAGGCGAGGCAGTGGATTGATCTGGTGGGGCTGAGCAAATTCGAGAATGCATACCCCTATCAGCTCTCCGGAGGGATGAAGCAGCGGGTAGCGATTGCAAGGGCGCTGGCAAATCAGCCGCAGGTGCTTTTCATGGACGAGCCTTTCGGTGCACTGGATGCGCAGACGCGCTGCGAGATGCAGAACTATCTTCTAGAGATCTGGAAAAACGTGGACATCACCATCGTGTTCATCACGCACGATCTGGATGAGGCGGTTTTCCTTTCCGATAGGATCCTCGTGCTGGATGCCAATCCCGGACGCTTCCGCGAAATGGTGGAGGTGCCGGTTTCTAGGCCGCGCTCGAACGATCAGGTTTTCGAGCCCTTGTTCGGTGCGACGCGCAAGCACATCGAGCACTTGATCCATCCTCCGGGGCGCGAGCAGAAAGAGGCTCCGGTGATGCGAATTGCGAAGCCTGATCCTGATGTGATCTGAATTTCCATACAACGCAGCGGGGAAGAATATAACCCGTCGCGATCATACTTTTGATAAGAAACTTATGAAGATGACAGAAGAAGAAAAAGCGAAGGCCACGGCGATGAAAGAGGAGCTCAAGGCCAAGGGGGTGAAATATTGTGTGGGTGCCTATGTGGATATCCACGGGGTGCCGAAGGGAAAATTTGTGCCTATCGATCACTTCGAGCATTTCGCCGGGGGGAGCGAGCTCTACACCGGATATGCCTTGGATGGACTGGGCCAGAGTCCGAATGATGACGAGATCGCATCAGTGCCAGATCTGGATGGGCTGATCATCCTGCCTTGGAACAAGGAGGTAGCGTGGTTCCCGGCGGACAATACGTTTCATGGCGAGCCTTATGAGATCAATACGCGGGTGGCACTGAAGAAGCAGATCGCAAAGGCTGCTGAAATGGGCTTCGGCATGAATCTGGGGATCGAGTGTGAACTCTTCGTCCTGAGGCTGACAGATGAGGGCAAGCTGGAAGTCCCCAATCCGGACGACAACCAGAAGAAGGCCTGCTATGATGTGAAGCGTTTCCTCGACCGCTACACTTGGCTGGACAAGGTTTCGACCACGATCAATGACCTCGGCTGGGATCTCTACTCGCTGGATCACGAGGACACGCATTCGCAGTTTGAGTTTGATTTCAACTACGCGGATGCGCTGACAATGTGCGACCGGTATATTTTCTTCCGTCTGATGGCGAAGCATTATGCAGCTGAGGAGGGACTGCTCGCGACCTTCATGCCGAAGCCCTTCGCGGACAAGACGGGGAGCGGAGCGCATTTCAACATGTCGCTCTTCGACAAGGATACGGGCGAAAATCTTTTCAAGTGCAAGGTGGAGGATGATCCGCGCGGGCTGGGGATGACAACGCTCGGCTACCAGTTCATTGCGGGGATTTTGAAACACGGGCCGGCATTGTGTGCGACTTTCGCGCCGACGGTGAACAGCTACAAGCGCCTCGTGAGAAAGGGGCTGATGTCCTACTATTCCTGGGCACCGGTTTTCAACAGCTACGGCAAAAACAACCGCACAAACTCGGTGCGCGTGCCGATGGGTGGAGGCCGCTTCGAAAGCCGCAACGCGGACGCGGCGTGCAATCCGTATCTCGCCGCAACGCTCGCGCTTGCGGCTGGGCTGGAGGGAATACGCGAGAATCTCGATCCGGGACCAGCGATGGAGGCAAACCTCTACGAGTGGACGCCTAAGCAATTGGAGGAGGCGAGAATTTGCGAACTGCCCCGCACACTGGACGAGGCGGTGGCGGCTTTTGCCGCGGATCCTTTCGTGACGGAAACACTCGGGCAGGAGCTGCGCGATGAATTCATCACCTACAAGAGCGAGGAGTGGCGGCAGTACCATCAGAGGGTGAGCCAATGGGAGATCGATACTTATGCGAGGATGTTCTGAGGCTATGGAACCCGTCATTTTAGAAAACTTCGCATGGCCGGAAATTTCACGGCTACGTGATGAGAGCGGCGGTTTGCTGATACTTCCGATGGGGGCGACGGAGCAGCACGGGCCGCATCTGCCGGTGGGGATGGATACCCTGTTGGTGGAAGAAGTCTGCAAGGCTGCTTCTGCGAGGACGGGGGTGCCTGTGATGTCTGCATTGAGATACACAGTTTCCCAAGGGCATACGCCGAAGTGGCCGGGGACGTTTTCACTACGGCACGGGACTTTCATTTCCGTTCTCAGGGAGCTCGCCGCTTGGGCGGTGGCGACGGGTTGGAAGAGGTTGCTTTTGGTGAACTCGCATTTCGGCAACGACGCTCCGGCGCGTGTGGCGGTGGATCAGATCCGTCTGGAATACATGGGGAGGCTGCAGATCGGGCTGGCGCATGCTTTCCAGACGGGGGAGGGCGTTTGGGCTGCATACACAAGTGATGCGGACGATCTCCATGCGAACCGGGCGGAGACCTCGCTGATGATGCATCTATTTCCAGAGCTGGTAAAGATGGACAGGCTTGCGGAAAGCGATGACGAGGACAGGACGGGCGGCACGGTGTTTTCCTATCCGGTGGCGCAGACGAGCCTGAACGGTGTCACGGGCAATCCTTCGCAGGCGACGGCGGAGGAGGGGGAATTACTTTTCGGGAAAATGGTGGAGGGTCTGGTGGCGCTGTTAGAGAAGGCGAAGACAGAGGAACCACCGCTTCCTAAGGATGAGTGGGAAGCTTTGCCGGGGGTGAAATATGATTGAAGGAGGATGTCTATGTGGTGCGGTGCGGTATGCACTTTCGGAAGAGGCTTTGCAGACGACTCTGTGCCATTGCGAAGACTGCCGGAAGGCAAGCGGTGCCCCGGCGGTGGCTTGGACGTTTTTCCGAAGCGGCGCGATCACTTGGACAAAGGGCAAGCCGAAGGTGGTTTGTTTCGCGGAGAGGGAGAGATCGTTTTGCGGGGAGTGCGGGACGCCACTGATGTTTTTCGATCCGGGGATTCCAGATTTGTTCGAGGTGAGCACCTGTTCTCTTGATGAGCCGGAGAAATTTTCACCGGTGGATCAGTGCTGGACGAATGACGAGCTGAAGTGGGCTGGAAAATGCTGTGAGTTGCCTAGGTATGACAAAGAATCTCCATTACCCGGTTGATGTCGGCAAGTTGGACATGGTTCCAATTCCGCCCGGGAGATTCCGGATGGGAGGTGTGGCTGAGGACAAGTTTGTCTCGGGGGTGGAGTTGCCTGCTAGGGAGATTGTGGTTTCGGTGTGTTTTGAGATGTTGCGAACTCCGGTGACGCAGGGGCAGTGGCGTGCGGTGATGGGGGGCTTGCCAGAGGGGATTCTGGCTTTTTTGGATGATGCCTGCCCGGTGGTGGGAGTGAATTTTGCAGACGCGAAGGCATTTTGCCGGGAGCTGGGGCATGGGTATCGTCTGCCTAGCGAGGCGGAGTGGGAATATGCGTGCCGGGGTGGGAGCACTTCGGTTTTCCCTCACGGGGCGGATGTTTCGACAGAAGACGCGAACTATTTCTACGACGAGCTAGGTGCGGTGGTGGGGTGTGGTGAATTGGTGCCGGTGGGGAGCTTCCCCCGGAATGGCTTCGGCTTGCATGATATGATCGGGAATGTGTGCGAGTGGGTGGAGGATGTGTGGCATGCGGGATTTCAGGCGGCGCCGGATTCGCTTGTAGCTTGGACATCGGGTGGTGTGAGGGGGCGGAGGGTGATTCGTGGAGGCGGTTGGGATCACCTACCGAGGGTGCTTAGGGCTTCGTGGCGTGACTGGGCGCCGCAGGAAGCAAGGTGGGACAATCTGGGTTTCCGGGTGGTGAGGGATTTGTGCTTTCAACCTTCAACCATCGATTTTCAATGAAGGCTTCTTTTTTCAAGACGTTGTGGGGGCATGAAGGGAGTGTGCCGGAGGCGATCTGGCTGGCGAAGGAGGCGGGGTTCGAGGGATTGGAGGCTCCTGCACCGATGAATGATGGGGCACGAAAGGATTTTTTCCATGATCTGAAGGAAGGAGGGGTTCGGTGGATTGCTGAAGTGAGCACCTGCACTCCGGAGGGGATTTTCGTGCCACTGCCGGGGAAATCAGCTCGGGAACATTTGGAGTCCCTTGAGGCGGGGGTGGTCAGGAGTTTGGAAGGGGAACCCATTTTTGTGAACACGATGGGTGGGTATGACGGATGGGATTTCATGGAGGCGATGAGGTTTCATGAGGGGGTGTTGTATCTTGAGGAGAAACACGGGATTCCGATTTCCGTAGAGACTCACCGTGGACGCTACAGCCACAATCCGTGGTTGATGCGGGAGGTGCTCAAGGAGCTGCCGGGTCTAAAAATCACCTGCGATTTCAGCCACTGGTGTGTGGTTACAGAGCGCCTAGTGCTGGATCAGGAGCGTGGCATCCTGGAGCTAGCGGCGGAGCATGCTTATCACATCCAGCCAAGGGTGGGGTATTCGCAGGGAGCGCAGGTGCCGGATCCGCGCGCGCCTGAGTATGAGTATGCGTTGGTATCGCATGAGGGCTGGTGGGATGTGGTCTGGGATGCAATGGCGGCGCGGGGTTTTACTGAGGTTACGATGACTCCGGAGTTCGGCCCCGACGGGTATCTTCAGATGGCTCCATATACGCAGGAGCCGGTGGCAGATCTGGGTGAGTTGAACTTGTGGATGGCAGCGAGGTTGAAGGAGCGTTTTGAAAGGAAATATAACTGCTAGATCGATGATGAATGACACGACGGGGATTTTCGAAGGGGTTTTGCAAAATGCAGCGAAGCCAAGGGAGCGCTCGGAGACGATGCCTTCCGGGGTTTACACGGATGCCGCTTTCATGGAGTTCGAGACGAAGGAGATTTTTCGCAAGGAGTGGATTTCCGTCTGCCATGTCTCGCAGGTGGTGAAGGCGGGCGACTTCGTGAGGGTGGATGTGGGTGGGGAGCCGATGCTGGTGATGCGCGGGAAGGATGCGGAGATTCGTGTGGTTTCTCGGGTGTGCAGGCACCGGGGCATGGATGTGATGCCTAGCGGTTGTGGCCATCCGGATGAGGGGAACAAACGAGTGATC
Source organism: Akkermansiaceae bacterium (assembly GCA_030725745.1). GTDB lineage: Bacteria > Verrucomicrobiota > Verrucomicrobiia > Verrucomicrobiales > Akkermansiaceae > Luteolibacter. Next base: position 85,070 of record JANRFH010000023.1, read on the forward strand.
CTTTGTCCGTATCATCTGTGGAGCTACGATCTGACGGGTAAGCTGGTGGGGGCGCCGGAGATGCAGGAGGCGGAGGGGTTTGATCGGAGCGAGGTGTGCCTGCACCGTTACCGCAGCGAGATCTGGGAGGGATTTGTGTTCGTGACCTTGTCGGATGAGATCGCGCCCTTGGCTGAAAAATATGGAAGGCTGAAAAAGGATTTCGTGGGTAAATGGGATATGGGGAAGGCTGAGCTCGTCTGGTCTCAGCATTGGGAGTGCGCGTTCAACTGGAAGATCCTGCTGGAGAATTTCATGGAGGCGTATCACCACCTCGGGGCGCATATGAAAACGCTGGAGCCATTCCTTCCGGCGAAGGGCTGTTGGACGGAACCGTATGACCCAGAGTTCTCAGCGATGCATCTGCCGCTGAAAAAGGAGATGCAGGAAAAGATCGAGGCCTCGGGAGATGCCGGGACGCCGTTTCCGGTCTTTGACGGCTTGGAGGGTAAGGATCTGCTGGAGTGGGGCATCTACCTGGGTTTTCCGAACTTCCTTTTGTTCACCGCTCCCGACCGGGTTTATTGGTATCGTTTGCTGCCGACAGGGGCAGAGACCTGCACGCTGATGACGACGATGATCGTTTCCCGGAAAACTTTGGAGATAGAGGACTATGAAGGGATTAAGGCGAAGGAGGTTGAAGGTGGCATCGCCTTTCACATGGAGGATATGGAGGTCTGTGCGGCGACCCAGATGGGCATGAGATCCGCTGGTTATGCGCAGGGTCGGCTGAGTCATCTGGAGGAACCGATCTGGCATTTCCAAAAGTATCTGGCCGGGAGGATCAAAGCCCAAGAAGCGGTATGAAGAACTAGAAAAAACTTCATATTTGGCCTGTTGCTTGCTTTTCTTTCAATGTGGGGAAAGACGATGCAGCGGAAGGACTGAGGCGGGTGACAGTCTCAATGGCTGAGGAGACATTTCGGTCGTTGGATCGGGTGGTGAATGAACGTGGCTTTGACAGCCGTTCTCAGGCGATTTCCGAGATGATCCATGCACAGGCGGCTCAGCACCTGAGCAAGATCGGGACGGAGGTAATGGCGGGGACTTTGACCTTGGTTTATGACGAGTCGAAGAGTGCGCTTCTGCGGGATCTCTCGAAGATCATGCGGGAGCACATCGCGGAGGTGATTTCCTCTCAGCACATCCTGCTGGAGGCGGATCATGTGCTGGAGGTGGTGCTGATGCAGGGGCCGGCACGGAGGTTGCGGGAGATCACGAACAAACTGGTCACTTGCAAGGGGGTGAAAAGCGCGAATCTGACACTGACTCCGAACCTCATTCCTCCGCTGCATGCGAAGGGTTCCAAATGAAATTTCCAGAGCATATGAACGAAGCGATTTACAAAACGGAGCTCACCGGAGCGGGCATGTGGTCGAAAGTGATCGGCCGTGGTAAAGTCTTGAAGCTGACGGATCTCGAAGGCGGAGCGAATGTGGGCATGATGCTCTACAACGCGGATCAGCGCACGGAGCGCTACAACATGCCGGACACGCTCAAGGGGCAGCAGGTATTTTTCCTGGAACAGGGGTTGTGCCTGCATACAGACATGGGGCGACTCATCGCCTCCATCGTGGCGGAAACTGTGGGCTGGCATGACACGGTCTGCGGGACGAGCGATGCGGATGAGGTAAAGGCGAAATACGGAGAGCTCTCCTATCAGGAGGGGCTGAATGATTGGTATCGAAGTGGAAAGGAATGTTTTCTGATCGAGCTGGCGAAATGGGGCATGGGCGAGAAGGACTGGATGCCGAACGTGAACTGGTTCAGCAAGGTCGTCACCGATGAGGAAGGTGCCCTGAGCTATGTGGAGGAGAACTCGAAGACCGGTGACTCCGTGAGCCTGCGTCTGGAAATGGATGCCCTGGTGGTGATGAATACCTGTCAGCATCCGCTCGCACCCGGAGGGGAATATGTTTCCAAGCCGGTGCTGCTGGAGGTTTTTGAAGAGGTGTTTGTCGATGCGGATGATGAATGCATCAACTCCCATCCAGAAAACGGGAGAGCTTTCGAGAACACCCTGAACTACTACGAACTCCGTTTTTGAAATGAAAGAGAGTGAAATGATTGCAGAAACAGCAGTGTATCGGTCGGTGATCGGTGCTGGAGATTACTGGTGGAGGGAAATCAAAGAGGGTGAGGTTTTCCGTATCCACGACCTTGAGGGTAATCAGGCGGCGGATACGCTTTTCTACAGGGCAGGTGATCTCGCTGAGCGCTACAGCGCGAGCGATACGATCAAAAAGCAGGGAGCGCTTTATCTGACAGCGGGATCGAAACTGATTTCCAACCGGGGCAATGTGCTTTTGGAAATCGTGGCGGATACCTGCGGTAGGCATGACACGGTGGGTGGTGCGTGCTCGCGCGAGAGCAACACGATGCGCTACGCCTTGGACAAGGAGCCGATGCATGCCTGCCGAGATAGTTTTATTCGCGGTGTTCAGGAAATGGGCGGGGGGATCGTGGACATCACATGCAATATCAATTTCTTCATGAACGTGCCGGTGACACCTGCGGGTGAGCTGAGTTTTGCGGACGGAATTTCCGCGCCGGGCAGGTACGTGGAAATGCGTGCGATGATGGATGTGGTGGCGCTGATCTCCAATTGTCCTCAGCTCAATAATCCCTGCAACGGCTGGAATCCCACGCCTGTTGAAGTGCTGATTTTTAACCGCTAAGACGCGAAGGCGCTAAGGAAGAGCATTTGTTGAGATTTAGAGTTTAAAATTTAAAGTTTCATGTTCAAAAAGGTATTGATAGCGAATCGGGGTGAGATCGCGGTGCGGGTAAGCCGGACTTTGCGTGATCTCGGGGTGAAAGTGGTGGCGGTGTATTCCGAGGCTGATCGCGAGGCTCCGCATGTGCTCGGGGCGGATGAGGCCTATCTGCTGGGGTCGGGGCCGGTGAGCGAGAGTTATCTCAATGTGGAGCGGATCATGGAAGTGATCGCGGAGAGCGGCGCGGAGGCGGTGCATCCGGGATATGGGCTTTTGAGTGAGAACGCCGTTTTCGCGGAGCGTATCGAGGCAGCGGGTTGCGTGTGGCTGGGGCCTACTGGGGAATCGATGCGGAAATTTGGTTTGAAACATACGGCACGTGATTTGGCTGTGGCGGCGGAGGTGCCGCTTTGTCCGGGCACCGGGCTGGTCGCTTCCCTTGAGGAGGCACTTTCTGAGGCGGAGGGGATCGGTTTTCCACTGATGTTGAAAAGTACTGCGGGTGGCGGTGGCATCGGGATGGAGGTTTGCCGCTCGGTGGATGAGCTGAAAGCCGCTTTCGAAAAGGTGGTGAGGCTCGCGAAATCGAATTTCGGTGAAGCCGGGGTTTTCCTTGAGAGGTTTGTGGAAAGGGCTCGTCACATCGAGGTACAGATCTTCGGGGATGGTGAGGGCAAGGTGCTGGCATTGGGCGAGCGGGATTGCTCGGCACAGAGGCGGAACCAGAAGGTGGTGGAGGAAACGCCTGCACCGGGCTTGACCGATGAAATGCGTGAGGGGCTTTTCGCGGCGGCAGTACGGCTGGGTAAATCCTTGGCATACCGCTCGGCTGGGACAGTGGAGTTCCTTTTCGATAAAGACAGGGAGGAATTCTATTTCCTGGAGGTGAACACGCGCCTGCAAGTTGAGCACGGTGTGACCGAGTTGGTGACGGGTGTGGATTTGGTGGAGTGGATGGTACGGCTGGGAGCCGGCGACAATCCGATTGCCGCAATCGATAAAATTGCGGTCAAAGGCGTTGCGATGGAGGTGCGTGTGTATGCGGAGGATGCGGCGAAAAATTTCCTGCCAAGCGCTGGCCTGATCACGGAGGTAAAATATCCAGAGGGAGTGAGGTGCGATGGATGGATCGCCGCAGGCACCGAGGTCTCGACTTTCTACGATCCTTTGCTCGTGAAGATCCAAGTGAAGGGCGAGTCACGTGAGGAGACTCTGACGAAAATGGCGGATGCACTGGAGGTGACGAAGATCGGCGGGATACGCACGAATCTTGATTACCTTGCACACATCATTTCCAGCGAACCTTTTAAGGTCGGCGGGGTCGGCACGAAGTGGCTAGATACTCTGGAGTTTTCACCACGCATCGTCGAGGTGCTGCGTGGTGGTACGATGACCACCGTACAGGATTGGCCGGGTCGCTTGGGTTACTGGGATGTTGGAGTTCCACCTTCGGGGCCGATGGATTCTCTTTCGTTCCGTTTGGCAAACCAGTTGGTTGGCAATGACAAGGATGCGGCGGCGCTGGAGTGCACAATGGCGGGGCCGGGTCTTAAGTTCGGCTTTGATACGCAGATCGCGCTGACGGGTGCTGATATGGGAGCTACTCTGGGTGGTGTGGCGGTGAAGAACGGTAAGGCGATTTCCGTGGCGAAAGGCCAGGTGCTGGAGCTAGGGAAAGGCACGGACGGTTGCAGGACTTATCTGGCGATTTCAGGAGGTATCGATGTTCCGGACTACTTGGGTAGCAAATCGACTTTTACCTTGGGTAAATTCGGTGGGCACGGAGGGCGAGCGTTGGTGGCGGGGGATGTGCTGGAAATTCAACTCTCAACTTTCAAATCCCAAACTTCAAATAAGAGGGAAGAACTTTGCTTTGAGGGTAACTGGGAAATCGGGGTGCTTTATGGACCGCATGGGTCGCCGGACTTTTTCACGGAGGAGGACATTGAAACGTTCTTCACGACCGAGTGGGAGGTGCATTTTAATTCGGCAAGGACGGGCGTGCGGCTGATTGGCCCCAAGCCGAAATGGGCGCGTAAGGACGGCGGCGAGGCGGGGCTTCATCCATCGAATATTCACGATAATGCCTACGCTGTGGGCGCTGTGGACTTCACTGGTGACATGCCGGTGATTCTCGGCCCCGATGGCCCCAGCTTGGGTGGATTCGTTTGTCCGGTGACAATCATCGAGGCGGAGCTTTGGAAGGTTGGGCAGCTAAAGCCGGGTGACAAGGTGCGTTTCAATCCTGTCGGATTGGAAGTCGCACGAATGCAGGCGGCGTTGGTGGAAGATTGGTTAGAAAATGGTGGAGACTATCCGATATTGAATGAAGGAGCATCCGAAGAAGTGGTTGTCGCCCGGGGTGCTGTGCAAGGTGAGGAAGTTGTGATTCGGCGTGCGGGCGATGAGTATGTCCTGCTCGAAGTCGGGGAAATGATCCTAGATCTGCGTTTGCGTTTCCTCGTCCATCTGCTCTACGAGTGGCTTCGTGAGGAGCCGCGCAAGGGCTTTGTCGATGTCACTCCCGGCATCCGCTCGCTACAGGTTCATTATGATCCTTGGAAGACAAGCGAGGCGGAAGTGGTGGCTTTGCTCCTAGGTGGTTTGGAGAAACTTCCCGCGCTGGAGGATGCGGAGGTAGAGAGCCGGGTGGTGCATCTGCCGCTGGCGTGGGACGACCCAAGCACTCAGTTGGCCATTGAGCGCTACATGAAAGGCGTTAATCCAAATGCGCCGTGGTGCCCGAGCAACATCGAGTTCATCCGTCGTATCAATGGCCTGGATTCCATCGAGCAGGTGAAGGAGATTGTTTATTCTACGGAGTATCTAGTAATGGGCTTGGGCGATGTTTACCTTGGCGCTCCGGTCGCAACACCTCTGGATCCACGTCACCGTCTGGTAACTACGAAATACAATCCGGCGCGCACATGGACACCGGAGAATGCAGTCGGCATCGGCGGGGCGTATCTGTGCATCTATGGCATGGAGGGGCCGGGTGGATATCAGTTTGTGGGAAGGACGACTCCGATCTGGAACAAGTATCGCGAGACAGAGGTTTTCACGGAACGCTGGCTGCTACGCTTTTTCGACAGGCTGAGATGGGAGGAAGTTTCTCCGGAAAAACTGCTGGATCTGCGGCGTGAAATCCTCACCGGGGAATTCGTTCCCGAGATCGTCACCGAGCGGTTCAAGCTCGGGGATTACCTGCGCTTTCTTGAAGAAGAGAAGGACAGTATCGCGGACTTCCGGGCGCACCAGCGACAAGCATTTGCCGATGAGAGGCAGCGCTGGGAAGAGGCTGGACTGAACCTTGCTGAGATGGAAGAGGCGGTGGCGGAGAGCGTGGAGATCGAACTGCCCGAGGGCTGCGAGTTCGTAGAGTCGCCGATGATGGGCAGTGTCTGGAGGGTCGAGGTGGAGGCTGGCGAAGCCGTTGCAGAGGGCGCTACGGGTCTCATCCTTGAGGCGATGAAGATGGAAATGACCGTGCCGATCACTAAGGCGGGGACGATTTTTGAGGTGCTCGTGGCACCGGGCGCGATGGTGAAGGCGGGTGATCCGCTGCTGATTCTTAAGACTGGAAAATGATATGAAGACGATACGGGATTTCAAAAAGGCCTACGCGGATGGGCGGAATGTGGAAGAGGTTTTGCGCGGTGTCTGGGAAACCATCCGCGATGACAACGACGGCGGGATTTTCATTTTAAAGGCAAGCTGGGAGGATGTCCTCGCGCAGATCGAAGGATTGGATTCGGAGGCGCCGTTGTATGGAGTGCCGTTTGTTGCGAAAGATAATATCGATGTCAAAGGCATGCCGACGACTGCCGCTTGTCCGGAGTTTTCTTATGACCCAGAGGAGCCAGCAACAGTGATTAGGCTCTTGCAGGAGGCAGGAGCTGTTTGTTTCGGGAAAACGAATCTCGATCAGTTCGCGACCGGGCTGGTGGGAGTGAGGACGCCGCATGGTGCTCCGAAGAACGGGTTTGATGAGGAATACCTGCCGGGTGGATCGAGCTGCGGCTCAGCGATTGCCGTGGCGAAGGGGCTGGTGGCTTTTTCACTGGGGACTGATACAGCAGGATCGGGTCGGGTGCCTGCGGCATTTAATGACTTGATCGGGCTCAAGCCTTCGCTGGGATACATTTCTACGAGAGGTGTAGTGGATGCCTGCAAGTCGCTCGATTGTGTCTCGGTCTTCGCACATACCTGTGACGATGCGGACGAGGTGCTGCTGGTGGCGGGGAAATACGATGCGGAGGAGGCCTGGAGCCGCAAGCCTCCGGAAAAGTGGAAACGTTTTTCCGGCAAGCCGAAGATGGGTGTGCCAAGGCGCCAGGATCTGCAGTTCTTCGGGTGGGATGCGGCGGAGGATCTTTTTGATGAGGCAATCGAACAGTTTGAAGGGCTGGATGCTGAGGTGGTGGAGATCAGCCTTGAGCCGTTTCTGAAGGCGGCGAAGCTGCTTTACGAGGGGCCGTGGGTCACTGAGCGCTATGTGGGGATACGTGAGTTCATCGAGACGAAACCAGAAGCGGTCTTTCCAGTGACGCGACAGATCACTGAAGGTGGCAAGACTCCGCTGGCAAGCGACTTCTTCGAGGCGCGTTACAAGCTGGCGGAGTGCAAGCGGCTCGCGGATCAAGAGATGGCGAAGGTGGATTTTATCATCACGCCGACGACACCGAGAAACTACAAAGTGGCGGAGGTGCTGGCGGAGCCGGTGAAGCTGAATTCGATTCTCGGCACCTACACGAATTTCATGAACCTGCTCGACTACTCCGCCCTCGCGCTGCCGGCGGGTATGTATGAGGGGCGGCTGCCGTGGGGTGTGACGATCTTCGCGCACGTGGGGATGGATCGGGCACTGTTAGAGCTTGGCTCCATGTATGAGCAGATGATCGGTCGGCAAAAGGCAGCCTATTTCGGGCTGGATGGTTTCGATGAAGTTCCGATCGTTGTCTGTGGTGCTCACCTTGAGGGCATGCCTTTGAACTGGCAGCTGACCAAGCGCGGCGGGACGTTTTTGGCGAAAATGAAGACCGAAGACTGCTACCGGATGTATCTGGTGCCTGCGGGCGATGGCATGCCGGATCGCCCAGCTCTTGTGCGAGTCGGTAAGGGGCAAGGCGTGGCGATTGATTGCGAAGTGTGGTCCTTATCCACCGAAGCGTTCGGCGATTTTACCAGCATGATCCCAGCACCTCTGGGTATAGGTAAAGTGTTGATGCAGGAGGGTGTAATACATTGCGGCTTCATCGCGGAAGCAATTGCGATGGAGGGTGCGCGGGATATTTCCGAGTTTGGTGGCTGGCGGGGGTATGTCGCTTCGCTCCAGTGAAAATCCTCCTTCGCCGAGGCTTCGGCGGACAGGGTGGGAAGACAGAGGTTCAGCTCGCTCCATCCGCTTTGGGATATTTCCTCGTGCACGACCGATCCGGACAGTTAGATTGCATGGATGAAAATCCCGTTCGTTTTTCTGCTTCTTTATCTCCTGTCATCGATCGTTCGCGCGGAGGCAGAGAAGAAAGTCATCGATGGGGTGACCTATCACATCCTACGTGTACCGGTGGAGGAGGTGAGGATTTTCTGGAAAGACGGGGAAGGGAAGCAGAGGCGGACGTTTCCAGAGGTGGCGGGGTATTTTGATAAAGAAGGGGTGGAACTGAGAACCTTGATGAACGGCGGGATCTTCGAGCCGGGTGGGGTGCCGAGCGGGTTGCTGGTGCAGGATGGAAAGACGCTGCTGCCGGTAAATCGGAAGCCGGGAAACGGGAATTTCTTCCTGATGCCGAATGGGATTTTCCTGATCGGCTCGCAGGGTGCAGCGGTAATCAGGACGGATGAGTATCCGCTGGAGGGGGTGGAGGTGAAATACGCGGTGCAGTCGGGGCCGCTGTTACTGCGGGAGGGCAGGGTGCATCCTGCGTTTAATGCGGGATCGAGTTCACGGCTTCATCGGAACGGGGTGGGTGTTGCGAAAAACGGAGAGATAGTCATGGCGATGTCAGATTTCCATTCGAAGAAATTTCCGAACCTGTATGAGTTCGCCGAGCTCTTCCGCAGCCTTGGGTGTGAGGATGCGTTGTTTCTGGATGGTGATATCAGCCAGATGCGATCCGGTGCGGATATGAGGAAGCAGAGCAATAGCTTCGGCTCGGTTTTTGTGGTGGTGGGGTCGCTGCGCTCCAGTGGCGAGTGAACAGTGAACAGTGGGAAGATTGGGGTAGCGGATGAATTTCAGTAGATGGGTGTTCACGATCCAATGCCTTTGTCACCTAGATTACTCTGGAAGCAACAAGGATGGAGCGGTGCCGCCCCATATCGGGTGGCTGGGGTCGAGGAGATCCTGGCCATCGAGAAGAACGGTGCCTGTAGCGCGGTCGATGGGTAGTGTGGTAACGGTGTTGTCTGTCCAGAGGATGACGGCCAAATTATCTAGGGGCTGAGGATCGAATTGATCGCTGCCGATTTTGAAAGGTGCCATTGCGATGGGGCGGGGGGTGTTGTCATCGGTGCGGACATTCTCGATATACCCGAAGCCGCATTCACCGGGGGCAAGTGCGTTGTCGCCCGAAATATCTCCGTCCGGTTTGCTCACTCCATCGGCTTTTACATAAAACATATCCTCACTGTCGGTCAGATCAGCACTGAAGAGTTGGCGGAAGCGGGCATTCGAGGAGGTGCCGGTGATTTCCGGGGTGTTCGTTTCTTCCGCGACGAGTGCTGCAGTGGTGCTGTCGGGGTAGCTATCGTATTCCATTTCAAACCCGAAGAGGGCGAGTCCGATCTGGCGGGCATTGCTCACGGCTTGGACTGTATCTGCCTTCTTGCTCGCGCGTAGCACGATCGGAGCGACGAGACCGGCGACTGCAGCAATCATCACGATGAATCCGAGGTAGCCGGTGATGAGTCCGGTGATAGCGAAGCCTCTGCCAGCGAGAGTGCCTTGGGATCGCTTTATTTTTCCTAAAGCCATGTGACCGCAGATGACGGCTGGGATGGCGGTGAGTCCGCAGGCGACGAATGTCAGAATGCCGAGCACCATGCTGGTGATGGCGAGACCGGAGTTCTGGGGTATTCCTGTAGTCAGGGGTGGGGTTGTTAAAGCTGGAGGCGCCGGTGTGCCTTCTAGGATGTGAAGGGTGGTAGAAAGGGGAGCCCAGTCTGTCATACCCTCATACCAGACAAG
>JANRFH010000024.1 GCA_030725745.1 Akkermansiaceae bacterium
GGAGGGGCGGAAATCTTCCGCCCAGCAAGCCTAGCCATTTCCGGATTCTTATCGGGCGGTAGATTTCCGCCCCTCCTTTCGGCTTCGCCGTAACCTATCCCTTCACAGCCTCATACACCGTCACGACGCCGAAGGTCATTGGTGTGGCTGAGCCTTCCTGAAGCCCGGATTTCTCTAGAAGCTCGATCATCGCTTCCCCAGCAGGAAATTGCTCGATGGAGCCACCGAGGTATTCGTAGGCATCTTTTTCCTTGGTGAGAAAGCCCGCCATCTTCGGCAGGACATTGTGGAGATAGAAACGGTAGGGCTTCCGCAACACGCCTTTCGGCAGAGAGAAATCGAGAATAAAAAGATGCCCGCCGGGCTTTAGGACGCGTCGCATCTCTTTCAGGCCGAGTTCGTAATCCCCCATATTCCGCAGGCCGAAGGCAACTGTGACGATATCGAACTCCCCTTCCCCGTAAGGCAGATCCAACGCATCGGCGACGAGAGTTTTTCTAACTCCGCGAGACGAGGCGTGCTCCAGCATTTCTGCACAGAAATCGGTGGCGATGACTTCGCACTCCGGCATTGCGTCTTGGACGGTTAGCGCGAGGTCACCCGTGCCGCTTGCGACATCAAGGAGCCTCCCAGGCTGGAGTTGCTTGATGCGCTTCGTAACAACATGCCTCCACCAGACATCCGCGCCCATGGAGAGCACATGGTTGGTCATCACATAGCGGTCTGCGATTCGCGCGAAGGCGTCTCTGACGTAGGTCGGATCTGGCATGGAAGGTAATAAAAGCTGAAAACTGAAATGCTGAAATTTCTCCGGTTCAGTGACCCGCCCCGTCCTTGAGGATGTTCGGGAACTTTTCTTGAAATCTCTTCAGACGCGGGATCGAAACATTCTGGATATAGCCGTTGTCTGGGTTGTTTGTTTCGTAATTCTGATGGTAGTCCTCACCCATCCAGAATTTCTCAAAAGGATACACCTCTGCAGCAACTTCCTCGGGTGCGAGTTCTTTGTTTAGCGCGGCGATCTTATCGTCGATGATCTTCTTCTGTTCCTCATTCTGATAGAAAATGATCGAGCGGTATTGCGAGCCACGATCGTTTCCTTGGCCATTCACTTGGGTGACATCCTGGGAGCCGAAATAGACATCTACCAGCGTCGCAAAGCTCACGACCGTCGGATCATAGACGATCTCAACTGCCTCAGCGTGACCAGTATCACCGGTATTGCTCTCCTCATAGGTGGGGTTATCCGTATGCCCGCCAGAGTAGCCGGAATAGGATTCTTTCACACCTTTGACGCTTTCGTAAACCGCCTCCACACACCAAAAGCAACCGCTAGCGAAATAGGCGCGCGCCAGCCCGCCCTTCACGGGAACTTCTACGGGTGTGATGCTTTCCTGCGCTTTATTCTGCATAGTCCGGTCGGTCTTTTCAGCAGTGCAGGAAGTCGCCGAAATCAGTGATGTGAGGGAAGCAAGGAGAAGGATGGACTTTTTCATGATCTACAATATGAGCAAGAGGGCGCGGGTTTATTCCGTCTACAATTCAGCGGAAAGATACTTCATCGCCTGCTCCATGTCTTTGTCACCACGGCCAGATACATTGACGATGATGATGTCTGTCTTAGGAAGCGAGCCGGCTACTTTGAGGATGTATGCCATGGCATGAGCTGTTTCAAGCGCAGGTATGATACCCTCTGTAGTAGCCAGATCTTTGAACCCGGCGAGCGCCTCATCATCTGTGGCGTAGGTGTATTCCACGCGCCCCGCCTCTTGGAGAAATGCATGCTCGGGGCCGATAGCTGCGTAATCCAGCCCTGCGGAAACAGAATGAGTCAACTCGATCTGACCGTCGTCGTTCGCCAGCAACCAGGTCTTCGTGCCCTGCAGAACGCCAAGTTTTCCACCTTGGAAACGTGCAGCATGGCGCTCGGGTATTATCCCGTCGCCTCCCGCTTCGACACCTACCATACGAACATTTTTATCTCCGAGAAACGGATGGAATAGGCCGATCGCATTCGATCCGCCGCCAACACAGGCCACAAGCATGTCCGGCAACCTACCTTCTCGCTCAAGGATCTGTTCACGAGCTTCAACACCAATCACGCGGTGGAAGTCGCGGACGATCATCGGAAACGGATGTGAACCCAGTGCTGAGCCGATGATGTAGTGAGTGTTTTCCACGCTGGCGACCCAGTCTCGCATTGCCTCGTTCACGGCCTCCTTGAGCGTGGCCTGTCCAGCGGTGACAGCACGAACCTCCGCACCCATGAGGCGCATACGGGCGACGTTAAGCGCCTGCCTTTCCATATCTACCGCGCCCATATAAACGACACAGCTCATCCCGAAACGTGCGCAGACAGTGGCTGTAGCCACGCCGTGCTGGCCTGCGCCGGTTTCAGCGATGATACGGGTTTTTCCGAGCCGCTTCGCCAGCAGAATCTGACCGAGCGCGTTGTTGATCTTGTGCGCCCCTGTGTGGAGGAGGTCTTCGCGCTTGAGGTAAATTTTTGCTCCGCCGAGCTTTTCCGTCCACCGCTCTGCGAAATACAGGGGCGTCGGGCGACCGACGTAGTTTTTAAGTAGATCATCGAGCTCACGTTGGAACTCAGGATCTGCCTTCGCGTCTTCGTAGGCCTTGGCGAGATCCTGCAAAGGTGTCATCAAGGTCTCCGGGACAAACATTCCGCCGAATTGGCCGAAGTGTCCTTTTGCGTCAGGTAAGGTGTCGTTGGCGGGTGGGTGGGCTACAGGGTTCATGGCAGTTTCCAAAGGGTTTTGTATTTCTCGTATTCCGCTCGGGGCAAGAGGACGTAAAGCGGGCGACGCCCCGGGTCAACCGTTGCTATTAACCAACGCATTTTATCCTCCACCATCGTTGTGCATCCGGCCGTCGCCGCAGCGCCTTCCCTGCGCCAGATATGGAAGAAAATGGAGGAGCCGCCGTTTGCCACCACATTCGGGTAGGCATTGTGCCCAATGAACATTTTCAGTGAGTGCGGATAGTCATTCTGAACCATCTGCGCTTTCTTTTCCCATTCCGTAGATGGCTCATGATCGAGCGTGATGAACTGGTTGTAATACTTCGAATTCACATCCTCCACCCACAAATCGCGGGTTGTCACCTGATGGTAGAAGGTCTTCGCGTTCTTCTTCACGCTTTTGTGGGAGCCCCAAACACCTCCGAGATCGAACACGCCCGCCGGTGAGCGCCCGTCACCCTCCTTCTTCAGCGTAGCGCCACTGGGGTTTGGATGAATTCCCCTGCCCCACACCAGCCCCTTTGCGCCGAGGCGACCTTTCCACTCGCTCCCGACTCGCTGCCACTGCCCGCCTTTCTTCTCATAATATGTTAAAGTGACGTTTGAGGAATTCCACCCATCCGCCACTCCCACCACGCACTGACTAGAGCCAGCGGGAAGCTCGAAGGCCGAGACCACGACAAGGCTGAAAATATACACGAAGAATGCTGCAAATCTCATCGCCAGAACATGACCCTAGTTTCACGGGAGCGCAACCCGATCCGATACGCTGACCTCGATAAATTTAAGGTTTATTAAATTTTATTTTCCGGCATTATCCGAATTTATGCGAAGCAAAGCCATCTCCCTGCTACAGGAACTCACCGAAGCGCATTCCGTCTCCGGTCATGAAGACGAAGTCCGTGCCATCTTTACCGACGAACTCTCCGATGTAGGCCCGCTCGCGGCAGACAAGAACGGTTCGGTCATTTGCGCCCATGGGAAAGACGGGCCGCGCGTCCTCATCGCAGGGCACATGGATGAGGTGGGCTTCATGGTGCAAAACCTCACGCTCGATGGCTTTATTCAGTTCGTCACCATCGGCGGCTGGTGGACGCAGGTCATGCTCGGCCAACGCGTGCAAATCCTCACCCGCAGCGGCGAGAAGATCACTGGTGTTATCGGCAGCAAGCCCGTGCATTACCTACCGCCATCACAACGTGATAATCCAGTGCCGGTCGAGGCGATGTTTATCGATGTCGGCGCCTCATCACGTAGGGAGCTGGAGGACGACTTTCATATCGCGCTCGGCGATCCCATCGCGCCGCTCTCCGCTTTCACCCCTTTGACCAAGGCGGATCTCTACATGGCCAAGGCATTCGACAACCGTGTGGGCATGGCGGGCGTCATCCAATCCGCGCTCAATCTCAGCCAAAGCGATCACCCGAATGAAATTGTATTCGCCGGGAGCGTTCAGGAGGAGGTCGGGCTACGTGGTGCACGCACCCTAGCGAATTTCGTAAAACCCGATGTCGCGATCGTCCTCGAAGGGCCACCCGCCGATGATACACCGGGATTCAACATTCTCGAAAGTCAGGGCAAACTCGGAGGAGGCGTCCAGATCAGGATGTATGACCCCAGCGCTATTGGAAACCCCCGCCTTGCCGAACTCGCCATCCAAACCGCGAAAGCTGCAAACATCCCCCATCAAGTCACTGTCAGACGGAGCGGCGGCACGGATGCTGGCTCCTTCCACATCGCCAACCAAGGCATTCCCTGCGTTGTGCTCGGCGTCCCTGCGCGCTACATCCACTCGCACAACGCGATCATCGACATCGAGGACTACCTCGCGATGGTTGATCTCACCATCGCCCTCGCCAATAAGCTGGACGAAGGCACTGTGGAATCCCTGACACGCTACCTGTAAAAGCAGCCTCACGGCTCACTCCACGGTAACGCTCTTCGCAAGATTTCTCGGCTGATCAATTTCGCATCCGCGAAGTCGCGCGACGTGATAGGAGAATAGCTGCAATGCAACTACGGCTGGAATTGTAGCAACCAACGGATGAGCACGTGGGATGGAGATTACGTCATCCATCACCTCTGCTGCTTCGGCATCTCCTTCGGTCACGATTCCGAGAATCCTTGCTCCACGTGCACGGCATTCCTCAACGTTGCCAAGTGTCTTATCCTTCGCAGGCTCCTCGCAGGCTACGGCAATCACGGGTGTACCCGGCTGAAGAAGGGCAATAGGGCCGTGTTTCAGCTCGGCTGCATGGTAGCCCTCCGCATGGATGTATGAAATTTCCTTAAGCTTCAATGCACCTTCGAGAGCCACCGGATACATAGGGCCGCGACCGATAAAGAAGGCATGCTCGTTATCCAAATATTTCGCGGCGATCTCAGCGATCATGTCGTTTTTCTCGATGACACGGCTGACTAGCTCCGGGATAGCGTGGATTTCTTGCGCAAGCTTTAGCCCCTCTTCGCGTGAGAATCTGCGTCCACGGCCGAGCTTCAACGCCATCATCAACAGCACGCTGACCTGGCAGGTGAAAGCTTTGGTGGACGCGACGGAAATCTCGGGTCCGGCATGGAGATAGACTCCACGCCCAGTCTCACGGGCAATCGTGGAGCCGACCACATTGACCAAACTCATCACGAACGCGCCTTTCTGCTGCGCCTCGCGCACAGCCGCTAGGGTGTCCGCCGTTTCGCCGGATTGGGAAATGGCCACCACAAAGTCGCGGCTGCCCATAATCGGATTTCGATAGCGGAACTCTGCCGCCTGCTGCACCTCCGCATTGATGTCTGCGATATCCTCGAAGGCGTATTCGCCGACCATCGCCGCATGCAGAGAGGTGCCACAACCGACCATTACCACACGTGAAAGCTCCGCCAGTTCGCGCTGCGAAGTCGCCATTCCAGCCAAGACCGAGGAGCCAAGCTGAAGATCCAGCCTGCCTCGAGTGGCATTGGACAACGCATCCGGTTGCTCGTGGATTTCCTTGAGCATGAAATGTTCGTAGCCGCCTTTTTCCGCCGCTTTCTCATCCATACCGAGCTCTGCGATCTCACGTGTGACGGGAACGTTATTTAGATCACGGATGTCCACGGCATCTGCCGAAACGATAGCGATGTCATTGTCATCGAGATAGATCACACGTTGGGTGTGTGCTAGAATGGCTGAGGCATCTGATGCGAT
This sequence comes from Akkermansiaceae bacterium, assembly GCA_030725745.1. Classification (GTDB taxonomy): domain Bacteria; phylum Verrucomicrobiota; class Verrucomicrobiia; order Verrucomicrobiales; family Akkermansiaceae; genus Luteolibacter. The sequence goes on from JANRFH010000024.1 coordinate 5,943, forward strand.
GATCGCCTCGCCATCGCCGACACCGATCACGATAGGACTACCCCGGCGTGCTGTAATGATTTTTCCGGGTTCTTTTGCGGAAACTACGGCAATCCCGAACGTCCCCTCTACTTGATGCAGTGCATCGCAGACCGCTTGGAACAAATCGCCTTTGTAGCAATCTCCAATAAGATGAGCGAGCACCTCGGTATCGGTTTCCGAATGAAAATGATGACCTTTGCTCTCCATCCTAGCACGTAGCGCACGGTAGTTCTCGATGATTCCGTTGTGGACAAGGGCGATGTCCCCGGTTTCGTCGAGGTGTGGGTGGGCGTTGACTTCCGTCGGCGGCCCGTGGGTTGCCCAACGTGTATGGGCGATGCCGGTAGAGGCAGTCTGGTAAAGGCCAGGATCCCACGCGGCGTGGGCACGTTCGCTGAGATTGGCAACCTTTCCGGAAGCCTTGGAGACCTTCACCTGCGCACCGTCGATCAATGCAAGCCCAGCCGAGTCATAGCCCCGGTATTCCAGACGTTTCAACCCACCGATCAACACGGAAGCCGCGTTCGCCTTGCCAATATATCCAACTATTCCGCACATATAATTTGTTCTTCTGAAATCTGTTTCAGGGACGGAGATCCCTGTCCACCACCTCACCGGGGCGGGTGGTCATGTTGGGCCATATTTTCCTTCCGGGATAGATCAAAGTGCCGATGCCTGTGTGCACTCCATCACCAACCACGACACCGAATTTCCTTCGACCAGTATCCACCAATTCACATTCCACAGCAGATCTGTGGTTCGCGCCATCGTGACGGAGGTTCGAAACATTCGTTCCTGCACCGAAATTCACTCCCACACCGAGTATCGAGTCACCGACGTAGGAAAGGTGGCCAACATTCGTCTTGCTCAGAATAATGCAGTTCTTCACCTCAACGGACTGCCCAATGTGGCAGTTGTCACCGATGCTGGTATTTCCCCGGATGTAACAGTTGGGTCCAATCTTGCAATTTTCACCGATCACTACGTTCCCCTCGATGAAAACTCCCGGCAAGACCCTCGTTCCCTTGCCAATTTTCACCTTCCCTTCGATGACCGCCGAGGCATGCACCTCGCCCTCGATTTCGTCTTCGGTGATTCCACCCACAATCTTTTCGTTGATCGCCAGCAGATCCCATGGGAAACGACAGTTTGAAATCATCGATTCTATTCCAGCATCGGCAGTCGATTTCCAATCCTTCAGCGGCTTGTTCGCCACCGGAAAGTCCTCCATCGCACGTGTCAGAGTCAGTGGCCAGCCGTTTGGATCCGCCCCGTTCATCCGATTTCCTCCTCGATCGCTGCACTGAATTTCTTGATCCACAGATCTACCGTATCCGCATCCTTGTGCTCTACAAGCACTCGGATCTTCTTCTCGGTGCCGGAGTATCGGATCAACTGGCGCCCTTGGCTGCCAAAGGTCTTTACCGCCTCAGAAATGAGTGCCTGTAATTTAGCTAGGCTCTCAACTGGAGGTTTCTCGCTCACTGGCAAGTTCACCAAGCGGCTCGGATACTCACGCATCACGCCAGCCAGCTCTGCGAGGGATTTGCCCTTCTCCTTCATCATCCGGCAGACCTGCAGGGCACTTACGATGCCATCCCCAGTCGTCGCATGATCCGCGAAAATGAGATGCCCGGAGTTTTCACCACCGAAGGATAGCCCATCGGCGCGCATTCTTTCCAAAACCATTCTATCCCCCACCCCAGTGCGCAGAACGGAAATCCCCGCCTCTCGCATCGCCTCATCCAGCCCAAGATTGCTCATGACTGTCGCGACCATCGTGTCGTTCTTGAGTTTCCCAGCAGCCTTAAGACCCAGTGCGCACATCGCGAGTGTCCTGTCACCGCTTACTATTTTTCCTGTCGCATCGGTAAAAATCACCCGATCCGCATCTCCGTCCAGCGAGACACCTAGATCCGCGCCGCACTCAACAACCATACGACCCGCTGCTTCCGCGTGGAGTGCGCCACAGTCTTTATTGATATTCCTGCCATCCGGCTCTACTGCGATCTCCACCACTTCTGCCCCTAGATCCCGGAAAATTTCTGGAGCGATGCGGAAGCCCGCACCGTTCCCCGCATCGAGCACGAGTTTCAGTCCGGAAAGGTTCATGCCGCCAATACTTGCCTTCGCGCTCTCCCGGTAAATCTCCAGCCCCTCCACAAGCGTCGTTTCAGATCCACCTGCCACATTGGTCGGCGCTGCACCTTCCGCCAGTAGCAAATCCTCAACCTTCGACTCCAGCTCGTCTGGCAGCTTAAAACCATCGCCACCGAAGACCTTCATGCCGTTGTCCTCGTAAGGGTTGTGGGAAGCGGTTAGCATCACTGCGGCTGTCGCCCCAGTCTTTCTGACTAGCAGTGCCACTGCGGGGGTCGGCATCACACCGAGCCTCACCACAGCAGCCCCGGAGGCAAGAAGCCCTTCGATAAGGCCCTGTTCAAGCACCTCGCCCGACTCCCTAGTATCACGACCGATCAAGATCTGCGCCTTACTACCGTCTCCGAGAACGGAAACCACCGCACGCCCGAGCTTCGCAGCCATCTCAGCCGTGACCGGATACTCATGCGCCTTGCCCCTTATTCCATCCGTTCCGAACAATTTTCCCATCTATTCTGATTTCTCGTTTCGGAGAGCATCCTGTTCAGCCACAGCCTTTCGCACAAGAATGTTTCCAGCCCAGAGTTGGCAACTTTGCAGGGCAATAAATATCCTAAATGAGCTAACCCTGATAATTAGACCCTTGAGCTTCCAATTTTTTTATTAGAGCCAAGATAAGGATTAGCGGAATGAGCGCGACCACTCCGAACAGGCAGTCCACCAGCCGCCAATAGATCGGAATATCCCGTATCTCACCACAGACAAACGCCAGCGGAAAAACCAGTAAAGCAGCCCAAATACCCACCCGGAATACCCCTTGGTATCTCACCGGCTCCCGGTAGGCTGGCACAAAGAAAAGCGCGATGACGATGTGCCCGAAGGCCAGCCAATCCGTGCCATAGGCAATGAACGGATAAGAAGCGTAAGTATCCTCCAGACCCATTCGGACAAGGAGTATCCAGTGCGCAAGCCCGCTGTATCCGGCTGGATCCAAGTTCCCTTCCGTATCGACGAAGAATTTCGCGAGCAGATTCAGCTCATGCAGTAGTGGAAATGCGGTCACACCGCTGACCACTAGCCCTACGATGATGATTGCTGTCAGGATACGGATTTTACGAAGTGAACTCATCAGACGGAGACTCTAACAACGCCAAGCACTCTACCACAAGCTCACTGCTTTATCGTCACCTGCTCCAGAAAAGATGTCAGGAAGGAAAAAATCAACAAATCGCTCCACTTGTATTCTCTACAAAGGGGAATTTGGGGGAAATCGTGACTTTCTTCTCTCGCCAAGCGGGCGCGTGGCTTTTAAAAAGCCCCAAGCACCCGTGATGAGCAAAGATCCGAAACCCTCAGGCTCCGATTCTTCGGAAATTCTTCCGAAACTGTCAAAAACGCAGCAAGAGGCCACCGAACATGATTTTTGGGATCTTGATGACGACGAAATAGCGCCCGAACCCAAAGTTCCTACATCCAAATCGAATTCACTACCCGCCAAGAAAGTCAGCAAGTCTTCAATTAATTCCAAAGGGCCAATCGAGAGGCAGATAGAAATTCCGCTGCTTACCCAACCACAAGATTCTCCAGACGGAGAAGAAGATACCGAAGCTTCAGAAAAGCCAGTAGCCAAAAAGAAAACGGGCAAAAAAACGCTTGGTAAAAAAATCGCTGCAAAAAAAATCGCCCCGAAAAAGGAAGAAAAGCACGAGCTGGGTGACTTCGAAGATCTGGACGACATCCCCGAGATCAAAGACTCTGATACGCCTGAGCCTAAGGAGCTGAAAACCGATTTACCGAGAGACGAATCAATGCTTCCCGAAGTCGAAGCCAATGGCAGCGAAGAGAAAAAGGAAGTCCCCGAACAATCGGACAACACCGAGGAGCCCGAAGGTGAAGAAAATGGAGAACCAAACTCAATATCAATTTCATCATTCAGCAAAATTGAGAAAATCTCCCTACTCTCACTTGCCGCCATCTTGTTGATCGCGGGTATTCTGAGTATCGTTCACTTCACTAACCGCGTGCCTACACGCTCGATTATCGCGGAGGAAATCGATTTCCCGGTGGAAGGCAAAAGTGTCACCATCAATAGTGCCCGCACCCACTGGCGCGAACCCGTCCGCGGAGAAGACGGCGATGTCGTGAGGCGTGGCACCAAGCTCATCCCGGTTCTCGATGTCTCGCTAGAAACCAAGAAGTCGGCCGCGATCCGTATTTTTTTCCGTAATAATGAGGGTGAGGTTATTGGCGACGGCATCACCCGTGATGTCTCCGGAAAAACAAAAATTAGCATACCTGCCACCGCAGGCTTTGACGATATAGGCATGCATGCAGCCTATCGCACCGGAGAAAGCCCCTCATGGACTGTGCAGGTTTATGAAGGACCCAATGCAAACGCCTCTCGCGAACAATTCAAGAAGGTCATGGAGATGGAAATTTCCACAGACCGGCGCTAACTCTCTCCGTTCATTGAATCCATATTCAGAATTTAGAATCTTTTCCCTATGACTCCACTTACACTCCAAGAAGGCTGGCACGTCCTCCACTTATTCTACCATATCGACCACTCCCAATGGTCTCTCTATACCGAGGAAGAACAGCGCCACGCCAAAATCCGCCTTACTGAACTCGTCCAAGAAATCCGAGCTACACCCGACACCCAGCTACTAACCTTTTCAGTGGTTTCGCCGAAGGCTGATATGGGCTTCATGCTGTTGACACCAGATCTACATGTGGCAAACGCCTTCGAGAAACAGCTGACACTTTCCCTTGGCCCCGAAATACTGACCCCGTCGTATTCATATTACTCACTCACCGAGCCATCCGAATATACGACCACTCGCGAGCAATACATTGCCGAGACACTCGTCGCTGAAAAAGGCCTCGCCGAGGGCGCTGAAGAATACGAAACCGCACTCAAGGAGTTCGATGAGCGCATGGCGCACTACCGCTCCTACCGCGTCTATCCACAGCTTCCAGACTGGCCTATCGTTTGTTTCTACCCGATGACCAAGCGACGCTCTGGGGAAGACAACTGGTATTCGCTCGATTACGAAACGCGCCGGACACTCATGGCAGGGCATGCACGTGTGGGACGCACTTATTCTGGGCGCATTCTCCAGCTCATCACCGGCTCGACCGGTATCGATGAACACGAGTGGGGTGTGACCCTCCTCGCCAAGGACGTAGCCGAAATTAAAGCTATCGTTTACGAAATGCGTTTCGACGAAGTCTCGGCACGCTACTCCGAGTTCGGCGATTTCTACATCTCACTCCAGCTCCCACTTTCGGAGCTATTCGAGCGACTCTGCCTCTGAGTGCAGCTCTCAGAGCTTCGTCCAAGAACCGTTGGCCTCAGAGGATTTCACCGCAGCCTCGATGAAGGCCATCCCTTCCACCCCGTCATCGACGGTGGGATAATCGTAGGCAGCATTGCCTTTGAAATTCCCGCCGATAGCGTCGGTGATCGCTTCCGCCGCAGCAAGATAGACATTGGCGAAGGCTTCGATAAATGCCTCGGGATGCCCAAAGGGAAGTCTCGTGTATTTCACCGCATCCTCTCCGTTGTATGAATTCCCCCGCCTCCAAATTTCCCGCGGCTTATCGGCGAATTTCACGATGAGTTCGTTGGGATGCTCCTGGTGCCACTCTATCGATGCCAGTGAACCATAGACCCGGATGTTCAGGTTGTTTTCCTCACCGGTGGAAATCTGCGAGGCGAAAAGCACACCACGCGCACCACCTTCGTAGCGGCAGAGCATGGAGCCGTCGTCATCAAGCTTCATACCAGGGATGAAGGTATTCAGATCAGCCGCGATTTCCTCCAGCTTCAGACCCGTGATATACCCGGCGAGGTTGTGAGCATGCGTGCCGATATCGCCGATGCAGTTCGAGACTCCAGAGACGCCCGGATCCATGCGCCAGTTAGAGATTTTTCCGCCGTCGTCAACGGCCTCGTTATAAGAAGGGATTGCATAACCCTGAGGATACTCTGCGACAATTTTAAGAATCTTCCCGAGCTTGCCAGATTTCACTAATGCGCGCGCTTCCTTCACCATCGGATAGCCGGTATAGTTATGAGTCAGTGCGAAAACGAGACCGCTCGATTCCACGATGGCGGCCAGTTCGTCACCTTCAGCCTTGGAGAGCGCCAAGGGTTTTTCACAGACGACATGGATGCCACTCTCAAGGAATTTCTTCGCGACGCGGAAATGCAGATCGTTGCGCGCGACAATACTTACGAAATCAATCCGGCTATCCTCAGGCAAGGCAGCTTCACTTTCGGCCATTTGCTCGTAGCTGCCATAGGTGCGCTCAGGCGCTATGAAAAAATCCTCACCCGAGAGCCTTGATTTTTCGGGATCTGAGGAAAAACAACCCGCCACCAGTTCAATTTTTCCATCGAGGTTAGCAGCCATCCTGTGCACCGCACCGATGAAAGCTCCACGCCCGCCGCCAACCATTCCCATCCGAAGTTTTCTTTTAATCATCACTGAATTTATCGAGTTTTCTTTCCGCACAAGCGGCGATTCATAATTCACGCAGCGGGAAGGCACGGCAATGCAAAATCACCTATTTGGAGATAAGAACTCAGAACGGCCAAATCCACGGAATCATTACCACCGCTACCACCCACAGAAGTAGGTTGAGCGGAATGCCTATTTTCAGGAAATCTCCAAAACGATAACCACCTGCGCCATAGACATAAGTATTGGTCTGGTAGCCGATGGGGGTGATAAAACTCGCACTGGCACCGAACATGATTGCCACTAGAAATGGGCGAGCATCCACCTCCAAGGAGGCGGCTATGGAAATAGCGATCGGCGTCATCAAAATGGCCACCGCATTGTTCGTTACCAACTCGGTCAGAATGGAAACCAGCAAGTAGATGGCTGCCAGCATGATGATCGGAGCATATCCACCGAGCGTCCCAACCACCCCTGTCGCAATCCATTCCGCGCCGCCACTTTTATCCATAGCTAGGCCGATCCCAAGCATCCCATAGATCAGGAAAAGCACATTCCACTCGATAGATTTGTAGGCATTCCTCAGCTCCAAGCAGCCCGTCAATACCACCAACACCGCTCCGGCAAGAGCGGCACTGGTTATGGGAAGAATATCGAAGGCAGAGGTCAGTATTACCGCTGCGAGAATTCCCACCGCCACAGCCATGTGGGATTTTAGTGGCGGGCTGATCGTTGTCTCATTGAGACTGAGAAAACTGCATTCTTCATTCAGTCGGACGATATTTCGCACTGGTCCTTCCAACAAAAGGGTATCGCCGAAAGCCAGACTCATATCGCGATAGCCTTCGGTGACATTGACCCCCTTGCGATGAACAGCCGCCACTATAATTCCATATCGCCGCCTGATATTGGATTGCTTGATACTTTTCCCGATAAGCTGGCTCTGTGGGCCGATGATCGCTTCCACAGTCTTGATCTCTTCTCCCTGAGGCCTATTCCCACTCTTCTTACTGAGCCCCGGCGCCGCTTGAATATCCGCAAGCTGTTTCGATGTCGCCCGGAAACACAATATGTCCTTTGCCTTGAGCGTGATCGCATCCAGCGGAATTTCATCCAAACGCCTACCATGCCGAATTAACTCATAAACAATTGTGCGCTTCTTATTAGAAAATAGCGGGTGCTCGATCAAACGGCTGTCGACCAAATCTGATCCCTCAGGGATTTCCATGCACTCGAAAACTTTCGAGTATCCTCTGCATCCAGCAAGCTGCTGACGGTGTCCCTATCTGGTAAAAGATGCCTGCCTATGAAGTAAATATATAGTGCCCCGATCACTGCATATATGGCACCTAGGCCGCTGATCTCAAAGATCCCGAAAGCAGGCTGCCCCTGCTGTTTCGAGAGTCCAGATACCAGTAGGTTCGTCGAGGTGCCAATGAGGGTAATCGTCCCACCTAAGATGCTAAGGAAGGAAAGCGGGATCAGCAACTTGCTCGCCTTCAGCCCGGTGCTACGTGCAAACGCCATCAGTACCGGCAGGAACACGATGACAACCGGAGTATTGTTCATGACCGCCGACATTGGCATAACGATCAACGCTAGGATTAGGATAGCTCTGGGGATCGACTTACCCGCCCATTTTTCGAACCGATGTGCAATCCAATCTACAGTTCCAGTCCGCGTGAGTGCCTCGCCTAGGATGAACATCGCACCGATCGTCATCGGAGCAGAGTTACTAAATACCTTACCCAGATCATTCTCATCAAGGATTCCGCAAATTACGAGCAACAGCATCCCGCTGAGAGCGACCAGATCGTTCGGTAACCACTCCTTGGCAAAAACCACGAATACGCCGAGCAATACGGCAAAAGTGATTAGCATATGGGCACTACCTTCCATGATTTTTTGAAAAATCTAGCCTTTCGGCAGAGGTTAGCAACCGTTCAATAAACCATCAAAACGGCCAGAACCGTGGAATCAAAAACATCGCCGTAATCCATAAGATAAGACTGAGCGGTAGACCCACCTTGATAAAATCCCAGAAGCGATAGCCACCCGCACCATACACATAAGTATTGGTCTGATATCCGATGGGAGTGATGAAACTGGCGCTCGCAGCAAACATAATTGCCACCAGAAAAGGTCGCGGGCTGACACCAATAGCCAGCGCCACGGAGATAGCGATTGGAGTCATCAGGATAGCTACTGCATTGTTCGTCACTAACTCGGTGAGAATCAACGTAAGAAGGTAGATGCCCGCAAGGATGACAAGCGGCTCATACCCACCGAGAGCCTCGACAACAGCATTCGCAATCCATTCTGCCCCTCCGCTGTTCTGCATGGCTAGCCCGATACCGAGCATACCGTAGATTAGGAAAAGGACGTTCCACTCTATGGCCTTGTAGGCATTCCTAAGCTCTAGGCAGCCCGTTAGTATAACTAGCACTGCGCCCACGATAGCCGCACTTGTGATCGAAAGGAAATCCAAGGCCGAGGAAAGAACCACAGCAGCGAGAATAATCACCGCCACTGCCATCCGTGATTTTAACGGCGGACTGATCGTCGTTTCGTTGAGGCTGAGGAAACTACCCTCCTTATTCAGGCGCACGATATTTCGCACCGGTCCCTCTAGTAAAAGGGTATCACCGAAAGCTAACCGCATGTCACGGTAACCCATGGTAACATTAACACCTTTACGGTGAACCGCAGCGACCACGATCCCATACCTTTGCCTAAAGTTAGACTCCTTCACGCTTTTGCCAGTCAAAGGGCTTTGCGGCCCGATGATCGCCTCCACTGTTTTAATTTCCTCACCCTGCATCCCCTCCCCGCCCTTTTTTCTCAAACCCGAAGCGGATTGAATCTCCGCCAATTGTTTCGATGTCGCGCGGAACCAGAGCACGTCATTCGCCCCGAGCACAATGGCATCTAGGGGAATATCATCGACCCTACGTCCATGCCGGATGACTTCGTAGACGATCGTGCGCTTCCTAGTGGAAAACAAAGGATGCTCAATCAAACGGCTACCCACCAGATCTGAACCTTCGGGGATCTCGACAGCGCTGGAGAATTTCCTCGTATCCTCGGCATCCAGCAAGCTGCTAACCGTGTCACGCACCGGAAGCAGGTGCCTGCCGATAAAATAAATGTAGAGCGATCCAATTATCGCATAAGCCGCACCAAGTCCACTGATCTCAAAAATACCGAAGGCTGGCTGTCCCTGTTGCTTCGAGAGCCCCGAAACCAGCAGGTTCGTCGAGGTACCTATGAGGGTGATTGTTCCCCCAAGGATACTCAGAAAGGAAAGCGGTATCAATAGTTTGCTCGCCTTTAGCCCCGTGCTACGAGCAAATGCCATAAGCACGGGCAGGAACACAATGACCACCGGCGTGTTATTCATAAACGCCGATAACGGAACTACGATCAGCGCGAGGATGATTATAGCCCGCGGCAGCGAATTCCCCGCCCATTTCTCGAAATGATGGGCGATCCAATCGATGGCTCCCGTACGCGTGAGTGACTCCCCGAGAATGAACATAGCTCCGATGGTCATCGGGGCTGAGTTACTGAAAACGGTGCCAAGATCCCCTTCATCGAGGATCCCACAGAGGAGCAGAACCGACATACCGCCAAGCGCGACGAGATCGTTCGGCAACCACTCTTTTGCAAAAACAAAGAACACCCCCGCCAAGACGGCGAAGGTGATCAGCATTTGGACGCTACCTTCCATGATTCCGATAAGCAGTCTAGCCTTTCGGGAAAGGTAGGCAATCCATCAATAGGATCTCTTCAAGATCAGGCGCTATAACCTTCTCCTTCGATGATACGGCTCTTCTTTGCTTTGTGTGAGGAAGCCAGCCAGCCGTAGATCGCAATGATTACGAAGCAAAGGACGACGAGGTAGAATGAACCACGTGTGGCTGTTGTACCCATGAAGCCATCCAAGTCCAGAACTTGCCCTTGGAAACGTGTCATGAATACACCGCCGACGATAGCAAAGATAAGGCCAGCCGATCCAAGTTTTGCATCTTCTCCGACACCATCCAAGGCAAGGCCGTAGATGGTTGGAAACATCAGAGACATACATGCAGAAATTAACACTAGGGAGTATAGTCCTGTAAGTCCCTGCAGATAAATCGCACCGAGAGTGAAGACAATCGCGCCTGCACTGAGGAGGAGCAGGAGCAAACTAGGGGCGATATACTTGAGGAAGAAGGTGCAGATGAAACGACTGCAAAGAAAGATCACCATCGCCATGATGTTGAAGTTCTGTGCGGTTGCCTTGTCGATACTCAACTCGTTCTCTGCGTACTGGATGATGAAGGTCCAGCACATGATCTGAGCACCTACATAAAATGTCTGAGCAATCACACCACCGACATACATCGGATTTTTAAACAAGCGGCCGATCGTGCGACCAAAGTGGACGTCATGATCCGAATCAGGCGGGCTTGTGTTTGGAAGTTTGCTAAGAAGGAAAACAACTAATACGACTAAAACGATACAGCCAATCACGATATACGGCATGGATACGAGTTTGAGATCGCTTTGCTGAAGTTCCCTGTGGGTCATCCCTTGGAAGCTCTCGATTTTCCCGTCCTTGAAGTCCTGAAGCGCATTGTCTGGAGCATCCTTACCTACCGAAGCAACGTATGCTTGGACATTTTCGTCGTTGACCCGCTCGCGAGGTTTGGACTGAAGGAATGAAGGGATGTCATACTTCTGTTCTACGACTTTTTCTTCGGAAAGAGCCGATGCAAATCCGTTCACATCGTTCTTGAAATCCTCCACCTGAATTGCAGACAGGATTACAGTTCCAGCAATGAACATACCGGTCAACGAACCCATGGGATTGAAGGCCTGAGCCAGATTAAGACGACGCGTCGCAGTTTCTGGAGCTCCCATAGAGAGGATGTATGGGTTTGCGGTGGTTTCAAGGAACGCCAGACCGAAGGTCAGGATGTAAAGGGCGACAATGAATAGATTGAAATTTGCACCGGCTGCTGCGGGAATGGAGAGTAGAGCGCCGCCCGCGTAGAGAGCGAGTCCGACAATGATTCCCGATTTGTAGGAAAAACGTCGGATGAAGATAGCCGCAGGTATTGCCATGGTCGCGTAGCCACCGTAGAAAGCCATCTGAACCCATGTGCTCTGCGCATTGCTGATCACGAATACGTCTTTGAAAACAGCTACGAGTGGATTGGTTACATCATTTGCAAAGCCCCACAGCGCGAAAAGGCTGGTGACGAGAATGAATGGAATCAGGAACTTACTTGGGACAACTGGTATTTTTTCTGAGGTATTGCTCATCCTTTGGTTTTTTTGGGGTTGCTCGTCCGTGAAATGCGGTGGAGTCCGGCGAAAATAAGGTCTTTAGGCACTTCGGAGCAACATCAATCTCGCCATCCTGAAATAGCAAAATCAGGGACAAAAAACCGGAACGCCACGGATGACGTCCCGGTTTTTAAATATCTGATAGCTTATGGAATTCGCGTGAACGAGATTCCAGCTAGGCTGGCGGTCTTGGTCTCACCTTCGATGCATGAGACGTTGATTTTGTATTTACCTGCCTTCGGGAAGTTCGTCCATCCTATCGGGAAGCTCGCGTAGTTGTGCGAGGAGTTCTGCTGGTTCTGCATGGTTTCACCGCCTTCAACTGCGACTTTCCAGACCAAACGCTCTTCACCTGCGTATTTCAGGTCAACCTGGTAGTCGCCAGGCTCAAGCACATTTACTTCGAAGACAGCGGCTCCACCTTCCTGCCAGTTTGAGAACTGATCGACATGCTTCCATTCACCAAATTTCTCCATCCAGCGCTTGCTAGATTTTTTTACTCCTTTTTCGGAGGCAGTGGCAAAAGTGGCCTCTATGCGCGTGGTAACGTTGGGATCTAGGCCAAAGGTGTGATCCGCCTCTGGCTTGCCATCCATTTCCAACTCAATGACAGAAACGAGTTTCTCGGGAGCATCGCAAGGCAGCGAGAGCTTCACCCAGCCGTCTTTTTCTTCAAAGGTAATCGCCGCATCCGAGCCTAGCAGCTTTGCTGATTTGATCTTCGTTTTCAAGCCGGGGAGGTAAAGACCCTTCGAGCCGGGCCATTCAAAGACAGAGAGGAAAACAGTGTAGTCCTTCACGGTAGCATCGCCCCATGGAAGTGCGTGCCCCCATGGCGAGGCATCGGTGCCATAGACTACCTGCGGGTATTTGGCGATCCACTCGCCTGCTCCGCGCAAACCATCAGCGGCACGCTCAGGGATGGAGCCATCACCTTTGAGACCTACGTTAAGCATGTAGGTGCCGCCACGGGCAACTGTCGCAATGACGCGACCGAGAATGGTCTTGGGCGTTTTATAATTCTCATCATACCAAGCGAATGCCCATGAGTCATTGGTCGTATCGACCGTTTCCCAGAGGCCTTCCACGTTTTCCACCGGGACTTCCATGTCGCCGAGGGACTGATAGTCTCCGAGGCCATGGCCTGCTCGTCCGGAGATAAAGGCGTTTGGCTGATTTTTGTAAACGAGATCGCAGAGTTTCTCCACATATTCCTTTGGCATTTCACCGGGGGTATCGAACCAGACGATCTCGATCTGGCCGTATTCGGTGGTGATCTCATTGACCTGATCGAAGCACTTCTCTTCAAAGTAATCACCAAAGTCCTTGGGGTTTCCTTCCGCGTCTTGTGGCGGTCCGCCGTTACCGCCAGGGAAAGTCCAGTCCTGGTTGTGTGAGTAATAGAAGCCGAAACCGATGCCGATCTCTTTGCAAGCAGCGGCAAGTTCTTTCATTGGATCACGCTTGAAGGGTGTGGCATCTACGATATTGAAATCGCTCACTTTGGAGTCATACATCGCGAAGCCGTCGTGGTGCTTGCTGGTGATGATGATGTATTTCATACCCGCGTCCTTGGCGAGTTGTGCGACTGCCTTTGCGTCGAAATTCACGGGATTAAAATCCTTAGCGATCTCTTTGTATTTCGGCACAGGGATCCCCGCCATGCGTGGGTTCATGATCCACTCGCCGATGCCGTAATAGGTCTTCCCATCCACCTTATTAGCCAAGTGAGAATAGAGCCCCCAATGAATGAACATCGCGTAGTTGCCGTCGGCGAAAAGCTGACCGCGCTTGGCATCTTCTGGGCGGAGCTTTACTACGTTATCGCCCCACATCTTATCCATCTCTTCGGAATGGAGGCTAGTTGCTAGTGCCGCCGCACCAATCGCAGCAAGGAAGTTTCTAGTTAGCTGGTTTGTCATGATTGTTGGTTTGGAAATTTCCTGAGGTTGTTGCGTGTTTGTGAAAGTCCAGAAGTTGTGGATTCAAAGCGCCAAAGCATTCCTTGGCAGAAAGGCAGGCAATCATCGGGTTTCAACAGGGAGTTTCCGTGGGATGATCTGGGTCAGGAATTTTACTTTCGGCATTTCGCCGGGCTTCGAAGGTTTTCCAATGAACACCATTTCCCTGCCTGTGGGTTGACCAAATAGACGCGTCTCGAAAATCACCTTCCCTTTTTGATCGCCTATCAGGAAGGGAACAAAGGCGCCTTGATCATCCACCCGTGATTTCACCACTTCCATCTTGCCCGGATCGATACCCGCAACCTGCCCCGCAAGCCTCACTTGAAGTTTCGTGGAGGTAAAATTGAAAAAACGGAATGTCCCAGGGGGAAAGGCTTTGAGCGAATCATCAATAGCTATGATGCGCAGCTTCATCTCAGCAGCGTTGGCAACTTCATCCAGAAGAAAAAGCAGCCTGCGAGTCTCTGGGATCAGCTTGGATCTTCCAACTTCCCGGTAAGTGGTCTGTTCGTCGGTGACCTTGGCAACAAATAGCGAGAAGACCTCAGACTTCCTAAGGAACATCGGTGCCGAGCGCGTACCGGGAAAGAGCTCCACCGGTAGATAGCTTTCCCCGTCGCGGTAAAAGAGAGGTTCATCGGGCATTTCACCGAGAGCAACACAGGTAAACATAAGTCCCGAAGCTTTGTCGGATTCCTCTTTTCCCTCCAGTTGAGCATACAAACTCCCGTTACAGGTAAGAATCGCAATGGTAAAGACCACTATGGATCTGGTGAAAATCCTCGCCGTGGATGGATTCGAGTGATTGGACATCGGATTTTTTTAAAGGTTGATTCAAAGAGCATCTATCAGAATTCTTCGGCACTGATCCAACGGAACCCAACGACTCCGAAACGACGTCCGAACCTCTGGTTGACTTCGTTCAGATTCGACGAAGAGGGAGTGATTGGATCTGTGGCCTCGTCCCAAGGTTCATTGTTATCAGGATCCGTGCGGGTATCCATGTATTCGGGGAAGCGCTGCACCAATGCCTCACATGTCGCATGGGCAACGATCCGGGTACCGTCCTTCGATCTCACCTCACCGTAGGCGCGGATGCGGAAGGTATCGGATCTCGCAGAGAGGCGCGGCGCGAGAGCCCGGAGAACATCCGCCTGGGTGATGTCCCCTGCGATGCCCGCCGTGGTCAGCCCGGTAACTTTCACATCAGGAAGGTAGTAGTTCGAATAAATGGGCGCCACACCGCCGGCGGCAGTTTGGACGGAATCATTGACGCCAGTCTCGTCCAGCGCCGTCTGGATCGCACCAGTGTAGTTGGCGTCGGTCTTGGGTGTGCCCACCCTGTGGTTCACGAAATCGGAAATGCTCATGAATGGCCCGCGCCGTTTGATCTGCTCCACGAGTTTCACGGCGAGTTCGGAAATTTCATTTTCTGTCATTCGCGAAAATCCGCCCCAATGAGGCCGGGAAACCGTAGGGCTGGGCGATACGCTGGATGGAAACGGCGTACCACTAGCGGAATCGGTGCCTCCGTCGGCGAACTTCACGGCGAGGTCGCGGTTGGCGCCCAGAAAAGCCGTCCATGCGGCAACGGAGGTGGAGTTGACGTTGAATGCACCGTCGATTAGGGTGTAGGCACCCAGCTTTTTGTAGCCATCATTAGCACTGAGATCGGCTATGACATCGGCAGCCTTTGCACCTCGTGGCAGGAAAGGACGCAGGACGGGGTTTGCGCGAGCCGTTTCCGGATTCTCTCCGAAAAGATCAGAGATTGCCTCTTCAAGCGTGCCGTTGGCGTTGTATCCACTGCCGCTGATTGAAAACTCCGGGGCGAGGCCAGAGAAATAGTAGCGGTCGAACAGCGCATCGTTGAGCAGCCATGACTGATCGACAGCGGTGAAAGACTCCTTGGTTGAGCCACCTCCGGTATTGACCTTCCCGTAGGGAGAGATCGGCGAAAAGATCGCACTGGACCAGGAATTTCCGACCGCATGATAAGGCTCGGAAGCCATGGTGCTGAGATGCGCATGGGAGAGATCCGCCAAAGACATCAGCGGAGCCGAGGGAATGTTCGACATTGGCACCGAGGTCGAGCCATTGCCCGATTGGAAGCTGGCACCCCAAAAACCATTCCGAGCTGTGCTGGAGAAATTAATACCGTGTCCATTGAGCAGGTTGTTGGGTTGGGAGTCGGTCACATGATTATAAACCTGATTGAGCGTATTGGCTCTCCAGAAGTCCTTAGAGATGACCATGGGTGCTGGGTTGAACCGCGCGAACACCTCGACGGGATTAGGGTTTTGACCCCCGAAAAAGGCAGGCTTCATCAGGAGCGTGAAAAGCCCGAAGAAGTGCTTCTGATTAATAAGTCCGGCACCGTCGAGTGCAGGGGAAAAGACCGTGGTTCCTTTCGCCTGGGGGCTCACATATTCCGTCAACCGGCCCCCCTGTGCGGTCAGTTGCATATGCATGTGCTGGGATTCATCCATCTGAGTAGGCGTCGCTCGATTTGGAAACTCCGTCTCGATATAGAAACGGTCTGAACTAGCATTATCCTCCTCTGTGAAGACATAACCGATGGTTGGATTTCCGGAGGCAAAGCTGACGTAAGTCGTTTGGTTATTCCCCGCAATCTCCGTCATGATGAGTCCGCTATTATTGACTCCCTCTGTGAAATAGCCAGTGGTCGAGGTCTCACTTCCAGATGCGGCTGGAGAAACAACAATCACCTCACCTGGCTGCATGGTGATGAGCGAAGAGCCTCCTGGGGTCTTCACGTTAAACGCATACTCCCTTCCGGCTGTGTTCACGTTCCATTGGAAGATGTTCCGCATCAAACACACCAAGTTCCTTGTGGTTGATCCCTCCTTTATCTGAAGCCTTACGGTTCCGGGAAAGGAGTTTGCCAACGAGATCCTGAGATCCGTGACCTCAAGGGGGCGATTATACGGATTCCAGAGATAAAAGATCGGATCAATCCCGATCGCCAGTTTCGCGCGTTGAGCGCCAGGATCATAGTCTTTGAGCAATACGCTGACCAAAGCAGTGGTTCCGAGGTTGACCGGTCCGTAGCTCGCCTGCGCAGGGCGATAAAGGTAATGGGGGGTATTGGGGCTGAACCAACCTTCCCTTTCCTCAAGATCCCATTGGTCTCCCCAAGTTCCAGCCGTATCCAGCATGTTGCTGAAAGGCTTCCCTTCCGTGCTCCTGTTCGGAAAATAGGGGCGGCTTGCGAGCGTGTAGTTGCCGCCGGAGCCCTTGAGCCTCTTGTAGAGGTTCGCATAGTCACGTAGCGCCCACCAGTTCGGCCCACGCATCTTCGCTTCCGGCCTGACGATACTCCCTTGAAACGGCGTCCCTGATCCCTGAAAGTCCCGATACAGGAAACGCTCGTTGACCGGCAGACCGTTCGGTTTCTTTGGGCCGCTAAGCCGATCCCCGTTGCCCACGAATTCACCCGCCTGTGTGTTAAACTTCGCAGGCATCGACGACGGCATGTCCGCAGTGCCATCCATTTCAAAGGCGAGGCTGAGATCGCGACGCAGCCCGCCCCATTTCACATCGCTCATCACACCTAAGCTACCGAGAGTGATGTCATGACGGTTATCCTTGAGCCACTCCCTCTGGCTTGACGAAGAGCCGAGCGCCAGAACGACATCGGAGGCTTCAAACGTCTTGTTCATCTCATCGAGCCAAGCATTTCCCGCAGACGAGCTGACCGGATAGTTGACCTTTCCAGTAAAAGGCCCCTCGAACACCTCGTAGTCCGGCCCCGGTGCCACGGAAAGCCGCGCTGCCTGCTCAGTAACCTCATCGGGAAATTCACCCTCGCTCCAACCCAAATCCGCCTTCACGCCCTGATCCTCAATCCAGTAGGCGTAAAACTGATTGTCTCCCGACCCATTCTCAACCGCCACCTTCGGAACGCGCACGGTAGAGGCGGCATTCGACCCCTCGAAAATCACGACATCGTCAGCACCCGGGGAAGCCGAGACCTCCCCCAGCACGGATGCCGAAGGATCCTGTGAAGAAACCAACCAACCCACAAATTGCCGGGTATTTGGCTGCATGGGATTGAAACTCGGCGTTGATCCCGCTTCCGCAATCGTGTCCGACTTCCAGACCCCTGCCCAATGCCTGCGCCCGTCCTTAGGGCTGACACCGGAAGTGTAGGTATTTTCGCTATCCCCGAGGATCGAAGCCGTCGCCGTGATCCTCTGATCCGGCCCCGCCGCTTTCTGAAGTTCGCCGAGCGCCACCATGAGAGCTGTCCTAGCATTCGCCCTCGCCAACGCCATAGCCTGCTCATTGCCGCTGTTTCTGATCGCCACCGAACTCAAGCCCAACAGACCCAGGGCAATGACCGACAGCAATACCATCAGGGTCAGCGTCACCACCAGAGCGAAACCTGACGGAGATTTGCAGGAACCGGCGCTGGATGCGGGAACCAACGCTAATTTGCGCAAAACGTTGTGTAGCAATACCATGGGGTCTTATTAGAAAATCCACAGTTTCAGCTTTCCCGCCGGGTGGCTGCCCACCTCCGCCAGAAAATCAACTCTGTGATTACAAAGAGACTACACACAAACGATCGGAAAAACATCCCCATTTTAGAGGATACGGCGCACTTTGCGCCTTGATATGCATCCAACTACAATCTGATCCCACCTAGCTTTGCAGAACCTTTCTACAAGTCTCGAACCGGAGCGTTGTAGTAGGTCACTGCGGTAGATCCGGGGGGGGAATAGATAAAAATCAAAGATCTGCGGGTCGCACTTTGCCTCCATACCTGGCGGATGAATGTCAGACGCTTCTTGCGCACGGGATCAATCCTATCGATCTGAACCTGATACTCCTCGCCTGGCGCAGCAGCGTTTTTCACTATCGCCGTCGCGTTCGCTTTCAAGACAAGCTTCTTTCTCCCAACTAGTCCGAAAACATCGCTGTTGGTGAAATTGATGAACATTCGGTCACCGTTACCTAAATTCCCTGAGCTGGCGTTGATCACCTTAAACCTCACTGGCATCACCGGATTTTTGGGATCATGGAATGCTAGAATCAGTACCTTCTCCCATCCTTCAGGAACTTTGGCTGTCGGTGCGTTTTTAGGAAATTCCGAATCTTCGGGAAGTATAGACGGGAGAAACCCAAGAACCAGTTCGCCACTCCCCAATTCGAAGGATTCAGAGAAATTGTTTCGTTTCAATTCAACTTCCACAGGATCTTTACCCGTCTGATAGATCGCTACGGATTCGGGGGCACCTTTCGGTGCCTTGAAGTAAAGCATCTGCGCTGTCCTATCGGCCAGAGCAACCGAGGACAACGCAACGCTAAATAGCAGCGCAAAGATTCTGTTTTTCTGTAGGAAGAGGTAATTCATGAGGGTTTTTAAATTTCATCCGAAGAAAGCCAGCGGAACGACACGATTTCGAACCTTCTACCAAATTTCTCATTCAAATCAGACTGGATATCGGCGTACTCCGTCGGCGCGTCCTCAGAATCCACATATTCCGCCTTCCTTTGGACGACGGCTTCACACCAACTACTAGCTGTCACCTCACTTGTCTCTGCATTTCTGGCCTCGCCGTATGCACGGATCACGAAGGTATCGTCGCGTGCAGAAATGATCGGAGCAAGAGGCCTGAGGATATCCGCCTGTCTAGGCCAACCAGGGGTCCCGTATGCGGCATATCCCTCCGCAGCTTTTTTATAATTATAAATCGTGTCCGCGTCCGAAGACTGGGTTGCTTGCTGAGGAAATGCATCCTGAATATCCTCGAAAGGATTATCTTGCGTCGATTCAGCCAGCGTCATGAGTGCGGTCTCGATGGCTCCCGCCATGGCGAGGTCATCGTCACTGCTCAGGCGCCTGTTGACGAATTCCGAGAGTGAGAGGAAAGGGCCACGCGCTTTAACCTGTTCGACGATTTCTTTTGCAAGAGCCTCGATCTGATCGTCGTCCATCGTGGTGTATGTGGCCAGTCTCGCGGTATTGCTATCCGCAGCGGACAAGGGATCACCGGCGACTGTTGTTCTGCTTACAACGGTATCAGATGAGTCGGCAAGATCGGTGCTCCAATCGTCTGCACTTGCTGCTCCCATAGAGGTTTCGGGAACCTGGACATCCCTCTGGTTCATCAGAACGGCTTTCCATGCCTCAAAGGAGGTGGAGTTGATGTTGAACATTCCCTCCACTTCGATTTCTGCGGCGATGTCGTGCCATGCCATATCTTGTGCGAGGATGTCTTCAGCTGCTTTTAGTGCATCCTCTGCTGCCAATGGATGGGCGGGCAAATAACGACGGTTCCTGAGAGGGGTATCTAAGGAAAGGTGATCTGCGTAAACCTCTTCAATCGGCCGGTTTTCACTTTGGGTGAACGCCACCACATCGGGCGTGATCGAGGATACAAACCAGTCGTCGAACAGCACATGGTTGCTGGCATAGCTGTGATCGATACTGGAATTACTACTCCCTAGAATTTGGTTTTTCGCGATGTGTGGAGATGCATGGCTGTTGCCAATCGCATTGGTCATCCGTGGCGGATATGGATTCCTGAATGCCACATCGAAGTGCTGGAGCTCGCCAAGCGAAAGCAACGGTTGCGTCGGCAATTCAGAAATGACCCATCGGTTCAGCCCTAGTCCTGATTGGAATGAAGTGCCTACATAACTGCTTGCGTCGACACCGAAAGCGACTCCTGAATCGGACTGCGGCATGAAGGCATCTTCCCATGAGTTCGGTGCAAAAACCTCCCAGATATATGGGCTATCCTCGGGGTTCACATCTCGTGTAAAACCCGAATTGACTAGATTTGTGGAAATTGGATTCGTATTGAAATAGCCCTTGGTGTGAACCTTGGACAACTCTCCGGAGGCATCCTCGTTCAACAACGTACGAAGCCCAATGGACACCACCAAAAACGGGCTATCTTCCTCAAAAGCACTCTTTAAAGTTTGGTTGTCGTTCACCAGATCTGGCAATGGGAGTTTCTCAGCAGCCTTATTTGGCGGAATTTTCATCCAATGTTTCACCCATTTCAATTTGAGATCGTTGCCATCAGGGGTGTTCTTGTCCCTAGACCAGAAATGCTGGAAATCCCCCGATACACTGCCACTCGTGGTTTTATGAGCCCAGCGATAAGTGAATTGGTCAGCAGCAGCTCCAGGGACAATTCCCGGTGCACCTTGAGATAAATTTCTTACAAAACTACCCTTGATACGGAATCCAGGATCCAGATAAATCACGCCAAAGCCGCTCTCCCCCTCACCATCTCTCCCATACATTCGGGATTCTCCTGGTTTCCATGTTGCGTCAGCGCCACTTCCAGGAGCCACTTGCATCCGCATGATGGTGCTTTTCCCGCTGGTCTCGATCAATCTTTGGATATTCAACTTGACCTCCGCTTGGTCGCCCACCTTGGCATAAAGATCGAAGGGAAAGGTATTATTATACAGATGATACAGAGAAATGGGAGCACCCTCAATCGCCACATTGTAGGGATTCCAAAGCGAAACCGAGGGCTTAAATAGAAATCGAGGGGTATAAAGCTCACCGGATTTTGTCGCATCGTAGCCAATTGCGATGTGAATGCGCGCAGTCACAGGCTGGATTCCGATCCAGTCGCTATTATTGGAAGCTACCGCATTAAAATAAGGTTCACCGGAGCTTCCATTGGTTTTCACCGTTTTGTAGAGCGAAACGAAATCCAGCAGGGAGTGCCAGCTCATGGCGACGTTATCGGTGGTGACCCAGGGGTAGATAGCGGCATCCGCCGAGTTACTGCTCAACCTCAGAGAGCGCTCCACCTCTTCAGCAAAAGGTTCTGCGGAGAAAACTGGTAAGCCGGTAGTCGGTAAATCACCTGTAGTTGCTCCCCTGTCCCACTTCTCCGCCATGAGCGAGAGGTCTCTCCTCCAGCCGCCGTTTGCGGTATTGGTCAGCAGTCCACGAGAATAAGCTGTGATGCCTTGGAAATATTTTACAGAAGGTATTTCCCCAGCGGCCAGTTCGTTACTTGCTAGATCGAATGAATTTAAGGAAATGGTCTTTCCCAGTTCTCCAAAGTCATCAAAACCGAAGGCCGAAGGATCGGCCAAACCGTGGGAAGCCATCCTGCGGCTCCATTCCTCATCCCCCGAAGGTTCAGGATCAGGCTCCTTGATGAATGCCTTGGAGTTCTCACCCTGAATCCACCACGCGTAGGCTCCGCTTTCGTCAATTTCTGTCGGGACGAGATGGACTTCCTTGTCAGTCCCCGCTCCTAGGCTTCCTTCCGCCAACAGCGGTATCGTCGTGCCAACCACTTCTTTGAGATCCGGGGCGCTGGAAGGATTGCCTTCTGCATCATCTCCAGAGATCAGCCAAGCGAGGAAGCGTCCCGTCGAGCCCGCTGTATATTCTTGCGACTTAGAATTGTAATTCGGAGCGATCGGCAAACCAGTTGATTTATCATGATCGTTTCCCTCCCAAGAACGCCACACACCGGTCAACTGCGGCGGCCCGTCACTTTCAGCTAGAGCATCAGCAGGAGCAGTCACCCTCGTGTCCGGCCCGGCAAGTTCTTGAAGCCGCGCCACAGCAAGAATCATGGCCAACTTTGCATTCCCACGGGCGATGTCACGATCCCGTGACACTCCACTACTTCTGATGCTTACGGTGCTCAGGGAGAGCAGACCGACAGCCAGTATTAGCAGTAGCACCATCAGGACGAGGGTCACGATCAGGGCGAAACCCTGCGATCTCCCCCCCTTAGCACGCCTTCGAAATCGGGCAGCGTGCCCCGCAGCTGTTTTTTTGACGAAAGCGTTCATGGGCTTGAGTTAATATGGCATCACTTTGTAATTACCGTCAATATGATTCAGCAAAACTACAAACCTCTGTAGTCTAAGTAGATGCTGGATTTGACGGCGATCCCCACTCCAATAAAGGCGGTGCAGTCTTAACCAAAAAATCGCCGATTATTCTGCGGGTGGCAGGAACAAAATTCAGTCACCTTTTGGTGCCACTCCAGGCGGAGGCTGCAAATCTCCGCCTTTTAGGATCATTTCCGGATACATGTCGTCCCACCATTTATCGTAGGAAGTGGCTAAACGACTCACTAGTTCCGGATTCTGATCCGCGATGTCGTTCCTACATTCCTGGTCATTTTTGAGATCAAAAAGCGTCCATTTACCGTGTGGAGTCACCCCCCAATGGAATTGTGCGTTTTCTTGGGTGTAGTTGGCACGAGCAGATCCCTTTTCCACGGAGCGCAGTGTGGTGCACTGGCTGGATTGCTTCAGGCATTCGGGATCTTCGCAGCCATGGCTTTGTATTAACAGGTATCGTGAGGTCTGCACTGATGCCATCGCATACTTGTGGGAGGCAGCGAGCCCCGATGGCCAGCGCGCTACATGGTGAAACAACAGGCGACTCTCGTTCCACTCCTGTGGCTCGCTTGACTCCAGCAATGGCCGTAACGTGAAACCTTCCAGTTTTTCCGCCGTCCCTTCAGGAATATCCACCCCTGCATAATCACAGAGCGTCGGCAGAACATCGAGGTGGGCGGTGAGGTTCTCCACGGCGTGTGGCTGCCATTTGCCCGGCCATTTCCAGAACGACATCGCCCGGTAGCCACCCTGCCAGATCGTGCACTTTGAGCCACGCATCCCCGCATTGTAAACGTCTAGTCCCTCCGTGACCCCGTTGTCGTTCATGAAAATCACGATGGTATTATCTTCCTCTCCTCTCTCTTTTAGAAAATCTAAGATCCTGCCGACGTTATAATCCAGGTTGGCGATCATCCCCAGATACTTCGCCTGCTCATCGGTGACCTTCCC
The DNA here is from genome assembly GCA_030725745.1 of Akkermansiaceae bacterium. Classification (GTDB taxonomy): domain Bacteria; phylum Verrucomicrobiota; class Verrucomicrobiia; order Verrucomicrobiales; family Akkermansiaceae; genus Luteolibacter. The sequence continues at coordinate 29,647 of JANRFH010000024.1, forward strand.
AAGAAATGGAGCGATAAACTCCTCCGGCGCATCCAATGGCGCGTGCGGTGAGTAAGTCGCCAAGTAGCAGAAAAACGGCTGAGCTTTATCATGCTCGCCCATGAACTTCATCGCCTCGTCAAAAAGGATATCTTCGCGGTAACCCTCCACCTTCTCACGCTTGCGGTTGCGAATGATCATCGGGTCGAAGTGCACCGTCGCCGCCCCGACATTCGTTGAACACCAATCAAAACCCCGCTTATCCGGCGCATATGGCCCGTCGTTTCCAAGGTGCCATTTCCCGATGAACCCGGTGCGGTAACCGCCGTCCTTGAGATACTGAGGTAAGATCTTTGCAGCTTTGTCCATGTGCTCCCGCGGCAGAGTCGTGTGAGTGACACCACTCCGGAACTCATGACGCCCGGTCATCAGCGCGGCACGTGTCGGCGAGCAGGAGGGGCTGACGTAGAATTTCTCGAAACGAACGCTCTCGGCACGGAGCTTGTCGATGTTCGGGGTCTTCAGAAGTGGATGGCCGTGTGCGCCAAGATCCCCGTAGCCTTGGTCATCGGTGAGGATGAAAAGGATGTTAGGCTTACCTTCGGGTGCTGCGTGAACAGTTTTCGGAAAAACTGCCAGCAGCACTGAAACGGCGAAAAGAATCCGGATCATCATTTATTCTTTCCCACGTAGTGATGAAAATGTTGCCTCATCCGGACTAGTTGGGAGAGTCTTTTTCCAATCTACGATCTTCTTCAGCAGCTCCTCCACCACCTCAGGATTCGCAGCACTGACATCAGTTTTGTCATACGGATCTGTGCTGGATTGATGTAGCTCGACCACGGAAGCATCCGCACTGGAGAGCAGTTTCCAATCGCCAGAAACCACGGCATAGGACGGCGCTTTCGACTTATTTGGTTTCTCCAACCAATGGTCGTTCAGCTTCCAGAACAGCGGCTTTTCGCGCCCCACCTTTGCATTCCCCTTAAGAGCTGCTACCTGGCTTAGGCCATCCGGTTCGTAGGCATCTGGAAGCTCCGCGCCTGCGAGTTCGCAGAAAGTCGGTAAGAGATCCACTGCGGAAATCATCGATTTATCATCCACGCCGCCCGCTGCAATTTTCCCCGGCCAACGTGCAAGGAACGGAACACAGATCCCTCCTTCGTAAAGCGTGTGCTTAGCTCCTTTTCTCCCTCCTGTGATACCCATCGAGGCACCCGTGCCGAAGCCTACACCCGTGGCACTATCATACATCGTAGTGAGTTCCTTACTTGTAGGCGCCGGCCCATTATCTGAGCTAAATATGACAAGGGTATTTTCAGTAAGCCCCAGCCTGTCGAGTGCATCGAGCACCTCGCCGATGCGATCATCCGCGTGGGATAAAACCGAGGCATAGATGTTGTCCTTTTCTTCCAGATCGCGAAAGCGCCATTGATACTCAGGAATGACATGGTGAGGAGAATGTGGCTCGTGAACCCAAAGATTGATGAAGAACGGCTTACCCTCTTCTTTGCTCTTTTCCATAAACGAGATCGCGCGCATCGAGTCCTCGTAGAAAGGCATCTGCAGACCCGAGCAGTTGAATGCACCGTAATCGTCGTAGCCGTATTCCGCCGGTGTCGGAGAGTCGGTGATCATGTTGTTGGCGAGATGCCATTTCCCGTAATGCGCCGTCGCATATCCAACGGATTTTAATAATTTCGGGATGGTCGTTGCCGAAGTCGGCAGCCAGTCCGGCATGTTGCGTTGCTCGTTATTTTCAACCCAAGCAAAGTGTCCATCGATATTGTAGCGAGCGGGAAAATGGCCAGTCATTACCGCCGCACGACTCGGCGAACACACACCGCTCGCCACGGTAAAACGATGGAAGTCCGTGCCCTCTTTCGCCAGGCGGTCGATGTTCGGAGTCTTCACGTAGGGATGCCCGTGGCAGGAAAGGTCGCCCCATCCCCAGTCATCCGAAAAAATGAAGACGATATTCGGTTTCTCCGCTGCGGCGGCGAAGGCAAAGGTGAAAAGGGCGGCGATGTTTAGGTAAATGAATTTCATGAATCGGGTCAGTAGGATACGGAAAAGTTAGGAATCAAATTTCAGGGAAATAGCGCTCATTCGAAGCCATTTCGTTGGATAGCGAAATCCGAATACTGCGAACCGGCCATCTCCTTTTCCCCCGGTAGATCTGGATAGCTCACGAGAAAGTTGTTTTCATCGATGAGGTTGATCACGAAATGCGTCGTCCCCTCGGGCAGGCGTGCGGTTACCTTCCCCTCTCCTGCCAACTCTGCGGGAGCTTTGAACCATTCTTCGTATTTGTCCCCGCCGTTCGAGGTATAAAGCAAATCTGCACCGATTACCTTCGCGCCGTTTTCTTTGAAAAGGAATGTCACTTCGTCGCCCTCCTGTGTGCGGGAAAGCACCTGTGGCACGGCCTCCTTTCCGGGGAGTTCTCTTTGAAACGCTGGATTCAGGTAAGGATAACTCGCTTTCATTTCGGAGAGCATCGCTTCGAGTTTTCCATACAGCTCCTGGGTTTTTTCCGGCATCTTCTTGGCGAGGTTCTTCGCCTCTTCGATGTCTACACGCTCCTGCGTTTCACCCTCAGAGTCATAGAGACGGAAAAGCGCGAACTCTCCTTTCGACCCGATACCCTGATGATCATAACTGTGGATCAACTTCCAATCCCCCACCCGAATCGTGCTCTCCATCGCCACACTGTGTGGGAAATGCCACATCATTGTGTCTCGCACAGCACCGTCTGCCTGCTTCACGAGTGTAGGGTTTTTCGCATCCTTTAGGAGCAGTGGCGCGAGATCGCAGCCATCGAGATTTTTGCCCTCTGGCTTGGCAACACCGGCTAGAGAAAGCATGGTTGGGTAGAAATCTAGGCCGTTGGCCATCACGTCAGTCTCCACTCCGTTTGCGACACCTGGCCCCGTTACGATTAACGGAACGCGTGTCCCCCCTTCCCTTGCTGAAATTTTTCCGCGATCCAGCGGAAAATTGTCGGTGATGACCTCACCGGGATGCTGTTCCATTCCGCCGTTATCAGAGGTGAAAATCACATAGGTATTCTCGCTCAACTTGTGCCCCGGCCAGCGCGGATCTTCCGTTTCGTCCAGATATCCAATCACCTGCCCCACGTAATAATCAAACTCCTCCACCATCGCACAGTAGTAAGGATTGTTCTGCCCTTCCTTTGTCCATCCGTGTGGATCAGTCGGAAAATCTACCCCTAGCTTGCCGCAATATTTCTCCAACAGACGCTTGTTGCGCGTCTGAATCGGTGTGTGAACCAGCCATGCCGCGTAGTAGAGGAAAAACGGCTCCGCCTTGTTCTCACCAAGGAATTCCAACGCGTCCGCCGTGTTCTGATCGAAGACAAAACCATTCTCATCCAAGCGAAAGGGATCTCCTTCCGCATCAGTCGCAAATTCTTTCAGCCGGTTCGGCTTCATCAATTTTGTAACGCCCAGATTTCTGCGGGTCCACCCGAAGCCCTGATCCTCAGGCTGGGGAAAAGCATTGTGATTAATAGCCATGTGCCATTTCCCGCAATGTCCAGTAGCATATCCATTTTCACCAAGAACCCGCGCAAGCGTCATCTCACCCTCAGGCATCCTGCCGCTATACCACGGAGTGATCATGCGGAAACCTTCCTTATTGTAGGGCACCGGTGGGCCGCCACCGACGACATGGGTTTTCTGCGCACGCGCCGGATGGTTGCCGCTCATGATCGCACAGCGGGTAGGCGCACAGGTCGGTGCTGGTGAATAACCCTGCCAGAACAACACCCCCTTCTCTGCGAGCGCATCGATGTTCGGTGTCTCCATCGGCGAAGGCTCATCGATGTCGTAGCAATTCACATCCTGCCAGCCGAGGTCATCGGCAAGGATCATTACGAAGTTCGGCTGCTCTGGACGACCCTTTTCGGCAGCATATGAAATACATGGAAACAGAATAGACAAGCCGAGTAATGCAGAAGAAATGAGATTCACTGCGAGTGATCCTACCCACAAATCGCTCAAATTTCCCTCCCTATTTTAGAGGACATTTCACAAGTAAGGCATCTTCTGCCATCACTCGATCTTAATCTCGTCGATCAACGGCCCACCGGGTGTCACAGTCTCCAGCTTAATCGTGTTTGCACCGCTGCGCAGGCGGATCGGCAGGCTCACGGTACTCCAGTTATTGCCCCAACTCTCCGTATTCGGAAGATCGAATTCAGGATGCGTCTTTTCGTCGTTCACGTATAGCGCCAGTGCAAAGCCAGGCTTATTCCCAGCCTTGCCGCTGTATCGAATCACCAGCGTTGCATCACCCGCATCTCCGTCGTTTTCCTGATACCATTCGATGGAGGCACCTTTGTTGTGACCAAAGTCCACGAAGCCCTTTCCGTGAAAACCTTCGCCTTTTTCGGAAACCTTTGCCCGGGAAAGTTTCGCATCCTCCGCCTGGTCGCCGCCTAGCTCTTGAACTACTGCATCAGCCGTATTCCAGACAAACCCCTCGTCTTCAGCAAAGCGCTCTTCGAGTAGATCTACCGGCTTGCCGTTCAGCAACACCAGCGCCTTCACCGTAGTTCCCAGCTCCACGGGGAAGCTGCTTTCATACTTCTGCGATTCCGCCGTCGGCTCGCTGCCATCGGTCGTATAATGCACCGAGATTTCCGCCTCTGGAGCTTCACCCCTTAGAGCCAGCATATTCACATTGATGCTCACCTCGCTCGAGGAGACTTGCTTCTTTTCCCCGAGGACGCACGAAGTCAACAAGGCGATGTCTCCCGGCTCCCCGGTCGCCTCGATATAGGCGCGGGTCAGCCCGTAGAAAGCAATGCGATCTGTGGTCATGAAATGCTTTTCCACATCCACCGGACTACCGTTGTCCAGAGCTCGCACCCTTGCTGGGCCGATGACATGGAAGTGGCTTCGATTTTCACCATATGGATAAAACTCGCCACCTACATCCTGAGCCGCCACACGCACCTGCACGATGTCCTTGCCTTGCTCTGCAAGCGGCTCGCCATCCACACTCACCGCGATCCGTGCCGGTGCGCCCGCCGTGCGGATCATCTGTTCACTCACCACTTTTCCATCCTTCAGCCCCTTCGCGATGAGTTCACCCGGTTGCCAGGGCACCATCCACTCGCATTGCATCTCATTCCACTTCTCACCCGGCTGACGCTTGCCCATGGATTTCCCATCGAAGAAAAGTTCAACTTCATTGCAGTTCGAATACACCACAACCGGAATCAGGGTATTCAACTCCATCACAGGATGCGTCCAGTGCGGTAGGATGTGCACCATCGGCTCATCTGTCCACTGACTGCGGTAGAGGTGATAGAGATCCTTTTCAAAATTCGCCATGTCGATAGGCCCACCCATGAAGGACTTGAAAGGCCAGCCGCCGTGTACATAGCCAGCCTCGCCGATGTAGTCGTGCCCTGTCCAACGGAACGAGCCCGCGTAGTTCGGAATGTCCCGAAGTTGTTCGATGTTCTGACGCGAGTTCAGGCGCACGTAGGCGTTGTCGTAGCTGGAGTTGAAGATCTGCTTCCGGTTCGCTCGCTTGTTCGACTCGATCCAATCATGGGTGAAAATTTCACTCTCTGTCAGATCTGGCGTTACGAGTGGCTTCTGGCGCATGCCATCGCGATACCATGTCATCGAGCGATAATATCCCCGCACCTGCCACGTATGCGTGTTTTCCGTTCCGATGAATACCCGATCTTTCCTAAGGGTCTTGAAGAAACTGAGCCTCTCGCTCCTCCCGTTGACCCCGTAGACGTCCATGTCATCCGCGTTGGAATCGCCCGATGTCACCGGCCTTGTCGGATCGAGCTCATGGCACTTCGCCACCAGCTTCTTCGCCACGTCCCCGTGAGTCTCGTTGCCCAAGCTGTAAATGACCACCGAAGGATGGTTCCTGTCACGCTTGATCCAATCCGTTAGATCCCGCTCCCACCAATCGTCGAAGAAACGCCCACCATAGTCTTGCGACGCCTTTTTTTTCCATCCGTCGAAAATTTCATCCATCACCAGCATGCCCATTTCATCACAGATGTCGTAGAAAATGGGCGTCTGCGGATTGTGTGCCGTGCGGATTGCATTGCATCCCATGTCCTTGAGTTGCTGGATGCGGAAACGAAGAATTTTTTCCGGCACCGCAGCTCCAAGCGCACCTGCATCCTGATGATTGCATACGCCTTGCAGCTTCACGTTTTTCCCATTCAGCCACATCCCGGTTGCCGGTATCCACTTCACTTCCCTGACTCCAAACCTCGTCCGTTTCTCATCTAGCTTCTTCCCGTCCACCCAGACCTCACTCACCAAGGTGTAGAGGTAGGGATTTTCCAGCGACCACAGCTGTGCTTTAGGCAAAGCAATCGACTGTTTCGCGGTAGCCCGCCCGCCAGAGCTCACTTCCAGCACCTCATCCGCTGCGGCAACTACGTTTCCATCCGCATCTTGCACACGTGACTTTAGCCCTGCGGAAACGGCATCACTCGTCACGTTCGCCACCTCGGTATCCACCTTCGCAATTCCCGCTTCAGTCCTCACGAAAACACCGGACGTAGGCACATGCACCTGCTCCTTCACATCCACCCAAACATCTGCATAGATCCCGCTGCCCGTGTACCAACGCGCCGCCGGTTGCTTCGAATTGTCCACCCGCACCGCAAACGTCACTGTCGAGGACTCCGCTACCTCCTTGCTGATGTCATACGAAAATGAAATCCATCCATACGGGCGCGTCCCCAGCTTGCGCCCATTCACCCACACCGTGCTGTTCATGAAAACTCCGTCAAACGCGATCTCCACATGCTTCCCCTTCCAATCCGCCGGCACCTCAAACGTCTTCCTATACCAACCAATACCCGCAGGAAGATAACCGCTGGTATCGCCCATCGGATTATCCTTCGCATACTCACCCTCGATGCTCCAGTCGTGCGGAACGTCCAGCACACGCCAGTCCCCATCATTGAAATTTATCTTTTCAGCACCCTCCGTCTCGCCCACCGAGAAACTCCAGCCTTCACTGAATTTCACACGCTCCGCGTGTACCTCAGGAAACAGGGCTATGAAGGAAAATAGGAATACGGCTAGTGAATGAAAAACGCGTGTCATGGAAATTTCGTAGTTCGGAGTATAAACCCCAGAAAACGAAAACTATTCACAACCTACTTTCGATTAAAGCGGAATTCCCACCCAGCCAATTCCTCAATCTTGCGGTTCCGGAACAATGATTTCATCAAGAAACCTCACTTGCGGCAGACCATCGGGCAATGCAGGAGGTATAATGAACACCATCTTGCGCCCACCGGGCTGGGCAAAAAGCCGATTCTCGTAGATGCTCTTTCCATCTGCGTTTCCAATGAGGAATGGCAAATACCCGCCGTCCTCTGGCATGCGGAATTTCATCAATTCGACCTTGCCTGGCGAGAGCTGTTTCACTGTATCATCGAACTTCACGATGAGTGGCTGATTGCTAAAATTTACGAATCTAAAAGTGCCGCTAGGAAATGCCGCCAAGGAATCGTCAACTGACATAATACGCGCCTTAAAAGCGGGTTCCGTCTCAGTTTTGAAGACAAGGAAGAGTACGCACGTAGCACCTTTCTTGACGGGTGCTCGAGCAACGGGAGCATATGGCTCCTCCCCTTCTTTTACCTCTGGCAGTTTGCGGTAGAGCGTGAAAATTTCCTCGGTTTTCAGCTTATAGCGTTCGGAACGCTTCGAGTGGTAAAACTTGATGGGGAGGAAAGATTTACCGTCTTTGTAGAAAAGTTCTTCAGGCGGAGTGCCGTCCCAATACATGCAACTAAAGCTACTACCACGCACTTTTTCGGATTCTCCCGTATCTTGAGCAGGGGCAGGCAAGACAGAAATAAGCAGTGTAGCCAGCGTTCCACAGAGGGACACCGGGAGGCGCAGGCAGTCAGAATGAAAAAAATATTTTATCACAAGATACAGATCAGATTTCATCCTGAGAAAGCCAGCGAAAGCTGACAACCTCGAAACGCCTCCCAAACTCCTGATTTAGATCATTTAACTCCGAGGCTGTTGGAGAGAAAGGGTTACTCGCCTCGTCCCAAGGCTCGTTGTTATCTCCGTCCGTTTCCGCATCGAAGTATTCAGGGACTCGCTGGACAACCGCCTCACAAACCGCCTTCGCTAGAATGCGCGTCCCATCCTCTGATCTCACTTCTCCATAACTTCGGATCAGGAAGGTATCCGAGCGAGCCGTGAGTCTAGGAGCGAGCGGACGCAAGATATCTGCTTGGGTGATATCACCTGGGATACCTGTGGCGGTATTACGCTTTGCCGATACACTCCCCTCGCGGAAATACGGCTCACCATTGTAGCCGTTTACCGTAGGATATTCCGCAATAACACCTCCAGCTGAGGAGCGCACATCGTCATTGAAGCCGACGGCCTCGATAGCTGCCTGAAGCGCACCCATGTCGTTAGTCACAGTGGCAGAAGAAGAAATCCGGCGGTTGACAAAATCGGATAGACTCATGAAAGGGCCTCGCAGTTTTACTTGTGCAACAATCTCAGCAGCCAGTCCTGTGTCATCTGAGGTTTCTGCGGTGCCCTTCCCGTCCCAGATATCATCATCTGAGAGCCGCGAGAAACCCGCCCAATGCTGGGCCGCGCCGGAAGCAGGATCGATGGGGCTTGCTCCCAAGGGAAATGGTGTGCCGTCGCTGTTATCCGTTCCGCCGCCTTGAGCGTATTCGATGGCAAGGCTACGATTCGAGCGGAGTAGAGCCGCCCAAGCAGCAGTCGAAGTCGAGTTCACATTGAACGCGCCCTTGATCATGCTGAAGGCTCCCGTTTTCATATAGCCGTCCGGTTGATTAAGGATGCCAATAACATCGTCTTTATCAGCGCCTCTAGGCAAATAGGCTTCAAGCGCCGGATTGGCGTAAGCGGAGTCGGAATCGTCACTAAAGAAATTCTCTAGGGTTTCAGAGATAGATCCTGTGGCATTGTAGCCAGAGGAGTTGATCGTGAAATCGGGAGCAAAACCAGAGAGGTAATACCTATCGAAAAGTGCGTCGTTGATGAGCCATGAAGAGTCCGATGCTGTAGCCCGGGTCGACTCTCCACCCACTCTGGCATAAAGTGAATTACGTGGGACAAAGATGCTCGCCCACGAATTGCCAACCGCTTTGAAGGGTTCGCAAGAGCGGATAGATAAATTCGCGTTAGAAAAATCCGCGAGAGAGTGAATGGGCGAAGAAGGAATATCCGCTAGTGGGAATGTTGAGGTGCCGCTCTGATAGCTTTTCCCCCAGAAACCCTTTCCGTTCGCTGCTGGGAAATTGATTCCAAGGGAAGTTGTCAGCGTATCAGGATCGCTGGATGGCTTCGAAATGGAACTGTAGGTATCATTCAAAGCGCATGGGCGCCATAGCTCGGTAGGTGTGCAGAGATGGGCGGGATTGAATTGGGTAAAAATCTCCCGGGGATTTAGTATCGCATCTGGATTACTTTCGGCAAAGTCAGCCGGCTTGGCGAGATAGCCGTTCACTCCAAAAAAACGCTTTGTGTTCACCGCCTCGCTGCCAAAGAAGAACGGCCAGACCCAGTCTGCCGGTAGCGTCTTGCTACGGGGTGGCTCATAGCGCTCAGGTATCGCGAGGTAGCCAGCCATGTTTCCACCGATCTGCTGGAGATGCTCACCGAGCTGGCTATCGGTGCGCAGATTTCCCGCCGTGGCACTAGCCCCTGGGAGGTAGGTATCCAGCCAGAAGTGTTCAAAGCCGCGAATGGAATTTGCACTCTCCGTCGAGTAGGTGCCGTAGTAGAGATTCGTGTAAATGCACTCGACCCTGTCGGATAGATCCATGGTAAATTTCCCCCATTGGATCACTTGGGCATCAGGATTGGTTGCCGTCGGCGCGTTAGCAACAAGTGGCATCACATCGGTGAGCAAGCCGGAGGAATTGTTCATGTTCGTCCCGCGTGTGGCCTCATCGTTGAAAATCGTCCGCGAGCTATCGGTCCCGGAGCCGGGCGAGACGATGACGACTTCCCCCGGCTGCATAACAAGGTTGTTCACCAGGTAGGTCATGTAGTTTCCGCTCGCCGTGCCGGAGCTAAGTCCCTTTTTTACATAGTGATCTAGGCGCGCCGGCCCAATGACGCGTTTATTGCCGCCCGTGGCGTCGGTGACATTGAACTGGATGTGCCCACCGAAACCTCGCGAGAGGCGCACTGCATACTTCGAGACGTTGATTGTGCGGTTATAGGGATTCCAGATGTAAAAAAACGGATCGACTCCTAGAGCGAGGTTTCCTTGGATACCGTTCGAATCTACGACCTTTGCGCTGAAAAGTGCTACCGAACCGAGCAGGACGGGCGCGTAGTTTGCTCGAGCCGGGCGATAGATATATTCGCTATCTCTGTTATATTCCGAAGACCATGCCGTTGCGCTAGTATTGATGCCAAATTGGGAGGTCGCTGTCGTGTTACGGGATGATGAGGCGCTGTAGTTCGGGTAATAGCCCCGTGCATCCATCGTATAGTTTCCATTCGTGCCTCGCAGACGTTTATACAGATTCGCGTAATCGCGCACTGCCCACCAGTTGGGTCCACGAATGACATCATCTGCCCTGAAGATAGCATCGGAATACGGAGCATCCGCCCCCTGAACCACTCGGTAGAGGTATCTCTCAGGCACTGGCATACTCTGACCTGTAGCTGGAGCAGCAAGCGGATCAGATCCACCGACGAACTCCCCTATCTGCTCATTGAACTGCGTGGGCTGCGAGCTCGCACTCATATCCGCATCCCCATCCATTTCGAAAGCAAGGCTTAGATCTCGACGTAGCCCGCCAAGCTTTACGTCCACCATCAGCCCGCGGCTGGCGAGGGTGATGTCGTGGCGTTTTTCCTGTAACCAATCCTGCTCTGAACTTCCGGAATCCATGACGAGCGGCACATCAGCAACCGAGATAGTTTTTGAGAAATTCCTCAACCAGACGCTATCTGCTTCCTCCAGCGGATAGCTAACTTCGCCATCGAAAGGCCCTTCAAAAACTCCATGATCAACGCCGGGGAGAGATGAGAGCCTAGACGCCTGTGTCCTCTCATCGCTAGGAAACTCCGTCTCGCTCCAGCCGAGATCCGCTTTCACCCCCTGATCCTCCACCCAGTAGGCATAGTACTGGGAATATCCACTCTGCCCGCCAGTCACCTCCACTTTTGGAACCAACACGTCGGATGCATCATCCGCCCCCTTAAAAATGGTGACATCATCCCCACCCGGCGCAGTAGCAGCCTCTGCAAGCTCCTTTCCTGAGGGATCTGGAGATGAAACCAACCATCCACTGAAAACCCTTGAGGCGGGATTAGTGGGATCGAAACTCGCGTCCGATCTAGGAGGCACCGCTACTGTATCGGATTTCCACACACCCGTCCAATGTCTGCGCCCATCCACTGGAGCCGCACTTGCACCGTAGCCATCACTACCGCTACCCAGAATGGACGCCGTAGCCGTGATCCGTTGATCAGGCCCCGCCGCCTTCTGGAGCTCCGAGAGAGCGACCATCATCGCCACCTGCGCGTTCGCACGCGCCATCGCCATTTCTTTTTCTTTGCCAGATTTTCGTAACGCGACAGTCCCTAATGAAAGCATACCCAGCGCAATCACCAAAAGCAGCACCATGAGACTGAGGCACACAACCAGCGCGAAGCCGGGTAATTTCTCACCCTGACTTTGGGGCGAAAAATTATCACGATAGCGTATCTGCATGTGCGTAATTTTCGTCGATCTCATGATTTGGGTTTCAATTTCACTGAGACATCCGGTTATTTGCCAGACGGTCTTCGAATATTGATCATTGATGCTTCCATCAACGATGAGAAGACAAGTTACTGTAACCTCAATGTGAATACACGAAATTTATTGTCATCCGTTTGAATGATGCCAAAACAGTGAAATCTAGGCTGATATTACAGCGCCGAGAGACATCAAAGCGGCTTCCGGCCAAGCAACCACTTGCCCCAGAGGAGCATAACACCCACTAGAATGGCATAAAAAGGCACCTGCCAGAGTAGTGCCGCCCCGAATGCCCCTCCTTCCGGCTTTCCTGCCATCGAGGCGAGAAATCCCGAAAACGCTAGGCTGAAGGAGCCGTAGCCGAGATTGAAAGCCAGTCCTTTCACCGAAAGCACGGTCGCCCGCTTCGATGAATCCGCCTCACGGTTCAGCGAACGGCTCAATGTAAACGACAGGAAACTCATCATCGACATCAGCAACATCGCTGGAGCAAGACACCACCAAGAATTCGCGGGTACCAGCCCCCCCAGCCCCAGCAAAGCCATACCACCGATCAGAGCGAGATTCGCCAGCGGACTGAAACGCTTGTTTAACCAAGCGGCGATGGTGGGAACCACGATTCCCCCAAAGCCTATCGCCGAACCAATGAACCCGAACGACCACTCGGGAAGCTCGATGAGGCGATAGTATTCGCTGGTGATGGTCGCAAAATTCCTTACCACAGCATCAATGCACAGACCGACGAGCACGAAAACCCTAGTCCTAGGGTTCGTGAACACCCATTTAGCAGTCTCCAAAGTAAGCTTCGTCGCACTTTTACAGGCAGGCCAGATCGCTTCATCGAGGACTTTCTTTGGCTCCACCATGCTAAGGGTGATGCCAAGACAAACCAGTCCTTGGATTAAAACCATCGCCACGGGCAAGCGATGCGCCAGCTCTCGTGAAATCTGAAGACTCTCTGGAAGCAAGCGGTTCACGATGGATGGATCATACATCAGCCCGCCGAGAACCATTGCTATTACAAAGGCCACAGAACGGTAGCGCATCGCCTTAGATAGCACCTCATCCCAGAGATCGTCCTTTTTCCCATCGGGCAGAGAATCGTAAGCCAATGCCTCATCCGCACCACTAGCCGCCGCTTCAGAGAGACCGGACAGCAGACGGTTTGCCACGCACAACCCAAAAAGCACCCACCCGCCGTCCTTCGGAGCGAATAGCAGGCAAGACATCTCCACCACCATCAGCACCGCTGCTGTAACGAGAAGCGTCTTCCTACCCAGAGTATCAGCTAACGCACCAGATGGCACCTCAAAGAAAAAAATCGTCGCCGCCCAAACCATGTTGAGCATCACATACTGATCCAACGTCAGCCCGAGATCGATAAACAGGATAGCAAGGATTGGGTAATAAGCCCGCGCATTGTAGAGCGTAGTGAACCAGACATAACGTCCAGGATTTCCGCTCATGTTCTTTTCTTCAGACATCTGCGGATTTCAGTTTTCACTTCCCTTCCTTGGAAGTCGAAAGTTATTGGTTCGGCCCGCGGTCGTGGTCGATCCGGAAAGTCTTGCCTCGCAGCTTCGCATTGCGCGTCTTCTGGATCGCCTGATCGGCCAAAGCCTCTGGGACATCCACCAGACAGTGTTTCGGAAACAAAGTGATCCTGCCAAGTGACCCATCAGGCAGTCCAGCCTCACGATACATCATCCCTACAATATCCTTCGGCATGATGCCCGCGCCTTTTCCAAGTGAGATAAACAGACGTGTCATGCCTCCCTCAATAGCACCCGCATCACGCGGGCCAGAACGTTCGTAGCCGCCCGGTCTGTCGCCGCCGAACTCACGGCGTTCGCGGGGTTCACGTGGCTCGCGCTCACGCCTTTCCTTCTTGAAATCCTTCTGCTGACCGTGTGGCTCGCGGTCTTCTTGGATAGCCTCACCCTCGCGGCCGCTGGACTCACGCAGCATCGTGATCAAAGCACCCGCAATATCAGTTGGCGTGTGACCCTGCTCCAAGAGGCGGTCGATGTTTTCCTGATAAGAATCGAATCCACCAGTCTCAAGGCGCTCCTTAAGACTCTCGAAAATGATGTCCGCGCGACGTCCCTCGACCTGCTCGACTGAAGGGATTTTCTCACGCTTAATCACTTGGCGCGTGTAGCGCTCGACACCTTGCAAGCGGTAGATCTCGCGCCCGTAGACGAAGCTCACCGCACGCCCTGAGCGACCCGCCCGACCTGTGCGCCCAATGCGGTGCACATAGTCTTCGGGATCGGTTGGAAGATCGTAGTTGAAGACGATGTCGATCTCATCGATGTCCAGCCCGCGAGCCGCCACATCCGTTGCGACTAGGAGTTCCACCGCACCGTCACGGAAACGTTTCAAAACACGCTCACGCATCTGCTGAGTGATATCTCCATGCAATCTGTCCGCCGCATAACCACGATTCACGAGATCTTCCGTGCACTCGTCTACGGAGCGCTTGGTGTTGCAAAAAATGATACCCAAGCGTGGCGGGTTCATGTCGAGGATGCGGGACAACACCTCCACCTTAGAACGTTGGCGCACCTCGAAGTAGGATTGATCGACCGTCGAGACCGTCATCGCTTTTTGCTCGATCTCAATCAGTTCCGGATCGTTACCGAATTTCTTGATGAAACGCGAAACACCCGCATTCATCGTCGCAGAGAAGAAAAGAATCTGACGCTCCTTGGGAAGCGCTGCCAGCACCTCGTCCATCTCGTCCTTGAAGCCCATGTCGAGCATGCGGTCGGCCTCATCAAGCACAGCCATTTTGATCCGGCTAGCATCGAACGATCCCCTGCGAAGGTGATCTAGCAAACGTCCCGGCGTTCCCACCACGAGTTGCGCACCGTCTCTCAACGCGCGCAGCTGCCTATCAATAGGAGCACCACCGTAAACCGGCGTCGCCTTCAGTCCATGTTTCTTCGCACCCAGCTTGTGAACCTCTTCACAGACCTGCACCGCAAGCTCACGAGTCGGGCACAGGATCAGCACCTGCGGATAGCGCTCGTTCACATCGATTAAAGAAAGCGCAGGCAGCGCGAAAGCTGCAGTTTTCCCGGAACCGGTCGCCGAAAGGCCTAAAATATCTTTGCCAGCAAGTGCAGGCGGGATCGACTTCCATTGGATCGGCGAAGGGCGCTCGTAGCCAAGGGTTTCGATAGCAGCAAGGAGGTCATCGGGAAGCCCGAGCTCGGAAAAAGGAGGTATGTCCATAAAAGAAAACCGCGACTTTTCGCGGGGGACGCGGACTCTTGCACAGGTTTCCCCAGAAAAACAAGCCCTGAATCATACGCCGCTTTACTCCTTCCACCGGAAATGCCCTGTCAGGGGAAAAGACACCAGCCTGTCCTCCTCTTGCGCACCTCCCCCGATATTGTGAATCACCAGCGGCAAACCCTTCGCATTCTTCTTATCACTAACGATCATCACATGCGGCAGATTGGGCGGCACGGTGCAGGTTACTATATCACCCGGCTTAAAATCTCCCTCCGCGAGCTGATCCTGCAGAGCGAGCTTTTCATGCTTCCTTTCGAAAAAGGTCATCAAGTTCGGCACCCGGCGGTGGTCGATGTTCCGATCCGTCCCTTTGAGCCCCCAGATCTTCGGGTATTTGCCGAAATTCGCCTTCATGTCCTCGTGCACGAGCTTCTGCAAATCTTTATCCAGCCCATCACGCAGGGCACGGATCACGACATCCGTGCAGACCCCTCTCTCCCTAGGTAAGTCCCCTCCCGGATATTCTAAACTCACGTAGGCCGGATCATAACTCAGTGTCACACCCACCTGTTTCCGCGCCGCCTCCACGATCTTTTCACCAACATCGGCTCCCGCCACCATCACCGAAGCCATCAGAACACATAAGCTTTTAAACATTCTTTATAAAACCATAAATGACCGAAGGATCAAGCTCACTCCTCCAATTCACCTTGAATTCATCGGTTCATGAGATTCTCTTCACAGCATCAGACTTTCCTCTTTCATCCTTCTAGTTGGAGCCTCCATGGCACACGCGGAGCCTTCGTTTTTAAAAATTCAAGGCAAAGCCAACACCTTGAAATCCCCCGCCATCCGCGAAGCCAGCGGCCTCGCTTGCTCAGCTACCGATCTCGCTTTTCTCTGGATCATTAACGACAGCGGCGGCACGAACGAAGTCCACCTCGCAGACACAAACGGCAACTCCCGAGGTTCCGTTACCATCACAAGAGCGAAAAACATAGACTGGGAGGATCTCGCATCATTTACACTTGATGGAAAACCTTACCTCCTCATCGCCGATACGGGGGACAACGCCTCCCGCCGAACCAACTACACGTTCTACATCGTCCGCGAGCCAACGCTCCCCGCAGCAGGCAAATCCATCTCCGGCGAAATCCCGCTCGCATGGGAAACAACCTTCACGCTTCCTGAAGGCACTTCCGCCGACATCGAGGCCGTCGCAATCGATGGAAAGTCCGAAAATATCCTTTTCCTCACCAAACGCTTGGAGCCAGCCATCCTGTATGCAATCCCGCTCGCTGCGCAGAAAGAATCTCCTGTAGCCGAGAAAATTGCCGAAGTAATCATTGATGCTCCCGTCTTACCTCTAGTCCCATACCGCAGCCAACCCACCGCCATGGACATCGCTAAGGACAATTCCACAGCAGCCGTGATCACCTACTACGGTATTTTTCTATTCCACAGAAATGACGAAGAATCATGGGCGGAAGTATTTTCAAAACGCCCAAGAAGCCTACCCGCACACGGGCTCCCACAAGCTGAATCCGTCGCATTCTCAAAAGATGGCAAGTCACTCTATGGCATCTCGGAAGGCGTAAACTCCTCCATCATAATCTGGCAGAAAACTGACTAAAGCTCAGCGACCAAGAATGCTACGCGATTGATCCCGGCTTAAATTCCGCTGCGCATCCCAATCTATTATCGAAGGCGCGTGATAGGTATCCCTCGCTCTCTCAACATAGGAACTCGATCCACGATCCAGAGCTCCAGCACTAGCTTCTCTCGCACTTCTCTTATCTAGAGTTTTCGTATCGTAAGTCCCACTGCCCTCGCGCGCGCGCTGTCCGCTATCTCGTGCCGCCTGTCCGTCCTGCCTCGCCGCTGTTTGGAAGCGTGAGCCGTCAGTATTCCCCGCATACTCTTTGCTTTTGTATTCCTTGTCACCCCACCATGACTTTTTCGCGTAGTCACCAGTCTTGTAAGTTTCCTTATTCACCTCGCCCTTAAAGGAGGAGTCTCTCTGACTGTCGAATGAACTACGTTTATCGGAGTTCGCTATCCAATTACCTTCTGCATCCTGCTTGTAGCCACCATCTTTCGCCATGAAATCCCCGATGGTTTTCTGCTTTTTCACAGTCGGAGTTGCATTGTCTGTCTCCTTGCTGGCACAGCTGATGAGACCCAACGCTGCCACTATAACAAGTAGCATTCTCAGAGAAGATTTTGCAAAAAGATCACTCATTGGGCAGTTCGCTAAATTTCTGTTCGAGTCCCGCATCTGGCACCGCGCCGCGCTCCAGAGCATCATGATAATACTGACGTGCTTCCTCTAGCCTGCCCGAATTCGCGCAGAGCATGGCGAGATTGAAATAAGGTTCGCTTGGCAGAGGATCGGCTGAAATCGCCGCCTTGAAATTCAATTCCGCGTCATCGAACTCACCCAGCTTGATACAGATCACACCTAATAATGACCACGACATTGCATCTTCCGGAGCCAGCTCCACGGACTTTTTCACCATCCGCTCTGCCGCCGCGATATCACCCATCCTCATACTTGCAAAACCAAGCATCCGGTAGGCGTAGCCATTGCCCTCATCCAGCTCGATGGCTTTCTGGAAACTCTCTGCCGCCGCCATCGGCTCATCCAGTTTCATCTGAACCACACCCAGCTTGCAGAGTGCTGGCACATGGCCGGGATGCTCTTCAACCATCATTTCATAAAGCTCACGTGTCGGAAGATAACGACCGGCAAGATAAGCTTTAGTCGCAGCCCTATCGTAGCTTTCCAGCTCACGATTCAGATCGGAAGTCGCACTATTTACCGTTGCTCTGTCCTTCGCGAAAGGGGAAACAAACTCACCATCCACCTGCTGATCCGCAATCAGTTTCTGCTCCTCTGGGGAAAGCACAATCTCCGCCCCGCCGAACATCTCGATCGCTTCATTTAGCCTTTCATCGTCACGCCCAAGATCCTTTGCGGCCTCGACCAGTAGTTCCCTCGCCTGCCTGCGGCGCTCCTGCACCAGAAGCTGACGCTTGATCACCTCACGGAGCATTTCCACCTCTTCGGGATCCGCCTCGACCGAGCCATCAGCCAGTGCCGACTCTTCGCTCTCCAGTCTTTTTGTCAGTTCCTCCAAGCGCTTGTCCTGCGCTTCCTTTTCCAGCTTCAGGCGGTTGATCTGGCTCTTCGCCATCGCGAGGTCACGCAGCGCAGCAACCACATCGTCCTTCGCCGCATTGTTGTCGAGATTCATGCGCTCGACCTTTTCGTTCGCCTGACGCAACTCCTTCGCCAGCCCCATATTCTGCTCGATCAATTGCTCGATACGGCCTTCTTCGTTGAGCTTGAGCAATGCCGTCATCTGCTCTTTTTCATCGAGTAGATTGTCACGCTCTGTCGCTAACTGCGCGTACGCAGCTTGGCTTTCATCCAGCTCTTGCCTCAGTCCAGCGATCTGTTCGTTCGCTTTGCTGAGCTCCGTGGATTTTTCCTCCAAAGCCTTTTCCAACCCCTCGATCTGGCGGCGCTGACCAGCCACCACTGCATTAGCAACTTCACGCTCTGTCTTGATATCTCGCTCCAAGTTCGACTCTTTCTGCCTCAGATCCTTTGCCTGCTGCTGCATGATCTCCATGTCAGCGGCGAGTATTTCGATTTTTGCAAGGGCATCGCTGTGGTCGCCACGGCTGCTACGCAACGCCTTTGCCATCACCTCGCGCTCCTGATCCAGTTGCTCGATCTGACGATTCAGTGCCTCCACTTCGCCACGCACGGGAGCCGTAGCCATCTGCGCACGCAATGAACGCGCATCCCCTTCGGCCGCTCTCAATTTCCTCTCAAGAATCTCATTCTGCTTCTGCATGTCATCCACACGCATCGCATTACGCATCGCCTCTTGGCTGCGAGCATCCGCCTTAGAAATCAGATCCCTCAGACGAGCGATCTCTGCCATGGCTTGCGCCTCCTTTTCTGACTGCCCGTTTGTCTGTGCTTCCCGGAGTTTCCGCTCAAGAATTTCGTTTTGCTTCCGCAGGTCATCCAGCTGCGTCGCGTTCCGCATCGCCTCGTTACTACGTGCATCCGCTTTGGAAATTAAATCCTTGAGCCGAGCAACTTCCGCCTCTGCCTCCTGCAGCCTTCGTGCCTTCAGTGGATCCACATCCAGAACGCTTGGCGGGAGCGGCTTAATCGGCGCGACTTCAAGAGGCTTAAATGGTTCAGGGTCATCACGCGGCGCTGGTGTAGGACTCCGATCCGCAAGATTCATTTTCTCCACAGGATTCGATTCAGGCAATGGTGCAACCTCGATCGGTGCATCCGGCTCGTTCCTTGGATCGACTCCAATTTTTTGCCCGCCCTCAAGCTCAGCGATAACTCCCTGATCCTTCTGAATCTGCTCACCGGCCTTCTGACGCACCACATCCATGGCCTTGGCGGTCAATTCACGTCGGTTCGTCACCATGCCGACTTTCCATTCAGGGTAAAATCTCGCCACGGAATCAAACAACTTCGCTGCATTGTCGAACTTCCTCAGCGCCCCCACAAAATCCTCGTCTTTCTCTAACTGCTCACCTGCACGAATCTCCATATACGCCTGGAAATACACATCGGATGGATCGAACTGAGGATCTTCCGGTGCCTGTGCTTGCAGCGATCCAAACGCAAATAGCGAGATCACCAAAAAGTTAACCCATTTAAAACACGCCTGGGCTCGCGTATCCGCCTTGAACATTAGCCCTCAGACCTAGCATCTCCATCAATTTCAGCAAGCTAAAAGCCCCCGAACCAAAGCTCACTGAAGCCACCAAAAATTCATCTTCCTGACAACTTACTTAACTTACCCTAAATACTCAAAAGCACTACATATAGGATATTCACAATGATTTTAATACTACATCTAGTAATTCCAAGCACTCCCACCTTGTTTCTGCCGAGAAAACCGATAGTCTCTCACCAATCCGCGTCCTTTCTGGCACCCGGCTCAAGAATTTAGGCAATTTTCTCTTATGTACCTCAAGACCCTCGAAATCCAAGGCTTCAAATCCTTCGCCGATAAGACCGTGTTCGAATTCGCCGAAGGCGTCACAGGCATCGTCGGCCCCAATGGCTGCGGCAAATCCAACGT
The DNA here is from genome assembly GCA_030725745.1 of Akkermansiaceae bacterium. Lineage (GTDB taxonomy): Bacteria > Verrucomicrobiota > Verrucomicrobiia > Verrucomicrobiales > Akkermansiaceae > Luteolibacter. The sequence goes on from JANRFH010000024.1 coordinate 49,788, forward strand.
CGTCGATGCCATCCGATGGGTTCTAGGAGAAACCTCCGCCAAAGCCCTCCGCGGTGGTGAAATGGCCGACGTCATTTTCAACGGCACCGAGAAACGCAAGCCGCTCGGCATGGCGGAAGTCACACTCACCATGGCGGATTGCGAGGAATCCCTCAAAGTTGATTTCAACGAGGTCGCCATCACCCGCCGCGTCTTCCGCGACGGTCGCTCGGAATACCGCCTCAACGGCACCCTCTGCCGCCTTCGCGATTTCCACGACCTCTTCATGGATACCGGCATCGGCCGCACCGCCTACTCCATCATGGCGCAGGGTCAGATCGATCAGATCCTCTCCTCCAAGCCAGAAGAACGCCGCGCCGTCTTCGAGGAAGCCGCCGGAATCACGAAATTCAAACGCGAGAAAAAAGACGCCCTCCGTAAACTCGAATACACCGAAGCAAATCTCCTCCGTGTCTCCGACGTCCTTGCCGAGCAAGAGCGTCGTATGAACTCCCTCAAACGCCAGGTCGCAAAAGCCCGCCGTTTCCAATCCCTCTCCACCGACCACCGCGTCCTCGACACCCACCTCGCCCACAAGCGCTTCGTGGAAATCACCGCCGAGCGCGCCGAACTCACCAACTCGATCCGCTCGCTCGATGCGCAGGATTCCCACCTCGAGCGCCAGCTCCCAGAAAAGGAAGAAGCCGTCTCCGAAGCCCGCTCCGCCGCCCGCCTGTTCGAGTCCGAACTCGCCGAGCTCCGCCAGCAGCTCAACACCCACCAGAACGCCCTCGCCGCCGCTCAGGCACGCATCGCTTTCAACAACGAACGCAAATCCGAACTCGAAGGCCGCATCTCGCAGAACCACTCGGACATCTCCTCCACCCGCGAAAAACTCGCCCAACAAGAGTTCGATTTCACCGCCGCCAACGAAGCCCTCGACCAGCTCACCCGCCGCATCGCCGAGCAGGAGCTGGAGCTTCAGAAACAGGAAGAGCAAACCCTCACCGCCCGCGAATCCCGCGCCAACCTCGAAGCCTCCCTCCGCTCCTCACGCGCCGAAGCAAACAAGACACAAACCCTCATCGCCTCGATGCAGGCGAAGATCGAATCCGCCCTCGCCCAGCTCGAAGGCAACCGCGACCGCGCCCGCCAGCTCGCCGATGAAGAACAACGACTCAACCTCGGCGTAGAAGAACACATCGCCCAGCAATCCCAAATCCTCGCTCTCGTCACCGAAACGGGAGACAAACTCGGCGAACTTGAAGAAGCCTTCCAATCCGCCGAGCGCACCCACCAACACACACGCGGCGATCTCGATTCGGCACGCAAAGCCGCCACCGAATCTAACAAAGTCCTCGCCCAACGCTCCGCCCGCCTCGAGGCAGTGAAACAACTCGTCGCATCGGGCGAAGGCTTTGCCAAAGGAACCCAGAACCTCCTCAAAGGCCTCGACTCACCCTCCGAGTTCAAGCCCTCCATCGAAGGTGTCCTGGCCTCCTTCATCCAGGCAGACGACTCCGCCGCCCGCGCCATCGAAGCCGCCCTCGGCGCGAAACTCCAGACCGTTCTCGTCTCGGACTCCGCCGTCGCCGAAACCCTCATCGACCGCCTCACCGAGAAAAAACTCGGCCAAGCAGCCATCCTCGCGAAAGACCTCATACCCGCCGCCTCCGGCACCCAGATCGAGACCCTCCCCTCCGGTGCCACCGCATGGGCGCTCGACAAGGTCAAAGCCGAGCCACAGGTCGTCGCCATCATCGAGCAGCTCCTTGAGAAAACCCTCATCGTCCCGGATCTCAAAACCGCCCTCACCCTCCGCAACGACTACTCCACCCTCACCTTCGTCACCCTCGCAGGAGAAATGCTTTCCCCCGAAGGCACCATCCAAGGCGGCGCCGCATCCGGAGCCTCCACCTCACTCCTCGAACGCCAAAACGAAGTCCGCGCCCTCGAAAAGGAAGTCGAATCACTCCATCAGGCCGACGAAACCGCACGCACCCTCGTCGCCACCCTCGAAGCCGGTCTCGAAGCCCACCGCGAAGCCGTCGAGGTCTCCCGCGAACGTCTCCAGAAACAAAAGGTCGAGCTCTCCACCCTACAAGGCCAGCTCTCCCTCGCCTCCAAGGAAGTCGAAAACTTCAACACCCGCATCGAAAACGTCCGTTGGGAACGCTCCGAACTTGAGAAACGCGAAACCGCCGCCTCAGACTCACGCCAGTCCATCGAGTCCGAGCTAGCCTCCTCCCGCGAACGTCTCGAAGCCATCGAGGACGAGACCCGCTCCCTCCAGTCCAAGCTCGATGCCGCCATCGCCGGGGAACAAGAATTCACCGCCTCGCTCAACGAACTCCGCACCAACCTCGCCGTCGAAAAACGCGCCAAACAAGCCGCTGAGGAACAACAGCGCCCGATGGAGGCACGCCTCTCCGAGCTACGCGAGGTCGCCATCCGCCGCGAAACGGAAATCGAAAACTTCACCTCCCGCATCCAGGCAGCCGCCGATGAAAACATCGCTCTCGCCGCTCAAGCCGAGGACTCCAAGATCGAATCCGAAGACCTCCAGCAAGCCCTCGCCGAAAAAGCCGAAGGCCGCACCCAGCTCCTTTCCACCATCGAGGAAGCCGAGATCGCCCTCTCCCGCCTCCGCAAGGAACTCGCTGCCACCAACGAACAAAAAGGACGCGAGGAAATCGCCGCCACCAAGCTTGACCTCCGCCTCGAAAACCTCCTCACCGCCACCGAAGACCGCCACCAGATCACCCTCGCCACCTTCGAGCCAGACGCCCACCTCCTCCTCTCTACCCTGAACTCCCGCAACGCCAAAAACGCCAGCGGAGAAGAAGAGACAGAAGGAACGCTGCCTTCAGGCGGCGAGTCGGAAGAAATCCAAGACACCCCCGGAGAACCCAACTGGTCACACGTCGAGTCCCTCGTCCACGACCTCAAGCGCAAGATCGAATCCATGGGCCCGGTCAACGTCGACGCCATCGAGGAATACGACGAACTCGAAGAACGCCACAACTTCCTCCGCAACCAACACGACGACCTCGTCTCTTCCAAGACCGAACTCCTCGCCGTCATCGAGCGCATCAACGAAGAAACCCAGCGCCGCTTCTCGGAAACCTTCGCCCAAGTGCGCATCAACTTCCGCGACATGTTCAAGGAACTCTTCGGCGAAAAAGGTCAGGCCGACCTCACCCTCATCGACGAATCCGACCCACTCGAATCCGGCATCGAAGTCATCGCCAAGCCACCCGGCAAAAAGCTCCAGTCCATCACCCTCCTATCCGGTGGTGAGCGCTCCATGACCGCCGTCGCCCTCCTGTTCTCGATCTACATGATCAAGCCCAGCCCCTTCTGCGTCCTCGACGAGCTCGACGCCCCCCTCGACGAATCCAATATCAACCGCTTCGTCAAAGTCCTCGACCGTTTCATCGACCGTTCACAATTCATCATCGTCACCCACTCCAAGCGCACCATGGCGCGCGCCGACGTCATGTATGGAGTCACCATGGAGGAATTCGGAGTCTCCAAACCCGTCGGCATGCGCCTCACCGCCTCAAACGACGACCAGAAAACCGAAGCCAAATCCGCTGCGCAAAAAGCCGCGCTCAGGCTGGATGCGTAGCGTGGCGGCGGATTGCATCCGCCATGCCATCCACACATCCACCCCACCTCAGAGAATCCGCGCCTCAAGCCCTTTGATGCCCTGAAAATCCTTGTCGAAGGTGGCAACCGCACATACCGAATTCATCGCCAAGGCGGCAAGGTAAGCGTCCGCAAAATCAATCTTCCTCTTTGAGAACAGATCCAATGCCTGTTCCATCACCTCAAGCTCCTGAACCTTGAACGCGGGATTCCTCAGAAACTGGAGCAATTTTTCCGCCACGGTCTTCCTGCGATATCCGTAAATCTTCCCCGTCAGGACAAACACCACTTCCGCGACTACGATCGGACAAAACTGCAGCGTGATCCGGTCAGCTTCCGAAGACTGAAAAAATCCTGCAGCCAGCTCGGCTTGCTTTTCCGGCTCACCGGTCAAAAACCGGATCACCAGATTGGTATCGACCAGATAGCTCTTCACTTCGGCAGCCCTTCCACGCCGGCATGTTCAGCCCACTCCTCCCGAGCCTTCGCCCGTGCCGATTTCCAACTGCCAACCGGCGGCGCGCCCGGCCGTTTCAACGAGCCGAAAGAGGCCATAACCCCGGGATGCGGCCTGATGATGACCGAGCCATCGAGAATCTCGTAAACCAACTTCTGACCCGCCTCAAGATGCAGGGCATTCTGAATCTCCCTCGGCAAGGTTGTCTGACCGCGTTTGGTAATCGTTGAGGTGATCATGACCTGAATGTAGATCGACAATTGCCTTGAGTCAATGAGTTGCCTTGGAATCAGATTTGCCTTGGAAAGCCTAATCGCAACGCAACTCATATACTGCAAGGAGCATTGGCTTCTCAGTCATCCTTACGGTCTTTCCAGCAACATTACGGAAAGGCCGAAAACCTCAGCAACCCTCGCATAGTCCGCATCAAAAGTGACAATCTCCGCCGCGTGGTGGATTGCGAGAGCGGCGATTACCAGATCCATCGAGCCAACATTCACCCCCTTGTCACGACACTTTTGTCCCAGCGAAGCTGCATCCTGCCAGAGGGTTGCAGGTGTTTGCAAAAGTGGAAGAGTCGAAAACTGCTCCTCGATCTGCGACCGCTCTTTCACCGTCGCATGGCGAAGCACTTCGAACGCAACCGGCTCGCAAATACAGGCATCCGCATCAAGGATCCACGGCTCGATAAACGCTTTGAGCGCCATGGCTGACTTTTTCCTGACGAAATCAATCCACAGCGATGTTTCAATCAATCTCTCCATAATTCGGATAAGGATTGCGACGCCCTGCGCTCGATTTCCTTCGCCTCCTCAAAACCCGAAAGTTCAGCCGAATAGGTGCCGTCCACGAACTTTCGCGCAATCCGCTTCCGCCGCTCGATCATCAGAGAATCCTCAACCAGCTTGCGAATCGCAGGCCCCTTTTTTCGGATGCCTGTGATCTCACAGATTTCCCGAAGTTCATTATCAGGAAGTTCGACGGTTATTTTCATACAATGAAGTTAGCAAAATCAGACTTTTTGTCAATCCTCGGCCGAATAGCCTGTTTTCTACTGCATCGCCTTTCCTCCGCCTACATTCTCTATGCACCACCCATGACCCGCGATCTCAATCCTCATTTCCAAGCCTCCATCCTCTCCACCACCGGAGCCTCCGGGATGGAAGTTACGGAAATCATCCAGAACCTCTGGAGCGGCTACGGCCAGATCCTGCGCATCAAATTGGAAGGCACCTCGCCCTCCACCGTCATCGCCAAGCACATCCGCATCCCAACCACCGCAAACCACCCACGCGGTTGGAACTCGAACCTCTCCCATCAACGGAAACTCAAATCCTATCAGGTCGAGACCGCATGGTATCGCCACTGGAGCCAGCGCTGCGGCGCGGACTGCCGCATCCCCGCACTCCTAGCCTTCGATCAACACGACGATGAAATCCTCCTCGTCCTCGAAGACCTCGACGCCGCCGGATACCCCGCGCGCCTCACCTCCGTCTCCACCGCCCAACTCCATTCCTGCATCGATTGGCTAGCTAATTTCCACGCCACCTTCATGGGAGAGAAACCCTATGACCTTTGGGAAACCGGCACCTACTGGCACCTCGCCACCCGCAGTGAAGAACTCGAAGCCCTCAATGACCTCCCGCTCAAAAACGCCGCCCCCACTCTCGACCGCATCCTCTCCAACGCCCGCTACCAAACCCTCGTCCACGGCGATGCCAAGCTCGCGAACTTCTGCTTATCCCCATCTGGCGACCAGGTCGCTGCCGTCGATTTCCAATACGTCGGCGGCGGTTGCGGCATGAAAGACCTCGCCTACTTCATCGGCTCCTGCCTCGACGAAGACTCCTGCGAAAAACGCGAGCCCGAACTCCTCGACCACTACTTCGCCAACCTCCGCGCCGCACTCGCCGTCAAACACCCATCCATCGACCCCGCCGCCGTCGAAACCGAATGGCGCTCCATTTTCCCCATCGCCTGGACAGACTTCCACCGTTTCCTCAAAGGCTGGAGCCCCGGCCACTGGAAGATCAACTCTTACAGCGAGCGACTCGCACGCGAAGTCGTGGGCAAAGTGGTGTGAAACATCACCTCAACCAAACACATACAGGCACACGGCAAGCACATGGCAGACGCTTCCTGTTAGAACAAACAGATGCCAGATGGCGTGATTATACGGCAGCTTGTTCCATACGAAAAACACCACCCCCAGCGTGTAGGCAAGCCCACCCGCCACCAACCAAGCCATCCCCGCAGATGGCAACGCCTTCCACAGCGGAACAATCGCCAGAAGGATCAGCCACCCCATGAGCAGATAGAGCGCAGTGGAGAACCAATGATCCTTTTTTCCCTTCCACAAGGTCTTCATGCAAACCCCGGCGACAGCCATCCCCCAGACCGCTCCGAAAATCGACCACCCCCACGCTCCACGAAGCGTGATCAGAGTAAAGGGCGTGTAAGAACCGGCGATGAGCAGATAGATACAAATGTGATCTAGCGTCTGGAATCGCGCCTTCCACCGGAGCGTGGTCGAGAAATGATAGAGCGTGGACGAGGAATACAGCACGATGAGCGACATCCCGAACACCACCGCAGAAACCATCTTAAGAGAATCCCCGGCAGCCAACACCAGCATCGTCACCAACGCCCCCACACTGAAAGCGATGCCCACCGCATGGGTCACCATACTGGCGACCTCTTCGCGATGCGTGTCGCACAGTTGAGATCGGACTTCGGGTTCGGTTTCCATGGATGCTGCCCCCTTCATCGCGCCGGAGGACAGCTTTGTCCAGCGAACGTCCTCATCAGTCGCCAGACCTTGGACTACCACTCGACACTAGTCCCATCTCCAGTCAATCAAGCCGGATGAGGTTTTCTCACCGTTCTGCTTCCTCTTCCTATCATCTTCTTTATCACGCTGCCGTCGTTCGGAGACCTTCGTATCTCGGGAGGATGCGGCCAGCAAGGCTTGCCGGTGAGCCGATTCATGAGTCGCACCTGTGGAAACTGCGTTCTGGTAAGCCTCCCTGTAGGTTGGCCCCGAGGGATCACCTGTGAATGCGTCTTTCACATACACAGTGCACGAACACATCCAAACGCATATGACACATACCGAAAAAGATCCAATTTCCTTCCTCATATTAAGAAGCGTCAGGAACGCGGAACCATTTAGCAACTCTCAACTAATCGACTACTTGCAGACTGTCGCGCATCTCCATTTCGCCACCCTACCCTAGCTCTTCCTCAATGAACTCAAGCACGAGATCCACGAGTTCATCCATGCCTGCCGGTAGTTCTTCTTCGATCGAGGCTAGGTAGTCGGCTTCGGTTTCGCTATAGTCGCCGCGATCTTCGCTGCGGGTGCCGCACCAACGGCTGGCGTTGAGGGGATCGACGATGCCTTGGGCACCGATGAGATCGAAGGATTTGATCACGCGCTGGTGATCGATCGGGCTCTGCCAGAACTCGTGAAGGCGATCTTCGCTCTCAAGGATAGGCACGGTTTCATACACGTCCATGAGCGCACGTTCTTCGCGGCTAAGGGCACGCTCGCCCGATTCGCTCTCGAGGCTATCGATGAGCATTTCAACTTCGTCCGGCCATTCAATAGGTTCCTGAAAATTCATTTGCGCGGATGTAGGACACAGGAGCATTCCTTGCCAAGCTAAACCAAGGCTGTTCGTGCAGATTTTCTATTTTTGCGAGAGCTAGCTAAATGTTAGGGATTTACTCTTTCCGGAACTTTTGCACGCGCTCTCTGCATGAGCACTAGTGAGATAACAACGATACAGGCGCCAGTAATTAGCCCCCAGCCTGCGGTTTCCCCTTTCAGGAAAACCAAGGACTCACTCATCCCACAAAGCGGGATTAGGAAACGGTAGCCCGCCAGCAGGGGTACGGGGAACTTTGTGGACAGGTGATTCCACAGTGCGAAGGCGAACGCTGAGACGAAGCTAAGCCAGCATGTGATGAGGATAACCACCGGGTTTCCCATTAATTCAGCGATCCGCGCGAACGAACCCACGCCCGCCAGCAGCAGAAGCACGCCGCCAAGCGCAAGCGAGAAGCCGGTGGCAGCGCGCGCGCCGATCCCTTTGCCCAATTTCCCGAATTCGATGATGCCGATGGCTCCCATGCCGGTGGCACCGATCATAAGAATGGAACCGAGCAAGGGCTGTCCCGCATCGGCACCAGGCTTAGCTACCGCTAGGGTGATACCGAATGCGCCTAAGAGCAGTGCCAGCCATTGCCCGCGATTCGGCTTTGGAGCATTGGAGAGCAAGGGAGCAAGGATGACCCACCAGAAGCTCCCACTTGATACTAGCAGACCCGTGAGGCTGCCGCTCGCCACGGCGATGGCGTAGTAGAACAGTAGATATTGCCCGAAGGTCTGGGTCAGCGACATGGTGAGAAGCCGGGACTTCGGGCTGCGTTTGATTTCACTCCATGGATTTCTCGAAATGAGCAGCAGCGCCACTCCGGCGACAGTGAAGCGCACCCCGGCAAACCACCAGTAATCCCCCAGCCCGGGATCGAATCCCTGCTCCTGCCAGATGGCGTAGACCGTTTTCAGACAGGGAAAAGCGCTACCCCACAGCAAAGCGCAGAGCAATGCTCCGGGCAAAACTTTGAACCAACGCTGATCAACCTCCACGCGGCGGAACGTGGCACCGAATTTACTTCAATCCGAATGAATTCAGTTTTTTTGGATGTGGGTCGACAGGCAGCACCGAGGCTTTACCCTCCAGCCCTTCCGCAAAGAGAAGGACTTCCTCTCCTGCACGAAGATCAATTTCAAAAACACCATCTGCAGTGGATTTCACCCGATCTTCAGGTATGCCTTCGACACGAACCTTGCCAGACAAATCAGAGGAGAGCACACAAGGCTCACCCGCCCTGCTTTTGATCGAAACAAACTGAGTTTCACCATCCTTACGGACGGCGCTGAGTTCGAAGCCACCCGCTGCAAGCATCCCGGAGAAACTGGCGTTCTTCCATGAATCTGGCATTGCCGGAAACACCCGCACCTTTCCACCCCAGCTCTGCAAGAGCATTTGTTGAAGGGAATCACACAATGAGAATGGTGTCTCTGTCACCGGTTGCATCAAACTTGTTTCCGTATACATCGTGGTGCCGTGAATGGCTGTTGGATTATCAGGGAAAACCTCATCCATCCTCATGAAGATATCGAGGTAAGAGGCCGCCTTTTCACCATCGCCTTGTAGAGCGTGCATCGCTGCTGCAGCGCTGTAAGAATAACCGGTGCCCTTATTACCTTCTTCGAAAAGCTTGGTCCAGTGATCGACCGATTTCGAGATCAGCTCGCGGTTCTCTTTTTGTTCCACGTGCACAAGATGCAGAGGGTAAAACATTAGAAGATGCGAGTAATGCCGGTGCCCCTTGTCCAAGGGGAAATCCTTGGCTACCATATAACCTGTCTCGTCGACAGGAAATGGAGCGAGGCGTTCGGCGATATCCTTCCACTTCGGGAGCAATGGGTCATCGATCTCATATTTCTCCGCGATATGAATCAGTGTCTCCGTCCCCCAGCGGAAGAGCGCCATGTTGTAGTTGCAGTCGATACCACCACCATATTCCGGTGAGCGAGTCTCGGGTAGGTGAATCAGGCCGTCATCCCCTTCCACCATATTAAAGATATAGTAGTTCACCGCTTTGGTGAGCAACGGGAAGAATTTTTCCTTCGTGCGCTTCTCGTCCATGGTGCGTTGCAGCATGAGCCAGTAGTCATGGCACAACCACGTGAAGTCCCCCATAAATCCAAGATTATCATTCTTCGGGCTTATGAAAGTCTGCGGTGCCACCGTCGACAACCCTGCTGCCTGACCCTTGTATTTTTCGGGCATATTGGACACAAAGATATCGAAGCTTTCATCCATCTTGGTAAACAGACTCTCCGCCACCTCCATGCGGTTCGCTGTACTAAGAAACCAGTAGGAGAGCTGCGTATTGAGATCGAACCAACCGTTCGCCCATCCGGTGCTTTCAGTGATCCAAGGCCCCATCGTATCCATATAGGCACGACCTTTGCGCGCACCTGATGCGAATTTGTAAATTTGGATCCAGTAGAAACTTTCCATTTCAGTATCGTCGATGCTCAGGAAACTCTTGGGATAGTAGGAATGCCACCACCTGCGGTGACGCTTCGTGAAATCGGCAAACGATTCGTCCTTCACGTCCTCCAAGTGCGCCACCGCATCTGAGAGAGCAGTCTCCTTGGGAAAGCTGTGCTCAATAGAAATCATCAATAGCCTACCACCCTTGTCCGTGTCGCGAATGAACCATGCCGTGCCCGTTTCACCGCCCATCACCATATCTTGTCTGCAGGTATGGAAGTCTCCTTCTTTCGAAACGACCGGCTTCGGGTTGTATTTGTAAGGGGCCTTGTGCCACCTCAGCCGCGACGACATGGCTTTGTCACCCTTCTCCGCGACCATATCATCCGCTTGCTTACGTGCTGGCGGGATCGCTTCTAATGGCTCCCACTCAATCGAGAAACCGTCTTCACCCTCTGACGGCTTGAAATCGTAAGCGATGACCATGTCCTCGTTATGCGTCAAACTCGTGAGATCTATGTGCCCCTTATCCGTCAACACACGTCCCGTCACCTCAGCATCGTAAAGATTCAAACGCCCTTTGAAGCCTGTAATCTTCCCCTCGGTCTTTAGAACGAAATAACCAACAGGTAGCCGTGCGTATCTTAGGAAGTTCTCGTTGGAATTCCCATGCTCCTCCACGTCAGAGCGACCGATACTGATTCGTATGCGGTTTTCATCGAGCTGGTGAAAAGTGGAGCCTAGCATTCCATTCCCTGTGAATGGCCCTTCATACCATGCCTGAGGAGCACGCTCCCAAGTAAGATCGTGACGAGACAAAAAGTCCTTCCAATCCACTTCTGCGGAAGCCTTCTGCATACCTCCGATCAGAAGTAAGGAAAGAGAAGCTACGAGTCCTCCAATGCGTCGATTGTAATGCGGTTTCATAAAGTTGGTTGGTTCTTATTTCAGAGTCGCTTTGACCTGTAACGTTTCACCCTTGAGCATTTTCAGCGAACGATACTTGGAGCCGTGCGGAGATTCCAACAGTCGATCCGATTTACTCGATTCGATTTCTGCAAGCTCACTGGGAAACTTGATATCGAATTCCGTATCCCTCTCCGCGGTTAGATCAAACTCAATCTTCTTAGATTCCATATCCCATTTTGCGGAGACACGCACACCTGAACGAGTCAGCATATCGTGAAAACTACCCTGCGCCCACTCCTCAGGAAGTGCCGGAAAGAGCCGAAGCATATCAGCTTCAGATCCACAGAGCATCTCGATGACAGCTGCCGGGATACCGAAGTTTGCATCCATCTGGAAAGGTGCGGTGCGCCCCCACCAGAAGTCCATGGTGACCCCCATTTTCCGCCAGTCATTGTGATAGGTGAAGAAGTTCTTACCCACTGTCACACGAGCAAGGATGCCTAGCGTCTCCATCGCCTTCTCGCTCTCACCTAGGCGCGCCCAGACATTCGCCATGTGCGCGAGAGACCAACCTGTCTGTGATTTCAGGCCGATTCTTAGGCGCTTCTCAATCGCTACCCGCGCGGCCTTGTAGAGTTCCGGTTCATTTTCCTCACGAATCTCGAAGCCGGGAAACAGTGGATAGATATGTGATTGGTGACGGTGTTCGTAGTTATCCTTGAAGTCGGGATGCAACCACTCTTTGAGCGCACCGTCCTCATTGATCTCATACTCCGGCATGTCGGTGAGAAGGGCTTTCCACCTCGCCACATCGTCCTGCTTGATATCGAGCAACTCGCAGGAATGGATCAGATTTGTCAAAACCTCCTTCGCAATCGCGACCGTAATCGTCGAGTTGATCTGAACTTTAATATTCGTTTTACGACCCGTCTTCGGATCCATCACGACCTTGTCCACAGGCTCATTCTCGGGAGACTGGGACGGGAAGAACATGTTCTTCCCGTTCTCGTCCTTTACGATGAAGTCCTCATAAAAAAGTGCGACCTCCTCCATGAACGGTATCGCCCGCTTTTCCAAAAACTCCTTATCACCGGTGAAAAGGTAGTAGTCATTGTAAAACGCAGCCAGCCATCCGGCTGCATCCGTCCAATAAACTACATGTGGAGCAGTGTGGCGCATCACCCCGGAATCCGGCGACATAAAGGGCGGAATGTAGATCCCCCTGCATCCATAGAGCTGCTTCGCATTCGTGCGAAACTCATCCATGTGCGCATCAAAATAATCGTAGAATGCCATCATGGACTCTTCCAAATTACCGGGAAGTCCCTGCCAGTAGGTCATCTGGAGATTCTCGTTGTTTCCGTAAAGAGAAGACCATGGCGGAGCGTAGTCGCCGTTCCAAATGCCCTGAAGGTTTGCCGGGTAGCCACCCGCCTTGCTACTGGAGATCAGTAGGTAGCGCCCGTAGTCGAAGAGCTTTTCAAGAAGCTCGTTCGAGGGCTTTCCTTGATACGCCTCTAGCAAAAGCACTTCGTTCGGCGTGTCGCGTTTCCCTCCTGTGTTAATCGTCACACCCATGGCGTTAAACTTCGCACGGTGCAGTGAGTCGTGTTTTTCTAACAAGGCATCGTAGTTACCGCCAAGTTCAGACAGTTGCTTCTTGAGACGTGGCACCGCCACATCACCCGCTTCGTTGGCATAAAAACCGACGACAAGCGTGACCTCATTGGCTGCACTGAAGGTGATCGATTTATCTTCCACCGCATGGCTCCCACCATTCACATGAACTTGTACCACTCCGCCAAACTCCCCACCATCCGAGCCATCTGCACGGAATTCCACGAACCCATCCGAAGACGTGGTCTTGTAGGTAAAACCGGGATCCATGGTCGATCCGTTCTGAGCAAGGGCGTCCATCAAGTCGTGGATATCGAGGGTCACAGCTCCACTCACGGAGCCAGCTTTGTCCGCCCGTATCGACATGACTGAGACATCATCGGGAATCGAAACGAACAGAGATCTCTTAAACCTCGTCTCGCCATCCCTCCATTTCACCACCGACTCGCCGCTTTCGAAATCGAGTGTGCGTGAGTAATCCTCGAACATCAGATCGGTCTCTGCCGAGATCAGCATGTCGAAGGCCGGATGATAAACGGCGTTCTTCCCATCAAAACCCATCTCTCTCATTTTCGAAGGGTAATGACCGTTTGCCTCCAGGTATTTGCCTTCCTTCAGGAGCTCACGCACCACCGGCAGCTCTACTGAAAGATCAGGCAGCACAGGTATCTTTCCTCCGTACCAAAGTTCGTTGTGATTGAAAAGTACGCGCTCGGAGCTGATCGAACCGTAAACCAGTGCACCGATCTTACCGTTCCCGGATGGCAATCCCTCGCGCCAACCGTCTGCAGGGGTTACCAAGGTCATACCCCGGATGTAATCGGGTGTGTCTTCCGCAAATACCCAGGCACTCACGATCATTGAAGCGCTAAGGGAAAGTATGGATGTAATCTTGAATCTTTGTCTCATAGTAAAAAATTTCGCGCGGGACTAATTACCCGCGAAGGAGGCTCCTAGGCTTGACCGAAGAACTGAGCGGCATTGCCGTAGCAGATATTTTTCACCATCGCTCCGACCATTTCCTGATCGTTAGGAATCGCTCCGCGCTCCATGTCATCCCCGAGCAACTGGCAGAGCAACCTACGAAAATACTCGTGGCGCGGAAAGCTCATCATGCTGCGCGAGTCTGTGAGCATCCCTACGAAATGAGAGAGCAACCCGAGGTTGGAAAGCGCATTGATCTGCCATTGCATGCCCTCTGCCTGATCGAGGAACCACCATCCGCTGCCGAACTGAACTTTTCCAGGAATCCCCTCCTCCGCGAAGTTTCCGCACATCGTAGCAAAGGCGTAGTTGTCTGAAGGGTTCAGATTGTAGAGAATCGTTTTCGGTAATTCACCACGTGCCGAAAGCTCACTGAGCAACAGGGCTAGCGACGGGATCTGTTGCACGTCGCCGATGGAGTCGCAACCCACATCAGCACCGACCTTGTTGAACAGATCTGCGTTCACGTTGCGGATCGCGCCGAGATGAAGCTGCATCACCCAGCCGCGCTTGTGATAGAGCCCGCCGAGGAAAGCCATGATATTTCCAGCAAAGCCTTCGATCTCATCGGAGGAGAGTGATTGCTTCGATCTCGCCTTGTCGAAAATTACGCCAGCAGCCGCATCGTCCGCGATGGAGAGTGGGCACCTCGCCAAGCCGTGATCCGCCGTGCAGCCTCCGAGTTTCGCGAAGTGATCAATACGAGACTCCAAGGCCTCTTTGAACGATCGAAAAGAATCCACACTTATGCTAGCGGCGGCTTCGAGTGCATCCACCCAGCCGTTCCATGCGTCGGCATTGCCTACCTGCAACGCCTTGTCCGGGCGGAAGCTCGGGGCGACCTTCGCCGGGCAAGCCGAACCTTGAAGCCGCGCATGATGCTCCAAGGAATCCGTCGGATCATCAGTTGTGCCAATGAATTTTACCTGGAATTTCTCAAGAATACCCCAGCTCGACATATCGTCCTGAGCGAGCATCGAGTTTGCTTTTTCCCAAATCCCTTCAGCTGTCGCAGGCGAAAGTAGCTCGTGGATCCCGAAGAAACGTGCCAGTTCGAGATGCGTCCAGTGATAGAGCGGATTCCGCAGCGCATGAGGAATCGTCTCCGCGAAGGCCAAAAATTTCTCACGCGGTGTGGCATCGCCGGTGCAGAAGCGTTCGCTCAAGCCATGCAAACGCATCCCGCGCCACTTGTAGTGATCCCCTTCCAGCCAGATCTCATAGAGGTTCTTGAAGCGGCGGTTGTCCGCAAGATCCTTTGGTGAGAGGTGGCAGTGGTAGTCGAAGATCGGCTGATCGGCTGCGTAGTTTGCATAGAGGTTCCGCGCAGCAACTCCGCGCAGCAGGAAGTCTTGATGGATGAACTGTGACATGGTCAGTCTGCCTTTCCGATGACGGTTAATGGTGCGTGCTCCAACTCGGAGGCGATGGCATTGAACGCGGCGACTTCAGCATCGGTAAACAACAGTCCACCGAGTTCTTCGGTGCGGCGTGCAGCTTTCGCTTCGAGTTCGCCGGGTAGAATCGTATTAGGATTGCCATCGAGAATATCGTCTAGCACCGCCTTGATGTTTTCCTTTTGGCTGCGACCACAGGCGTAGTTCCCTGCATCGAGTGCCTCTGGATGAATGATCTGGAAAAAGAAAGCCGAGCTTGTTTTCTCACCAGACACATCAGTAGAGCGACCGCGTATCGTCGGGATGCTGGAGCCGATGAAAGCACCCATGACTTCGTTAATTAGGCCGAGACCGTAGCCCTTGTGCGCGCCGAAGGGCAGCAGCGCGACGACCTTCGAGGGATCCGTGGTCGCATTGCCGTCCTTATCAATTCCTGCGTTTGGTGGGATCTCCTTGCCCTCGCGAGCGAGCTGCTGGACGCGCCCCATCGCAATGGCCGATGTCGCCCAGTCGATGCAGATTGGAAAGCCAACTTCATCCGTAGTCGGGATGCCCCAGGTGTGGGGATTCGTGCCAAGCGTCGGGCGTTTTCCCATGAAAGGCACCACCTCGGCGAGAGTCGAAGTGCAATTCGTATAAGCATAGTAGCCGCGCTTCGCTGCGTCGATCGCATAGCCACCGCCCCACAGGTAGTGGAAAGTGTTGTCCACGCTGACGATACCAACTCCGTGTTGATCTGCCAACTCGATGGCGCGATTGAAAGCAGCCTTGGCGACGGATTGTCCTAGCTTCTTGTTAGAATTCCATACCTCACATGCAGAGAAGCGGTTCTGGATCACTTCAATCTCCGCATTCGGCAAACAGCCACCAACTTTTGTCCCGAATAGGTCATCGAGGTGGAGTGCCTTGAGTCCATTATGCGTCTGGTTTCCGTGGGTAGTGGCGGAAGCTGCCATTTCAGCAGCATCCCTTGCTTCTTCCTGGTTGAAGCCACGGGCGATGAATGCGGCGGCCACTAGGTCATTATGGCTATTTTTATCTACGATGTTCACTTGGTTGTATATGAGTTATAAATTGACAGATTATTTCAGAAAGAGCTTCGGCTGATTGAGTAATATCAAGAGCCAGCGTGCCAGCCTCAGAGAACGGATCGTCTAGTGCCGCAAGCTGTGAATCAAGCATTGTCCCTTTCATAAAGTGCTTTGTATTCGCTGATCTTTGCTCAATACGCTGCGCGATGAGCTCTCGATTACCTGTTAGATGGACAAAGAATACATCAGAAGCGGCACCGCGTAACTTGTCTCGATAGGAAGCCTTCAGCGCGGAGCAGGCAATGATCGGTGTGATTCCACGGGCGTTTTTCTCTCGGATCAAATCGCAAAGGCTTACCAGCCATCCCGCACGATCCTCATCATCCAAAGGTATGCCTGCTGCCATCTTGGCGACGTTCTCAGTGGAGTGAAAATCATCTCCATCGTAAAACGGCAGATTCATCTTACCGCCCACAAGCTTTCCCACTGTGGATTTCCCGCTTCCGGAAACCCCCATCAGGATGACTGCGTAGGTGCTTGGCTGGATGGACTGCAAAATTCCGGATAAAGATTTTTATTCTCCGAAGCTGACTACAATGCGGTCGAGGATTGGCTTGGAAGCGTTCTCAGTGGTATCGGCCAGTTTCACCTGAAATTGGAATCCGTAGCCCTCTGGAAGTCCGCTGAGATCCATGGATGCCGGATCGACGCTGACCTGCTTGGAGAATCCGGGAATGTAATCGTATTTCTCAGAGACGGTCTGCCATTCCGTCCACTCATCGATTTTCGCATCGTTGTCAGTATCGACACCCACACGAACTTCCACGCCATCGACCCATGGGCCAGGGCTTGTGAAATCGCTATTTTGTTGAGTCGCTAAGTAGAATTTACCTTCCGCAAAACAGACATCAGGATCGGGATGGCCTTTACCTATATTTCCGCAGAACTTGAATGGTTTATCGATGCTGTCTGAAGTAAACCGCGCGACACTCATAGGCTCTCCATGGGATTTGTCGTAATCACCGAAGAGGTAGTATTGGCCGCCAATACTAATCGCTGCCCAGTCCCCGTAGGCCGGTTGCTCAGGCTCATGTACTTCGTATGTGGCTTTGCTCGTCTTGAAGTTTTTAGGGTCTTCTTTTGCCCAATGCGGATGGTTGTAGGTTTTCATCACGCCGGTCGGCTTTGTCCTATGATCCACTGGCGGATCGAGAATCTTAAAATCCCCCAGCCCGTCCTCGCTGACGGCATGGCCAGCCAAGGGCGAATCCCATGCACGTTTGTTGGCATCGATGGGACTCCAGTCTTCGTAGATCACATGGAACTTCCCTTCGAGATCACGAATGAAGGCGCAGTCGGAGCCATCAGACGGATCTTTAAAAGCCAGCCCCTTATTTTCGCCGGGCTCACCGTCGGTTAGATCATCGTCCACATAGACGTGTGGATCCTGGTCGTTGGGAAAATCGTAATAGAAGTAGGCCTTGCCATCGACGTATTCAGCCGTCGTCATCCATTTGGAGAAGCCTTCCGTGATCGGGCCGTGGTGCACCCAGTTGACCATGTCCCGGCTCTGCCATGCGTGGTATCCCCCTTTACCTTTTTTCAGTCCCCCCGGTGCATCAAACTGGTTTTTAAAGCGTGTAGTCATCAGCGGGATATCAAAACCTTCCAGGGTAGCCGTCTCCGCGTTGAAGGCAGCATTGGCTTTCTTGTCTTTCCCGCCGCCGTAGCGCCCGAACATCCAATAGTTATCCGGCCCCAGGCTTAGGAACACCGGAGCATCGCCGAGATTTGAGGGGCCGAGATTCCCGGTGGGTTCCCAGTTCTGCCACACGGGAGATTGCTTTAAGGTGATCGAGCTGGCGGAAGTCTTCTCCGCGAACTTTTTCAAACTGCTGGTAAGAGTCGCGCTCTCACCCTCCGGCTCTGCCATACCTTCTTTGAAGAGTAATCCTTGCTGCGCGGAAAGGCTCTCCGACCATTCTTTTTCCGAATCGATGATCCACGGATCGGCAGCGAAGAGATGGCTGGCGGTTATTCCTGAAAGGAACAGGAGCAGAGTTACATTTTTTGGATTTTTCATAAGTGTTTTGAGCTATCGATTTGAGGTTTCCTACGGAGCCTTGAAAGGAAATATTACGGACTCTGTATGGGCTTCTTTCATGTAATTCACGAGTTCCTGCACGATCTCGGGATAGTCGGCAGAGACATCCTTTGTCTCCGATTTATCCTTGGAAAGGTCATACAACTGGACGGGTGAATTCGCATTCGAGGAATGGTTGTATTTCACGGCTTTCCACTTCCCTTTCCTTACTGCGATTCGGCCACCTCTTTCGTGAAATTCCCAGTAAAGATATTTATGATCTTCTTGCTCGCCCTCGCCTAGGAGGGTGGGAACAATGGAGATTCCGTCGGTGTCTTCAGGTGCGGCGGCTCCAGCCAACTCGGTCAAAGTCGGCACCATATCCCAGAAGGCAGAAATCAGTTTTGATTCCGATCCAGCAGCGATTTTACCCGGCCAATAGGCGACCATCGGCACGTGGACACCACCTTCATAGAGATCGCGCTTGTGTCCTCTGAAGATTCCATTGCTATCGAAGAAATCTGGATCCGCGCCACCCTCTTGATGTGCTCCATTGTCTGAAGTAAATATAATCAGGGTATTGTCCGCGATGCCGAGTTCCTCGGTTTTCGCCACGATCTCGCCGACCTGATCGTCGAGCAGAGTAATCATCGCGGCGAAGGCAACCCGAGGCTCATCCTGCGACTGATAGGGGCCTTGCCTAAGATTCGGACCTTTATCTAAGCCCTTGTATTTTTTTCCCTGTGGAAATTTTCCACGAAACTTTTCCATGTATTCCTCGGGTGCGGCGAGATCAGCATGCGGAATAATCGAGGCGACGTAGCAAAAGAACGGCTGATCTTTGTGCTTTTCGATGAAAGCCAAAGTCCGGTTGTGGATTAGATTCGGGGCATAAACCTCTTTGGCGGTGCCTGCATTTTCCTCAAGCATCACTTTTTCCGCACCGTCCCACAAATGATAGGGGTAATAATGATGGCCGAGTCGTTGGCAGTTGTAGCCGTAAAACTCATCAAAGCCCTGCTTGAGCGGATCGCCCTCGGAGTCAGGAAATCCCAGCCCCCATTTCCCGAAAGCACCGCTCACATAACCCGCTTCGCGCAGCATCTCAGGAAGCAACTCGATAGTGGAAGGCATGGGTTCTTGGCCTTCCGGTTTGATCTCCCTGTTGCCACGTATGTAGGCACGCCCGGAATGTTTACCGCTGAGAAAACAGGCACGGGAAGGCGCACAGACAGAGCTACCGGAGTAGTGTTCTGAGAAAAACATGCCCTTCTCGGCTAAGCGGTCGATGTTCGGTGTAGCGAATTTTTTCTGACCCAGGAAACTGAGATCTCCGTATCCGAGATCGTCTGCAAGGATATAAATGATGTTCGGCTTGAGCGCAGTCTCAGCGGAGGCAAGAAATGGGCATATAAGCGCGAGGCTAAAGAGAGGAAGGATCGCTGACTTGAGTATCATGAGGGATTTTAGAAAATAATTGCCAAGCGCTTGCCCCGGCTGGCAGCGGCCTATGCTTTAAAGCTCGCTGAGCGGCTTTTTCGCAAACTGCTCGTCCCGGAGCTGGCGCAGATATTCCAGATACTTCCGTTGCGCCTCAATGCTTTCACCATCTTCGACTGGCGTCAGCCTTCCGTTGGTGCTTGCAACCTGAGGGGCTGGGCTACTACCGAATTTTTTCCAAGGCCCATACGGCACCTGACTCTCCTCCACGAAACGCCAATGCACTTTTTGCCCAGAACTCACCCCGAGATAATCACGTATTGAGGGCGAGAGATCGATTCCCGCCGAGCCGTTCTGCTTGGTCTTAGGAGCACTCTTTCCGAAAACATATTGCCAATCGTCTGTTACCCAAGGCCCGCAATCCTCCCACTGCGCGAAACAACTGCGCTTTTCATAATAAATCTGTATCCACCTGCCTTTAAGCACCGTTTTACCGGGCTCTGGGCGAAGTCTAGAAAACCATGGAATGACGCGCGGTGCCTCGGTTTTGTGCCGCCCCCAACCCGCAACATCATTGTATGGCAGCGCGATATAAAACGGGTTCAGCTTGGGAATGAAATTCTTGGGGCGGAACTCTCCTGTCGTGTGATTGGCGATTCGGTTGGCGGGACTAGGGTCATCATAACCACCGAAATTCTCCGCCCACTTCGTATCCCAAGACGACTTGCAGTTCGGAGTCGGATTATTCTGAGTCGGCTGCTCACCACACCAGAAAATTGTCGCCGTAACATGGGTTTTCCAAGGATATACCGCGCGGGAGGCGGGAGCAACCGGCCTCACCGGCGTAACCGGCTTACTACCAGTAGGTATGACCACACGGGGCGCTCCCGAGGGTTGCCCTTGCGCACCCGCTAAGCCTGCGCACAGAACGCCCATGCATGCTATGGCAAAGAGGCGGGTAATAATAAAACAGGGCATTATGAAAGTTCGGGCTTCGCTGTAACGAATTATTAGACTACGACCCGCCCGCGTTCAAGTGAAAGCGAGGCCTTCAGATTTCCTGATTTCCCGGAAAAATCCAAAGATTGCTTGCCATCTTAGCGTTGGAACTGCATTCCGAACCATACAGAATATGCTCCGCATCCCGATCATCGCTCTCCTTGCTTCCGTCTTCCTGCAAGCAGGAGACACACGTAATTGGACGAACCCCGAGGGCACAAAAACCTTCGAAGCGGAATTTACCAGCCGCGAAGGAGACGAAATCACCCTGAAGCGCGCCGATGGCAGCGTGATCGCTTTCGACATTTCCAAACTCCATGAAGACGACCGCCGCTGGCTGAACCTCAATCATCCGGTCGGCGCGGACGGGGCACCCCAAGAGGTGCCCGATAACGACGCTATCTTCGATGACCTGAAATTCGGCGATAGCCGGGAGTTGGTGATTGAAAAGCTCAAGACAAGTACCGTCGTGGAGGCAGAGTTGGAAGAAACCTTTTTCGGCCGTACCGGACTGAACGGAACCTACCGGACAAGGCAGAAGGTCGGAGGACTCTACTGCTATCTATTCTACGATTTTGACAATGCCGGAAGCTTGCGCGAACTCACCATGAGAACGGTGCCCCAGCCAGAGTCCGAATACGGCTCATCGGTCAGCTCCTGCTGGGAAGAACTGCCCAATCTCATTTCGATGCTGCACGGCAAACCCTTCCTTGCGGGAGATATCCCATCCGCCTCAAAAATCGAAGAAGGCGCAATGCTGGGAAGTCATGCGTGGCGCATCGAAGGCGGCGGAAACGTCCTGCTCGGTATCGCGAAGGTCGAGGGGAAATACGAAGTCTCTGTCCGCTTCACCCTCGAAAAGCTCGATTTACGGCCTACCCCCTGAGCTAAAAGCCGCTTTCTAAGCTTTTTCGATCACGATCTTGTAGTGGTAGGTCTCCGGATCATCCGAAGCTTTCTCGGCGACCATCAATTTTTGCTCTTCGGCACTTTTCCGCTTCAATAGCCGATCGGACTCGTTCAGCTCGCTATCAGGGAAATACATCTGGGTGATCAACTCCACGAATCCTTTCTTTGTCACCTTAAAATGGATGTGAGGAGGGCGCATCCAACCTTCCGCAGCCGGGTAGGCTCCTGGATAAACTGTCTTGAAACGGAACCCGCCGTCCTTCCCGCTTGGAACGATCGCCCAACCTTGGAAATTTTCGTCCAACGGTGCTTTGTTTGAATCGTGCGGGTGTCGATACCTTCCCGCCTCGTTGGCTTGCCACAGATCTACCGTCGCATCCTCCACCGGCTCGCCTTTGGTATCGAAAACTTGGCCTGAGATGATGATTTCACGGCCTTTCGCTTTACCTTCCCTGCCCTCAACCTGTGTGAGATTGAAATCCTTGTCCTTCTGAAAGACCACGGGATAAAACGGCCCCTCAATCTCCTTGGGAGTCGCCGTCACAGGAGTTTTTCCCAATGCGTTGCTTGCGGCGGCAAGACCGCTTGTAGTTCCAAAGACGAGAAATTTGCGACGTTTCATGAGATACATTTCTATGCGAAGCTACTCAGCGCAGGAAGCCCCAAGTTACCTGTCAAAAACCCTATCGCTCATCCGCCAACTTCATCGCCTGATCGATAAGATCAAGGAAATCGTAACGGTCTGCCACCAGCGTTCCCGACGCCACCTCCCTTGCGAGACCGAGCACCAATGCGTCATCGATGTAGCCACTTTCCTCAGCAGCCAGCCAATGACCAAAAGCGCAGATGAGTGCGGCGAAAGCGGCGTCCTCCGATGGCTCCTTCGCCGGATCACGAACCAGCTCAATGGCCGGGCCGTCCTCACCATCCACAAACAAATATACCTCTCCAAGTGCTGGCGATGAGGAGTCTACCTCGATCACAAGGAACATCGAGCTACCCGGTTCCAGCGTCTCAGCATCGGCAAGCAAGCCAGCCTCTAAGGATTCCGCAACACCTATGACACGCATGCCGTAGACCGAACCTTCCTTTGGCAAGTAGCGGACGTTGAATACACCGGACTCACCCTTAGCTCTTTTGATTTCGAGAAAAACGAGGCTGCCAGAGGGTTTCCACGGGCAAGGGATAATTTCGGCTCCTACAGTAGAGCCTTTCCAGAGCGCTACCTTATCCTTCGCCTTGAGAGGAAACTCCGTGATCAGCTCACCCAGATTCACCTGAGATTTTTCAGGCAGTTGCTCATCTATACGGATTGAGCGAACAACGGCAGCGAAACTCCCTTCGTTCATTTCCAGCACAGCCTTGGGATTACTGACTGCGGTATTGTCACCATCACCATCGCCATCACCATTTGCAACCTGCCCGCCGCCAGCTCCAGTCTTCGCAGAAGGTATCAGGGTAAGGATAAAAATTCCCAACGCTATCACCGCCGCAGCGGCTAGTGGAACTGCCCACTTACGCGCCGACTTGCGGTGTGAGCTGAGCTTCACGATCGCTCCCTTGCGTGAAGCTTCCTTCGCCGCGCGGCGAATCGCATCGTAATGCTGTGGCTGAAGGGACTCGTCCCCTTGACCGAAAATTTCCATCAGGCTGGTTTGTTGCGCGGAAATCTCCTCCAGCTCCCTACGCAGCCCGGGATCGATCTCGGCAGCGGCACTGATAGCATCCGTCTCATCGGCAGGAAGCTCGCCGAAGACATAGGCCGTCAGTTTTGGATCGTCGAATTGCTTGTCCATTTCAGTCGTTGGTTTCGGAAGGCATTAGTTCGCGTAGCCGTTTGAGCCCGGTGTGGATAAGAAAGCCAATATTACCCTGCCCCAGGCCGGTCACTTCCTCGATTTCCTTGTAGCAAAGGCCTTGTTGAAATTTCAGGAGGATCACGTCTCTCTGGTTTTTTGGAAGTCGATCCATCATCCGCATAAGACCCTCCAGTTTATCTTCACGCTCTGCCGCGTCGTCCGGTGCCACTTCTGTTCCTGCGACCTTTTTCCACTGTAGATCGTCAAGAGGCTCGATGCGCTTATCCTTGCGCAACACATCGAGGCAACGGTTCCGGCAAACGGTGAAAAGCCAGCTCTTGAGATGGTCGCGCACCTTATCGATATCCTGCTTGCAAAGGCGGATAAAGGTGTCCTGAACCACATCACGCGCGCGATCCCTGTCATATACGAAAGTCCTAGCATATCCAATGAGTGCCGATTCGTGCTCCATCACCGCCTGCTCGATGAACGCTTCGAAGTCTTTCGGGCTCATCGTATGGCGGGAGGGTTCATCACGGCTCGTTTCAATAACGCGCAACTTCTTAGATTTCTTTGGAAAATTTCCGGCCACCGGCTTATTTGATGAAATACCCAAGATGCTCGAGCTCCATGGCGAGATCGACATGGTTCACCGTCACCTCCTCCGGCACCTCCAGCATGGTCGCGGAAAAGTTCAGAATCCCCTGAATTCCGGCTGCTACGAGCTGGTTTGTGACTTCCTGCGCGCTGGTTGCTGGAACACATAGAATAGCGATTTTTATTTCCTTTTCAGAAACGAAAGACACTAGCTGATCCATTCCATGCACGGGGATTTTCAACACCTTCGCACGGGCACTTTCCGGTTCGGTATCAAACGCAGCCACCACCTCGAAACCTTCTTTTTGGAAGCCCTGATATCTCAGCAGCGCAGAACCAAGGTTACCTGCGCCCACCAAAATAACCGGCTGCAATTGCTCCCTGCCAAGCGCCATGCGAATTGTTAGAATCAGGCCAGCCACTGGGTATCCGAGACCACGAGTGCCGAACTGGCCGAAGTATCCGAGATCTTTGCGGAGCTGTGATGGAGTTACTCCGGCGGCCTTTGCAAGCAAGGTCGAGCTCACCGTTTCCTGGCCAGTATCGCGGAATTTTCTCAGACAGCGGTGGTAGATGGAGATCCGGTAGATCGCCTTTTTCGGGATATCCGGACGCTGTGTTTTGTTTTCTTCGGAATCCACGCGGTATTTCCATTCAAAGCTTCTGCGGTTGCTGAAGTAGCTCCGCAACCCGATTCAACAGCATCCCAGCGCCACCGCCGTCCACCACACGGTGATCGAAGGTCAATATCAGCTCTGCCTCAGTTGCAGGCACGAAGGCCTCCACTTGATCACTCCAGACAGGCTTCTTCCTGCCTGCGCCGATTCCTAGAATAAGTGTTTCGTTTGGCAGTGGGATCGGTGTCCCGGAGGTCAGCCCGAAGGTGCCAAAATTCGTCACAGTCGCGATGCCGCCTGCGGAGTCGTTTTCTGTAAGCCGCCGCCGCCGCGCCCTATCCACCAGATCGTCGTAGTCTGAGATCAGCTCGGAAAGTGTCTTACGATCCACCTCACGCATCGTCGGAACCACCACACCATCCTCAACCTGCACCGCCACGCCGATGTCGAAGGAGCGCGGATGCACCACTTTTTCACCGATCAGGTAACCGGCATTCATGGGTTGTTCCTTGAGCGCCAGCGCAAAGGCACGGAGCAAATAAAGCGTCAGGCCGGGCTTAGGATTTTGCAGGCGACGGTGGTTCAGGGCTTCATCCAAGAGCACGGGTAGCCCGACGGTCGCCAACGGTCTCGTCCAGCTACGCCGCATCGCATCCGCCACAGCCAATCGCATCGGCGAAGCAGCAGCGCTCGGCCATGCGTCTAGATAATCCAAGAAACGCTCCAAGTCCTCCACCGTCACGCGGCCGCCCGCGCCTGTCCCGGCAATAGCAGAAATATCTGCTTCACGCAGACCCATGTCGTTCATGCGAGCCCGCATCCTTGGAGAAATGTAATGCGCGCCCATCACTCCGGTAGGCACCGGCAGGCCTTTCACGCTCGGGATGATGCTTGGGTCTTCCTCATACGAGTCACCGTCGAGCGCGAAGTGAAGGTTCGCCTCCTCATCTCCGGATTTATCCTCTGGTTGTTGATCTTTTTTCGCCTCCAGACTCTCAGTTGTATCCACGCCGGTGCGAGCTACCTCTTCCTCGGTCACTTCCAACATGCCGAGCAGTGAGCCCACGGAGTAGGAAACACCCTCCACTGCGCGGATCTCGGAAACCACGCCGTTGCACAAGGTCGTGACTCCCATCACCGCCTTGTTCGTCTCCACCTCGATGATTTCCTGATCCGTTTTCACAGAATCTCCCACGGCGACACCCAAGCGGATGACGGTGGCCTCGGCGATGGATTCTCCGAGCTGCGGCATGAGTATGGGAACGGTTGGCATGGCTTTTCAGAAAGATAAGAGTTTACGCAGGGCTTCGCAGATGGATTCCGGTGTCGGGCGGTGCGCTGCCCAAAGTTTAGGATGATAAGGCACCGGAGTGTCACGCGCATTGAGCCGCTGCGGCGGAGCATCAAGAAGATGGAAACCTTCCTCGGTCACTTTCGCAACCACCTCCGCTGTCACCCCACCCCACGGAAATGCTTCACCAAGTGCAAGCAGCCTGCCGGTGCGCGCAACCGAGGCCAGCACCGTATCGAGATCCAGCGGCTTCACCGAGCGAAGATCCACTACCTCGATTTCCCAGCCATCAGCTTGCAGCCGATCCGCCGCACGCACTGCTTCGTGCACCATCGCACTGTAGGTGACGACCGTCGCATGCTTGCCCGGCCTCGCGATACGCGCCTTGCCGATGGGCAGGTGCTCGCCGTTGATCTTCTTCGATTTCAGCCAGCGGTAGAGGAACTTGTGCTCACAGTAGAGCACCGGATCATCCAGCTTCACCGAGTCGATGAGCATATGGTAGGCATCGGAAACAGTCGCCGGTGTCACTACTACCAAGCCAGGATATTGCGCATAGATCCCCTCCATGCTTTGGCTGTGGAAAGGCCCCGAGCCGGGGGTACCGCCGGAGGGCAGACGCACCGTGATTGGAATCGGCATGCCCGTACGGTAGAAATGTGTCGCTGCTTGATTGACGATCTGGTTGAAAGCGATTGAGGAAAAATCCGCAAACTGCATTTCGATAATGGGGCGCATGCCCTCGATGGCAGCACCGACGGCGAGACCAATCATCGCATCCTCGGAGATCGGGCAGTCGAAGACACGGTTCGGAAATGCATCCGCCAATCCTTTGGTCGCCTTGAAAGCACCGCCGAAGGCCGAGATATCCTGGCCGTAGAGGAATACGCGCGGATCTTCACGGAGCAGGGTTTCCTGCGCCTCGCGGATGGCATCGATATAAGTTACGCTCACTCTGCTGAAATGGGGAATCGTGTTGAAAGTGCCGTCCAGTTCTCTTTATACGGATCGGGCAAGGGTTCCTGCTGCGCCTGCGCCACCGCACGCTGGACTTCTTCTGAAATTTCATCCTGCCACACGGCCATTTCCTCCACCGTAGCGATCCCGCCCTCAGCCAGCTGACGTATCGCCACCTCGATGCAGTCCCGGCCATATTTACCATTGCGCTCCGAGTCCGGCACATACGAGCCGTCATCGTGCTCACCGTGACCGCCCAAGCGCAGCAGATTCGCCACCACCATTTGCGGCCCGCCGCCCTCACGCGCCAGTCTCACCGCGCCGCCGATGACCGAGGCACAGGCCAGCAAATCCGTCCCGTCCACCGAGTGGCCACCAACGCCATAGCCCTTGGCACGATCCACAAGATCCTCGCAGGCGAATTGCCGCGTGTTCGGCGTCGAGTAGGCGAACTGGTTGTTCGCCACCACGATCACCAAGGGCAGATGTTCCACCGCCGCAAGGTTCAGCCCCTCATGGAAAGCACCGGTCGAGGTCGCACCGTCGCCCACTGAGGTCGCACCCACGCAGCCGTCGAGCGTTCCTTTGAGCCGCTTCGCGAAAAGCATGCCCGCAATCAGCGGCACCTGTGCACCGAGGTGAGAAATCATTGCCGGCATCCCCATTTCCGGCCTGCCACGGTGGATGTTTCCATCGCGCCCTTTCATCGGCCCCTCCACGGAGCCGAGATAAGTGCGGGTGCAGTCGATCAACGGCTCGCCGAAAGCCGTCCTCCCCGCCTGATCCCGGATCAGTGGAGCAAAGCAATCTTTCCCCTGCACCAGCGAGGCACCTAGCGAAGCACTGACCGCCTCCTGTCCCTTGCCCAAATACACACCGCCGACGATTTTGCCCGCCTTATAAAGACTGGATAACTTGTTCTCAAGGATTCTCCCGCGGAGCATCGACTTAAAAACGCTTCTCAGGAATTCCCCATCTGCGGACATGGTGGCGTCAAAAGGGTTTTCATCTGCATCTAGCACGCCCCGAGGCTACGTCACCCGCGCACCCGCCTGCAACCGCTTTCCGCACGGGTTTTCATTCATTGAGAAACTTCACCTTCACCTTCATCCAAATGCGATCCACCTAGGTAAAACACCACTCAGGGCAGCACCAAGAATCACCCTACTATATGCAGTGGTGTCCGTTCGCACTTTTCTTGCTTTCCTACCTTCCTCATTGGAATTCTCAGAGGAAAGAATCGATTCGAATTGGAATAAGGAAGGCAGGAAATCAGGAATGGATATCTCTGAAAACCTGTGAGTTAGTGCATCGCGTCACTTTGTGAAGATTACTTTCCCATCCACAAGTTCCCCTTTGATGATATCTCCATCAACAAATTTTCCATCTAGGACATCAAGGCTTAGGGGATCTAGCAGGTGGGTCTGGATGGAGCGTTTCAGAGGTCTCGCACCATAGACCGGATCGTAGCCCTGATTTCCGACGTATTCTTTAAGCTCTTCAGATAGAGCTAGTCCAAGGCCTTGCTTGGCGAGGCGCTTGCGGACGCGGTCGAGCTGGAGATCGACAATGGTGGTCAGATCCTCGCGGTTGAGGCGGTCGAAAATGACGATTTCATCAATGCGGTTGAGGAATTCGGGGCGGAAGTGGCCGCGCAATGCCTGCATGACGGCGGCCTCGCGCTGCTCGGCGTTTTCCTCTCCAAGAATGAACTGAGAGCCGATGTTCGAGGTCATGATGAGCACGGTGTTGCGGAAATCGACCGTCCTACCCTGCCCATCGGTGATGCGACCGTCATCAAGGACTTGGAGAAGGACGTTGAAGACATCCGGGTGGGCTTTTTCGATCTCGTCGAAGAGGACAACGGAGTATGGCTTCCGCCTAACATGCTCGGAGAGCTGGCCGCCCTCGTCGTAGCCGACGTAGCCGGGAGGTGCGCCGATGAGACGGGAGACACTGTGTTTCTCCATGTATTCCGACATGTCGATGCGCACCATCGCGCCATCGTCATCGAAGAGGAATTCGGCGAGCGCCTTGGAGAGCTCGGTTTTCCCGACACCGGTAGGGCCGAGGAAAAGGAATGAGCCGATGGGGCGATTTTCATCCTGCAGGCCAGCGCGGGCGCGACGCACTGCATTCGACACAGCTTTGATTGCCTTTTTCTGGCCGACGACCCGATCACCTAGCCGCTCCTCCATCTGGACAAGTTTTTGTTTCTCGCCTTCTTGGAGGCGGTTCACCGGGATGCCCGTCCATGAGGAAACGACGCGGGCAATGTCCTCCTCGGTGACTTCCTCCTTGAGAATGGCACCGTTTTTCTGGAGGTGAACGAGGTTCGCTTCGGCTTCTTCGAGGGCTTTCTGGGCATCGGGAAGGTCACCGTAAGTGATCTGGGAGGCGCGGGTGAGATCGCCGATGCGCTGGGCTTTCTCGATCTCGGTCTTAAGCGCATCGATTTTCTCTTGTGCGAGGCGCACCTCGTCGATGACCGCCTTTTCGTTGCGCCACTGCGCCATGAGGCCGGAGGAGGCTTCCTTCAGATTCGCCTGCTCCTCCTTAACCTTTTCAAGCCGAGCTTCCGAGGCTTTGTCGGTTTCCTTTTCCAAGGCCTTTTTCTCCATTTCCAGCTGCATGATTTGGCGCTCCAGCACATCGATCTCGGTGGGCATGGAGTCGAGCTCGATCTTGAGGCGTGAGGATGCTTCGTCGATGAGATCGACTGCCTTATCTGGGAGGAAACGGTCGGAAATATACCGATCCGAAAGCACGGAAGCGGCGACGATGGCTCCATCTTGAATGCGCACGCCATGGTGGACTTCGTAGCGCTCTTTCAGCCCGCGCAGGATAGCGATGGTGTCCTCCACGCTCGGCTCACCGACCATGACGGGCTGGAATCGACGCTCGAGGGCTGCATCTTTTTCGATGTATTTCCGATACTCATCGAGCGTGGTCGCACCAATGGCATGGAGCTCGCCGCGTGCGAGCTGGGGCTTGAGCATGTTCGAGGCATCCGCCGCGCCCTCCCCCGCCCCGGCACCGACGATGGTGTGGAGCTCATCGATGAAAAGGATGATGCGGCCTTCCGCATCGGTGACTTCTTTGAGGAACGCTTTGAGCCTTTCCTCGAACTCGCCGCGGAACTTTGCCCCGGCGAGCATGGAACCGATGTCCATGGATATGACCATCTTGTCCTTCATGGAGTCCGGGACATCGCCGGAGACGATTCGCCGAGCCAGTCCTTCGACGATGGCAGTCTTTCCCACGCCCGGCTCGCCGATTAGCACGGGGTTGTTTTTCGTCCTTCGCGAAAGCACCTGTAGGACGCGGCGGATCTCGTGATCGCGGCCGATGACAGGATCGATCTTTCCAGCACGAGCGCGCGCTGTTAGATCGGTGCCGTATTTCTCAAGTGTCTGATATTTCCCTTCGGGATCGGCATCGGTGACCTTCTGCGGGCCACGAACCTGTTTGACTGCTTCCTCGGCTTTCTTGCTATCTAGTCCAGCTTCCTTGAGGAGTTTTCCGGCGGGAGAATCGCCCACCAAAGTGCCGAGGAGAAAGTGCTCCACAGAGAGGAAATCATCGCCCATTTTCTCGCGGATGGTATCAGAGGCATCGAGCGTGGCGCGCAGCCCCGCGCTAATCTGCGGCTGGGTGGAGGCTCCTTGGACGCTGGATTCCTTGGAAAGCGCGGAGGCAACGGAGGCCTTGAGCATGGTGATATCCACGCCGGCCTTCTGGAGAATGGGCACGGTGATACCGCCTTCCTGCTGGAGCAAAGCGAGTAGCACATGGGTGCTGCGCAGCTCGGCGTGAGAGGATTTTGAGGCGAGACCCTGTGCGGTTTGCAGAGCCTCCTGGAGTTTCTGAGTGAGTTTATCGAGTGCCATGGTTTTCGCCTTTGGTTGATGTGGGACTAACGGTTAGCCCCATATGAAAATCCTATACCGAAACGAGAGGGGCGCAAGGTGCGGGGTTGCGCATGGCGTCGCGAAAATGGGGCGTAAATATGCGTGGTAAAATGGGGAAATTTCAGAGCCTGCGGCGCATTCATGCGGATTTTTCGTTTTTATGAAATATTCCGTCGGGACGGTCGTATTCTCAGGCGACAGAAAAAGTGCCTTCACTCGGCACAACGACCGCAACACTTCCACCCTTCAGGTGTTACCGCTAATTATCCAATGAACCGCCAAGCCTCACTCCTGTCCGTACTGGCAATCGCCACAACTCTCGGAGCCTCACCCCGCACAAGGGTGAACATCAATGCAAATGCCGCTAGCGGCTCCGATCAGGAGACGAGGAACTTGCGTTGCTCCTCGGCTTCTGGATTCTTCGCCGATGGATTGATCTCCTCTACGGTATCTGCAAGTAACTCGTCGCGGAACTTGGCGATGATCGCCTCGACAGGCCATGAGGATGCCTCGCCGAATGCACAGATCGTGCGTCCGTCGATCTGATAGGCGACGCTCTCCAAGGTATCGATGTCCTCGGGGGTGGCTTTGCCTTCCACGAGTCGGTCGGAAATCTTTTTCATCCATGTGGAGCCCTCGCGGCACGGGGTGCACTGGCCGCAAGATTCGTGGGCGTAGAAGGCGTTGATATTGTTCAGCACCCAAGACATTTTGCGCGTATCATCGAGCACGATGACACCGCCGGAGCCGGCCATGGAGCCGCAGGCGGCGAGTGAATCGAAATCCATCGGGATGTCCCAGAATGCGAGTTCGCGCTCGGTGCCATCCGGGTTCTTGAGTTTGAAGACCTCGTCAGCTTTGAGGATTTTCGATGAAGATCCGCCGGGAATGACGGCTTTGATTTCCCTGCCGTCCTTGGGGCCGCCACACATGTCGTAGAGCAGCTCGCGCATGGTGACCTTGCCAACCTCGACCTCGAAGTAGCCGGGATTTTTCACATCGCCGGAGACGCAGAGGATACGGGTGCCGGTGTTGCGGGCGACACCGAGCTTGGCGTATTCATCGCCGCCCATTCGGACGATGTGCTTTACGTGGCAGAGGGACTCGACGTTGTTCACGATAGTCGGGCACATGTAGAGGCCGAGTGCTGCGGGAAAATACGGGGGCTTGATGCGAGGGTAAGGACGCTTGCCTTCGAGCGACTCGATGAGGCCAGTTTCCTCGCCGCAGATGTAGGCTCCTGCACCGCGATGCACGTAGATTTCCAGATCGAAACCTGAACCGAGAACGTTGTCGCCGACGAAGTTTTTTGCACGGGCTTCCTCGATGGCATTTTCCACGATGAGAGCGGCCTGCGGGAATTCCTCGCGGAGGTAGATGTAGGCCTTGTGCGCACCGGTGGCGAAGCAGGAGATGACCATACCCTCGATGAGCTGGTGCGGATCTTGGTGGACGATGTAGCGATCCTTGAAAGTGCCCGGTTCAGATTCATCGCCGTTGCAGATGAGGTAGACCGGTTTGGTGTTGTTCGGCGGGATGAAAGTCCACTTCATGCCGGTGGGGAAACCTGCGCCGCCCCTGCCACGTAGGCCGGATTTCTTGACCTCTTCAGTGATGTCCTTGGGAGCCATCTTGATGGCTTTTTTGAGATCATCGTATCCACCATCTGACATGTAGGTCTCGATGGAAGGATCCCAGCCCTCGCGGTCGATGTTCTTGAATATCAGTCGGTATTCGCGTTCGTGGGGTGCTTTGGTGTAGGAGATCATGATAGACACACGCAATATGGGGGTATCGGCGGCAATGGCCAATGCGATTTTCCCAGTTTGTGAAATTTTTCACAAGGGATGTTGGGAGATCTCGAGTTCTACTGCTGGATCAAGGAAAGGAATACCCTTTTCCCCTGCCTCAAGAGCCCGGCGGATCTCGGTGGAGGAGGCTGGATGCTCCCCGTGGACGAGGTGCAGGCGAAAGCCCGGCCTTTCCTCGATGACAGAGCCATCGCGGGCGAGGACAATGAACGAAGCGAGGTTGGCGAGGATCTCGGGCTTGCTCCAGGTGTGGAGGGCCGTCCATTGGTCGCCGCCCATGATCCAGAACCATTCGTTTCCCGGATACTCCTCATAAAGCGTCTGTAGGGTGTGCCACGAGTATGAGGGTGATTCGCTGCGGAGTTCGACGGGCTCGATCTTTGCCCACGGGATGTCAGCGAGGGCGAGTTCCAGCCATTTCACGCGAGTCTCTCCGGGCGTGGGAGGACGGTCTTTCTTGTGGGGAGAAATGTGACACGGAAGAAACCAGACCTCATCGAGCCCGGCTGAGGTGCGTGCGAGGTTCGCGAGGTGGATGTGCCCCTCATGAATGGGATCGAATGAGCCGCCGAAAATGCCAATTTTCCTCATAGAGTGATCTTATTCTCGCTCCCTGGGTATCGTCATTAGGAATTTCGTTTCTCGGCCGGGGACGGAGGTGACGGTGATGGTGCCACCGTGCGCTTCAATCGCTCGTTTTACGATCGATAAACCAAGCCCTGTGCCCTTTATTTCAAGCTGGGAATGGTGTTTCTCCACACGGTAGAAGCGGCGGAAGATATGCGGAAGATCCACGCTGGGGATACCAATGCCATTGTCGCTGACCCATAGACGGATGAGATCAGGGGTATCCTCGCAGCCAATATTAACTTTGAGACCTGCGTGCGGGTTTTGCTTGAGAGCATTTTCGACAAGATTGAAGAGCACCTGCGTCCAGTAGAAACGGTCGCCTTGAATCATTGCCTGATCGTTTAGGAAATCGACGGAAACAATGGCCTCTTGGTTTCGGATGACGGATTCGAGGCGTTCGAGAACGTCATTTACGCAGGAGCGGAGCTTGAAGGGTTCGATATTGATCGCGGATGCCTCACCGGACTCGAGGCGAGAAATGACCAGCATATCCTCGACAATACGCGAGATGCGCTCGGTGTGTCTCTGCATGATGCTGAGGAAACGACGCGCCATATCAGGTTCCTCGACCATGCCGTCCTCGAGGAGATTTTCGATGTATCCGTTGATGATCGCGAGTGGCGTGCGCAACTCGTGGGAAGCGTTTGCGACGAAGTCCCGCCGGATCTGATCAAGCTGATGCTCGGCGGTGACATCGCGGATGACGACGCGGGTATTCCGGTTGCCATCCGGCGTATCAGAATGCGGGGCGGCATCAATGATCCATGCGTTCTGCCCCCTGTTCTCCATGGCGCCTAGGGGTGATGTTTGCTGTGAAAGAACGACGCGTGACTGAACCGGCTTTCCAGTATCCAAGCATTTCAACAAGGCGTCTGCTAGGCGAGGATCAAGGAAGGCCTCGCGAACAGGCCTTCCGATTAGTGCCCTTCCGCGAAAAAGTTCCTGTGCGGCGGAGTTTGCAAAACGGATATTTTCCTTTGAATCAACGATGATGAACGCATCACCAAGTGCATCGAGGAGACGGTTGCGTTCTTCCTTTGCTTGGCTGAGATCCATCTCAAGGCGTAGCTTCCACGCATTGACCTCCGCTTCGTATTTCTTCCGGGAGCGCTTCTGCCTGACGAGCCGGAGGATGAGGAAAATAAATGCAGCAAGTGTTACTGCGATTGCGATCTTTTCGGTCATGCTTCAGGAGGAGCTGCGCGGTAGCCTATACCGCGCACCGTTTCAACCCAAGCTCCATGCGAGCCGAGTTTTTGGCGTAGGCGTTTCATGTGAGTGTCCAGCGTGCGGCTGTGCACCTCGTCACTATATCCCCAGACTGTGCGTAGAAGGTCGTTTCTGTCCTGCGTTTTTTCCGCGCGTTCGCAGAGATAGAGCAGGAGCTTGAACTCCGTGGAGGTGAGATCCACAGGTTCCTTTTCGAGGTAGAAACGAACGGCGTTTTTATCGAAACGAAATGGGCCGTATTCAAACTCTACGGCACCTGGAGGTGCCTCGGAACGCTTGAGGATCGCATTGACGCGCAGCACGAGTTCCTTCGGGCTGAATGGCTTGCTGAGGTAGTCATCCGCCCCGGCCTCAAGGCCTTGGATGCGATCTTCCGTCTGGGCACGCGCTGTGAGCATGATGATTGGAATGTGCGAGCTACGGGCATCTCTTCTGACCTCTCGGAAAACTGAATAGCCGTCGCGGCCGGGCAGCATCAGATCCAACACAATCAGATCCGGTCTCTCGGCGATGGCCATTTCTGTCCCACGAATACCGTCATGCGCTTTGAGCACCTCGTAACCTGCACGCTGCAGGTTGAACATCACTAGATCCGCGATATCCACTTCATCCTCTACGATCAATACCCTTTGCATCGCAGCTACCTTTAGAGGCTGGATATCGGATTGGCACAAGGGTTGATGTGACAATTCGGTCACAATAGATCTTCAGCGACGACCGTGCCTGCTGGAAGTTTGCGCCCAAGGCCGATTTTCACCCCCGAACCGATCGAGCAGTTCACACCGATGCGCACCCCATCGCCGATGAATACGCCTAGCTTTTCCCGGAAAGTGTCGAGCTCGTTTCCCCTCACCATGGAGGTTACGTTACCTTTTCCAGAGCTGGAGGCATCGATTTTAGTACCCGAGCCAATAGATACATAAGAGCCAACAATAGAGTCCTCGACGTGGCAGTGGCTTGCAATCTCGGTTTCTGGATAAATGGCAGAGTTCAAAATCGTAGAGCCATGGCCGATGTTGCAGTTCGCCCCAATGCTTGTCGCTCCACGAATATAGGCGTTCGGGCCAATCACACAATCCCGCCCGATGACCACTGGCCCCTCGATGACCGTGCCAGGAAGAATTTGCGAGCCAGAACCTAAACGGACGTGCCCGGAAACGGAGGCCGTGGGGCTGACATGCCCTGCTAGCGAGGACTCGTCCATCAGCGCGACCACCTCTTCGTTCATCCTCAGCAGATCCCATGGATATACGACGAGAAAACAGTCCGCATCCGTGTGTATCTCTTCCTCGCAGTCTTCAGGTTCCTCAGCACCTTTCCACGCGAGGATGTCACCATCAGAATTACGCAACCGTGCAGATCTATCATTTCTGCCAAGTATTAGCAACGCACCGAGTTCAAGCCAGCGCTCTATGGGTATGCGAATTGTGCGCTCACAGGCCTCGTGGTTGGCAACCATCTGAAATCCAGCTCTCGTCAATTCAGCGGAAATAAGATCCTCCATTCTGACGTTTGCGACGAGGCACGAACCAAGATCACGTCCCGCGGTGATCGGAGCGCAAAGCACGGTATTACGGGGGGGCAGTAGGGTTGCTTGCATTATTGACTGCTATTCAGACAGGTATTTGCCATGTAATCACGAAATATTTACACAATAATTCACAACAAACCAAAGACATCTGGTCAGCCCAAATGTCCGTTACGGCTCTGCAAATTCAGACAATCACAAGCCGGGCAGTGTGTCAGCTTTCCTGAGTGATCTGCTAAAAAAACGTGCCCACAAAGACGACACACTGAACGGGATCGGATCATACGCAGTTCGGCAGCGCGGTGGCGGAGCCGCGAAAGAACGGTCATCCCAGCCACGGCTGCAAGACTGCCGCAGATCACACCAGTCACGGCTTCATTCAGTCCCAGATCCATCGTCCCTCCGGTTAATAATTTCTACGCGCAAGCCCATCCAGCGATCATCTTCGCCAGAGCCGAAGGTTACCCCGCGCAACCATACGCTAATTTCTTCCAGTCCGGCCTCTCCGCCACCGAGGGAAATGAAGTCGCGGATGGTTCCATCACTCCGCAAGTTTAAAGCGAAGCGCCAGGGAGAGCCGCTAGTATCAGTTCCTTTCTCAGGACTGAATAAAGGTAGTTCTTCTGGCATCCATGCAACCGCCGCCTTGTCGTATGGCCTGATTACCGGCTGCTTGGCATCTGCCACTTCACTGCTCACATCCACTGGCTGGACTTGGTTTTTATTAAGAATTTTCGGAAAGGTTCTCATTCCCTTTGCCGCAAGCTCCACCTTAGCAACACCAAAGTCGGGAGAAATCGGACGCATGCTCACCTCATAGTTACTATTGGCAAATGGATCTCCTGCCATCGAATTCAAAGAAGCATCGGAACCCGGAACACTGCTATCAATCTCCAATCTCCCAGGAAATGGGCCACCCTCCTCAGCAACCAGCAACCATTTGTTTGAAAGCTCCTCCGAATCAAAGCGCATGATCGAAGCAGATTTAGATGATTCTTCGATACCTGAGCCAACACGGATATCCACAAGTCCGAAAAAAAACGAAAAAAACAACACCACTAAAAGTGGAGCGACAATTTTATCGATCAACCTAGCTTCTGAACCACTCCAATCAAACACCAGTTTATCCCGCGTCATGGCTCACCTCCCCTCTCACTTACTCCACTGGGTGGCGTGGCGGACTTACCTACCAACGCCATTTTAAAACCCGATCTGAGAATGATCTCCGAAACTTTCCGTTCCATTCCCACTGAAGTCCCCACATCGGATTTGAGTAAAATGATCGTTCTAGCTCTGGCCTCGTCAGCTCGTAGTTCTTCTAGCAAGTCCGGCAGATCCTCGAGTTTGATCGCAGTTCGCCCCAAATACAATTTTCCCTGTTCCCCACCGGGGCCAAGGGTCACGACTATGGATTCATCGAAACGCTCCATCTGAAACTCCGATACCGGCACATCCACCATCACCCCGCTACTGCCGAGAAACATGGGGCTCATCAGAAGCAGCATTGTCACCAAAGAAAAAAGGTCGAAAAGTGGCACAGCGTGCAAAAAGCCAGGCCTCTCTTCGAGTGTAGTCTCCAGCTTCATTTTTCCTTTGGAGCTGCGGGTTTCTTTCTACCCTGCGTCCGTTTTTTCCCGAAATTGGTCTCTCCACGGAACGGCGCGAATTCCTCCTCCTCGCGAGCGTCCGCGATCATATGCACCACCTCGATACCAGCGCGCTCAATACGGCTGACCAACCTTTTGGAACGTCCGACAAAATAGAGATAAAAGACATACATGGGCACCGCCACCGTCAGACCGACCACTGAAGTAACCAAGGCGGTCATAACTCCGGAAGAAAGCTCCACGGGCCCAGGCAGCCCGTTTTGTTCATTCACACGCTGGAAGGCATCCACCATGCCGAGCATAGTCCCAAGCATGCCGATTAGCGGGCAAAGCAGCGACACGGCAAGGATTGCACGGATGTTTTTTTCGATACGGGGCACCTCCAGCTGGCCTGCCTCGCGCACCACATCCGTCAGATCACGCCTTTCAAGGTAATAGCGGAGCAGTCCTGCATGGGCGACCCGTCCGACCGGCCCCGGTGCACGTGCCGCCTCATGAACGGCCTCCGCGAAGGCGCGGCGCTTCACATGAAGCCCCAGCCCGACTAGCAAGGAACTCACATTGATTCTAGCCCGGTGAAAATAGAAGAAGCGCTCCACAATACAAATCGCTCCCACGAAGCCAAGGCTCAGCAAAACCCATACAAGCGGCCCTCCTTTTTCAATCAGTCCCGATACCTCCCACAACGCCAGAATCATTCTGAGAGCAATTTAGCCACTCCCGGACTTACCTAGCAATACAGAAAACACCAAACCATGACTCATCTGAAGGAAGGATGGACGAGCAGAGCATACCGCATAGAATACTGCAAAGCCTAGGCAGTCTCCCTTAGCCGAAAAATGCATGCTTCGCCATGAGTCCACAATGAAAGCCGCCACAGCCATCCTCGCCCTGCTCATCAGCTGGGTTTTGCCCGGGCGTACCGTTTATGGAGAATCAGAAGGAGACATCGCAAACATGCCGCTGTCTGAGCTGGAGCTCCAATTGAAGACTATCGATATGGAGCTGAAGCAGCTTTCCCGTTACGGGCTCCGCAGCGGGGTCGGCTCCATCGGTTTCCGCACCAATACTTACCCAGACCCTGATCACACGGAATGGCTCAAGATCGATCTCAGAGATGAGAGCGAAATCGATGAAATCATCCTCGTCCCCACGATCTGGAGGGACTCCGAGGACGCCAGGATCAATGATGCCTTTCCCGCGGAGTTCCACATTTTAGCGGGAAAAGGAGGAAACGACGAAGGACGTGTGATCGCCACTTATTCGGCGAAAGCATCAGATCCGGCCAGAATAGCGCCCTTGGTCATTAAGTTAGAAAAAACCAAAGCCTCGTGGGTGAAGATCGTGGCCACTAAGCTAACCCCACGCGCTCTAGACGGCCTTCATTCATTCCAATTGTCGGAAGTTCTAGTTTACAGCGGAGACAGGAACCTCGCACTGAGGAAACCCGTCACAAGCTCAAGAATCACGCTAGGCCCTTCACATGCGTGGGATGAGAGCTTCCTCGTCGATGGCTTCATGCCCTACCAGATGAACGTTCCGCGTGGTGAACACAGCCTTGCGATGGTTTCTGTCATCGATGATGGCATTATTCCTTCGTTTGTCATCGATCTGGGTAGCCCGCACCCGGTCGATGAAATTCGCATTCACACCATCGATCAGAGCGATACCGTCCCACAATCCATCCTCGGAGATTTCGCCCTACCGAAGCGCATCCTCATTGAGGCTTCCGACGACGAAGATTTCACGGATAGACGCATCCTCTGGGAGTACGGCTGGAAGGATATCTATGAGACCGGCCCTATCATCATATTACCTATCCCCACGACTTCCTGCCGATACATCAGGTTCACAGGTCAGGAACTCTTTATCTCTGAATATGGCGACATCCACTTCTCACGGATGGGCTTCGCAGAAACAGAAGTGATTTCCGGAGGTAAGAATATCGCCCTAAACAAGCCCATAACGGCAAACTTCCTGCCACAAGGTAGTTTAGGCAGACTCTCCGCGCTAACCGATGGCGGCAATCTCTTCGGCGCTATCATACCCATCCGCACATGGCTAGGTGAGCTTGCTCGGAGACATGAACTCACCACCAGAAGGCCGCTCGTAACCGGAGAACTCCAGAAAAGGTATGCCCGCCAGAAAACCCGACTCAATCTCATGTCATGGCTAGCCGCCATTTTCGCAGCTGGCATCGCCATCACCATCCTCGTGGATCGTATCTTTCGCATGCGCCACATCGGAAGAATACGCATGCGCTTCGCCGCTGACCTCCACGACGAACTTGGCGCAAACCTGCATACCATCGGCTTACTCGGCGATGTCGCACTCTCATCCATGGACTCTCCCGAACGTCTAAAGAACGCTCTGAGACGCAGCCGCGACCTCACCGAGAGGACAAGCAAGGCAGTCAGGCACTGCACTGAACTTCAGGATGCCAGCGGACTCTTCGGAAATCTAAAGGGCGACATGAAGCGAACAACTCGACGCATCCTCGCAGACCTCGATTATGAAATCATCGTCGAGAACGAAGACATCCTAGATAATCTCAAGCCAAGGACACGTGCCAATCTTTTCCTCTTCTACAAGGAAAGCCTCGTGAACATCAGCCGCCACTCCGGAGCCACCAAGCTGGATGTCAGCCTCTCGGCACCCGGAAATTCCATCTACCTCACCATCACAGACAACGGGCGAGGCATCGAAGAAGAAGATCAAAAAGTCCCCCCTTCCCTGCAGCGGCGAGCACGCCTCCTCGGTGCCACTGTGTCAGTGGTCTCTCCTTCCTCCGGTGGCACGCGCGTCACACTCAGTATGCGCAGGAAAAAATTCGGATTTAAAAAATAACACCAACCATGAATCGCATAATCACCGTAATGATGGTCGAGGATCACCCCGACTACCGGGAAACCATCGAACTCGCATTGGAAACCGAGACAAATATCAACCTCGTGAGTAAATTCGGCACCGCTGAGCGTGCCCTCCGTAGCATTATCGACGCTCCCGAGACCGCAGTGTCGGATGTGATCCTGCTAGATCTAAACCTCCCGGGAATCTCCGGACTCGAGGCTCTGCCTGCATTCCGCAAACTCGCACCAGAATCGAAGGTCATCGTCCTCTCCCAGTCCGGAGCCGAGGCCGACGTGCTTGCCGCCATTTTGGCAGGAGCTTCCGGCTACCTGCTGAAGAAATCGACTCTCACCCAGATCACAGAAGACATTCGAACGGTAATGGACGGCGGTGCAGCCCTCGATGCAGGGGTCGCTGGCTACTTGCTCAAAACGCTCAAAAACCACCTACCCAAGGAGACCGAGGAAATTAGCCTGACCGACCGTGAAATGGAGATCTTAGCACTACTCGCCGATGGATTCCTTAAAAAAGAGATCGCAGAAAAACTCCTCA
The DNA here is from genome assembly GCA_030725745.1 of Akkermansiaceae bacterium. GTDB lineage: Bacteria > Verrucomicrobiota > Verrucomicrobiia > Verrucomicrobiales > Akkermansiaceae > Luteolibacter. The sequence continues at coordinate 90,698 of JANRFH010000024.1, forward strand.
TCAGCATCACCACAGTCGCCACGCACATTCGTCATATTTATAAAAAACTCGGAGTAAAAAATGGCCCAGCAGCCATCAAAAAAGCCTACAGCCAAGGCATCTTCAGAGCCGGAGAATGAGACTGATAGTAAGGCAGAAATTTCAATCACCCATCTCAAGCCCCTCAAAGAACGCACACAACAGACTCATCATCTCGCCGACCGATTTCGTCTCAAGCAGTATCTGCCTAAGATCCGGCTCATGGACAAATTGTTGCGCAACTAGATCTGCCATGAGTGCTGGCTCATCTGCCTGCCCTAACAACGTAGCGACTCCAGATCTAATATCTAACGGTAGTTTTTCCGTAGCGTCTTCCACCACACCGCGCAGCGTTTTCATCGCAGCTTCACTCTTTTCCTCAGGTAGAGGTGTCGTGATCACCGGCTCGATCAGCGCATAGGGATATGGCTTTTCCTCAAGCCACTCCTTGAACCTAACGCGGATCACCCCGTGCAGCAGAAGCTGCGATGTCCCGTCATCCCCCTCCCGCGAAGCCCTTACCAATCCTGCGGTTCCTATTTCTGAAATAATATCCTCTCCGCCATCCTGAGACTGCTTCACTCGCCCGACCGCAAAAACACACTCACCTGCAAGAGCCTCCTCCAGCATGATGCGGTATCGCTCCTCGAAGATATATAAAGGCAGCCCGCCATGAGGAAACAGCGTGCAATCCGGCAAGAGCATCACCCCACATTTTTTCGGCAAATTCAGTCCCGTCATCGCCGCCACCCTTGCACCTCCCCGCGCCCCCCGCAACAGCCAACCACTCACCCAGCTCTTGCCCCGTGTATCCTGCCCTACTTCGATACTTCCATGCGCCAGCAATCCTTCAAAGTGCGATACATGACCCGAAATATGAAAAATGTTTAAATGAGACACCTGACCCGAAATATTTCTTCGTGAAGGACAGACCATTGGCAAGAGGGCGCTAGGTATCCGCATCGTCAGGAAGGATGGCAGTCCCATCGCCGCTCAGCGTATTATTGGCCTTCGTATGATTCCCATGCAGATAGCGGCTTTATTGCCTGGCCTAAATTTGGTGATCGGGCTTGTAGACGGTCTTCTTATTTTCCGTAAGGGTCGCAACACGCTCCACGACGACATCGCCGATACTAAGGTGATCGTGGTGTCAAAAAAGGTGATAATGGTGCCAGATGATGGGAATTGAGAGACGTAGCCACATGGTGATGCCGAGTAGCTACCCCCTCTTCTCCCTTTGCTCCAGCCACTCGCGACTCATTTTATGCGCCTCTGCGATCCGCTCCTGTGTCATCCGTTTTAGGATGTAATCCTTGCCTTCATTAGCAGGTGTGTAGCCTTTTGTGCTTGATATGATGAACCACATGTATGCAACAGAATAATCAATGGGCACTCCTTGGCCTGTGAAATACATCCAACCCAACACGTATTGCGCTGCTGCATAACCCTGTTCAGCCAACCCCCTTTTCCCCTTGCTCGGTTCGCCCCTTCAGGGTATTTCACGTTCTAGGTGAAAAAGCAAATTCCTAGCATTAAAAGCAAATTCCTAGCATTAAAAGAGCCTTTGGGTTGACAAGGCGGGCCTAAATCCAGACGTTTGATGGCGTTATATTTATATGAGTCCCGCCTGCCACAGCAATCGCCACAACCCCAGAGCTCAAGAGGCTCTCGGCAAGGGTAAATCTGTAGCAGTGGCGTTGTTTCAATTCATTTTGGGTGCTGCCTTTTTCTTTCCGAGCCAAATGGCTAGCGCAGGAGTTGCCACGTGGCGCGGGAATCACAACAATAATAGCTTCTGGACTTCTGGATCTAACTGGACCACACCAACACAAATAACGAATGGTAATTTAGATCTTTTGGTGGCGGGTGATAGTCTTGTATTTCAAGGAAGCAAACGAGTGAACAACTTCAACGACACAACGGCTGACACTAATTATGCGGGCATTACCTTTCAGTCAGGAGGATCTGCATTTATACTCGCTGGTAGCCGCATAACACTAACGGATTCAATCATTAACAATTCCGTCCAATCGCAGACAATCAACTTAGCGATGGCTTTTGGTGCGACAAGGACGATCAATACAGCCTCTGGAGATATCAGGATCAACTCCGTGATATCAGGAGCTGGAGGCCTGACGAAATCAGGAACTGAGCAGCTCGTTCTCTCTGCCACCAACACCTACACCGGCACCACCACGGTTTCCGGCGGAACCCTCGCGGTGAACGGATCGATCGGCAGCCAGTTCGGCACCACGGTTCAGACCGGCGCCATCCTCCAGGGAAGCGGCTCCATCAACAGCAGCGTCACCATCCAGAACGGCGGCACGCTCGCCTCGGGCAACAGCATCGAGAGCCTTGCGACCGGCGCCCTGTCCTTGGAGGCGCTCTCCACCTTCGTATACGAGGTAGACAGCAGCGCCGCACTGGGTGTGGCAGGTGACCTGACCGCAGTCACAGGGAACCTGAGCCTCAATCTGACAAATGCGGCGATCCTCACCCTCACCGAACTCGGTGCCGGGTCATGGACGGACGGTGACAAGCTGACCCTGATCAGTTACTCCGGCGTTTGGAACGGCGGACTGTTCGATTTCGGAGGTGTCATCGCGGACGACTCCGCATTCACCTTCAGCGGCAAGGGTTGGATACTCAACTACAACGACACAGTGGCTGGCACGAACTTCACGTCGGATCTCACGGGGACGAGCTTCGTCACCATGACCGCGGTCGCCATCCCCGAGCCATCCGCAGCACTCTTGGGCTGTCTCGCCGCTCTTCTCCTCCTGCGCCGCAGAAGATAGTTTCCTGATTTTCCCAAACGCCGACGGTGCTAGGCGCGTCAAATCCGGTGACTATATTAGCAGCTCCGGCGATCGCGGGCTTTGGTGAATAGTGAGGATCTAGGGTGACGACACATCGCCGATTGACAGGCAGCTCGATCGTGGGAGCGCAGAGAGCCGGCTGGCTATCTGTGGGACTGGCTGCGGCAAGGAGACCACTTCAGTCTTCGCTGATTTTGCGGGAATTTCCTATCTGGTCCAAGATGGACAAGAGGGATGGGTAGTTAGCGGTGACGAGCCAATTAATTCATTGATTGCTTTTAACCGAGTCCCAGTCGCGACTTATTCTTTTTATGTGTTGAATAAAGTTGGCGGTGGTCAACCAGATCGTGTCGGTTCTAAAGTTATTGTCGTCGGTCAAAAGATGAATGACGAAAGATGCTAGGAATTTGCTTTTTTACCCTCGGGGAGAATACCCCTAGCACCCCCGCTTCTGGAAGGGGAAAAGGGGGTTCCCCGCGTCGTGGAGAAACCGTGGCCGCAAACTCGACAAGTTCCGCACAGCACGATATGAGTCCATCAACCAAGAGGTCGCCAATCATGATCGAAGTTCCACCTGCGCCCCTACCTTGATCTGCCGGAAAACCACCATTCACTAACACATGATCCACACAAAATGAAAACAATCATCAGAACCATTAGTACCTTCGCATGCACGCTCCTAGCTTTGTCTGCAACTTTGAAAGCGGAGGAGAAAAGAGTCGTGCTGACCTTTGATGACTCTTGCAAGAGCCACGCCACGTTCGTTGCACCGCTCCTCAAGAAAAACGGATTTAGCGCCACCTTCTACATCACAGAGGGGTTTGGCTTTAAGAAGAATAAGGATCTCTACATGACTTGGGAAGAAATCAAGCAACTGCATGATATGGGATTTGAGATTGGCAACCACACCAAAGGGCACATGAATATGCGGAAATTGCCGGAGGAGAAAGTCATCACGGAGATCGATTACATCGACGCACAGTGCGTAAATCACGGTATCCCCAAGCCAGTCACCTTCGCCTACCCGGGTTATGCATATTCAACCCCCTTTTCCCCTTGCTCGGTTCGCCCCTTCAGGGTATTTCACGTTCTAGGTGAAAAAGCAAATTCCTAGCATTCGCCAGATTCAGCTCACGGTTCACTTTTTACTTCATTTTGAATGAAGAATACTTCATAAAATGCGGCCATGCAA
>JANRFH010000025.1 GCA_030725745.1 Akkermansiaceae bacterium
TAACGCTCCTGTTTAAATTCGGGCTTCAATCCCCGCCGTGGATGAGCTAGACGTTGAGCAGAAAAATAATTACGAATCTCGTAATTACGCTTGCCGTAATTAAATCTTGTAGTAGCTTGACTAGGTGATCGAAAGTTTCGGCGACGCCCAGACAGAACAAATCTACAGCGGCCAACGCTCTCGCAAGCTTCCTGGAGACATCCAGCACCGAGCTCGGCGAAAGCTGAGAATGCTGAATCAAGCCAGAGCGTTGCAGGATCTTAGATCGCCACCGGGTAATCGACTAGAGTCCTTGCAGGGCGACTTGGGAGGATTCTGGAGTATCCGGATTAATCAGCAGTGGCGTATCATCTTCCGATGGGAAGATGGACGTGTGCTGGATGTTGCGATCACTGACTACCATTAAAGCCATGAGTAAGAATAACCTACTACCAATGATTCACCCCGGTGAGATCCTCCTTGAGGAATTCATCCGTCCTATGGATCTGTCGCTTGCATCTGTGTCCAGAGCCACAGGCATTCCTGCTTCTCGTCTCACCGAGATCACCAAATGCCGCCGCAGTATTACCGCTGAAACAGCTCTCCGTTTGGCAAAGTTTTTTGGGACCACGGCTGGCTTCTGGGTCGGCCTCCAAGCTGAGCATGATCTTGAAGCTGCAGAGCGCTCTATCGGTAAGAGAGTTCAAAGGGAAGTCACCGCGCTAGCAAAATAAGAGGCTCAACAAGTCGTGGGGCATCAACGCCCTACGGGCGTGAGTCCACTTCAACGTTAAGCAATTAATATGGAAAGGCCGCAATACAGGCAAGCTGGGCAAATTGTTCGAGATGAGAAGTCGCATGGCCGGGTTCGTAGCAATCGACACAACCAACTTTACGCAGTGGTCTTCCTCGTTGTCGGCTTACTTGTTCGATTTGGCAGTGGTGCCATTCCCCCTGATTTTGCGTTAGGTCTGAGTCCGGTTGTCGGATGGTGGATAATCAACATCATTTCGATTGGTCTATGGATGGCCGGATCTTACTTCTACGCGAAGGCGCTGCGAATCGAGCCAATTTGGTGTCTTCTTGGGCTGTTATGGATTATCGGTCTTATCGCGATGTTCGTAGTTTCTAAGATGCACAATAGTCCCAACCGATATAAGCCCTAATCCAACCAAACAAAATAAGCCGAACAAGATTTTGTGGTGAGAGAGTAACTGCCATGCTGTAGTGAATCAGGCGTGCAGTTTCGCTTTGTGGGAAGACCTTTTGCTTATTTGAGGTCGGGGTCGGAGAGGGTTTTCAGGAAGGCGATGAGGGCGGCTTTGTCGTCGGTGGAGAGGCCGAGGCCTTGGGGGTGTTTGGCGAGGTTGGGATCGAGGGTTTCGGAGAGGGGGATGGGGGAGTTGTAGTGGTCGATGACTTCTTCGAGGGTGGCGAAGCGACCGTCGTGCATGTAGGGGGCGGTGAGGGCGATGTTGCGGAGACTCGGGGTGGAGAATTTGTAGCGGTCGGTGGGCTTGCCGGTGGTTTTTTCCAAGCCGAGGTCGGCGGTGGGGGTGAGGCCGTTGTTGTGGAAGGAGTGGTCGGTGAAATGGGCGCCGCCGTGGCAGTGGAAGCAGTCGGCGCCTAGCTTGCCCATGCGTGGCTCGGACTCGGTGAAGAAGAGTTCGAAGCCGCGCTTTTCCTGATCTGTGAGGGTGGCTTGGCCTTTCATGGATTGGTCGAGCTTGGAATCGAAGGAGAGGCGGGTGAGGAGGAAGTTTTCAAGGGCGAGGCCGATGTTTTCCGGAGTGATTTCCCCTGATCCGAAGGCGGCGGTGAAGAGGGGTGGGTAGGTGGGATCGGCCTTGAGTTTGGCGGTGATGTTGCTGAGAGATTCGTCCATTTCCAGGTGGTGCTGGATAGGGATCATGGCTTGATCGCGGAGGGTTGGGGCGCTGCCGTCCCACATGAAGGAGGTTTTCCATGCGAGATTGAAGAGGGGCATGGAGTGGCGTGTACCGGGCAGGCCTTCGGTGCCGAGGCTGAGCTTGCGGGGATCGCTCATGGTTTCTCCCTGATGGCAGGAGGCACAGGAGATGGAGTTGTTTTTGGAGAGCTGGGTCTCGTGAAAGAGTTTTTCGCCGAGGGCAACGCGGGTGGTGAGGAGGGGGTTGTCGCTGGGTAGGGCGGGTAGGGGGATATGTTTCGGGAGGGTGATGGGGTAGCCCTCGGGGTTTGCCGGAAGGTCGATGGGGGCGGGTGGATTTGGCGGGGTGGGGATGCCGCCCTCGCGGATGGCTGCGATGCGGAAGGCGGGCTGGAGGTTTGCCTTGAGGCGGGCGGCGATGGGGTCGCCTTCGCGGGAGTGGGTGGTGGTGCCGTCTTTTTCGAAGGAGAGGGCTTGGAGGAGTTTTTGTGCATCGAGTGCGATGGCGATGCGGGATTCGTTGCGGGGTGTGAGATCGAGGGGGAGGGTGATGGTGGTGCGGTTGGGATCGTTGGCGAAGTGGTAGGCGTAGCCGCCGGGTAGTCTCGCTGAGGGGGCGCGCCAGTGACCTTCCATGGCGAGGAAGATGTAGCCGCCTTGCCAATCCCAGTGGAGGTTGTTGAGGTTTGGATTGAGGGGGTGGTCGGCGGCGTATTGGGCGGGATCGGAGTGGTTGGTTTCCTCGTCGGGGCCGATGTGGAAGGAGATAGCGGTGATTTTTTCCTCGGGGAGATCCGGGAGGCTAAAAGTGCCGCCGCGTGTGGTGATGAAGGCGGTGGAGTCCGGGATGGTGAGGGTGTCACCGTTTTCCAGTGTCAGGGAAAAATCGGTGGCGAGCCAATCGAGGCGGGTGATGGAGAAGGCTTCGCTACTAGATTTCTCGTAGCGGAGCGAGTCGATGAGGATGGGCTTGCCATCGATTTCGTGGATGAAGTCGAGGTGGATGGGTGCTGCACCTGCGAGAGATGTGATGGCGAGGAAGGCTATGGAGAGGGGGTGTCGCATGTGAACTTTTATCTTCTCTGTGGCGGGCCGGTAGGGCGGCGATCTTCCATGCCGGGACGGCGTTGTCCCCCGGGGCCTGCGCCGGGGCGGATGGCTGGTGTGCCGCGATAGCTGCGGTAGATGACGGGCCATTCGTTGGAGAGGAAATAGGCGTAAGTGCCTTCGGGGAACTCGGGGGTTTTAGTGAAGCGGCCGTTGCATTCATCGAGGGTGCCGGAGTCGGCGACGTATTCGTAGTCTGCGGTGAAGGCTCCGTCGTATTTCCCGCCGGGGCCATCGGGTGCGCCGGGGCGTTCGCCTTGTTTGAGTTTGTAGGAGGAGGTCATTTCTACGATTTCCGAGGAGGTGTCTTCGGGATCGGAGTAGCCGTAGAGGGCGTAGATGGGGAAGCCATCGAATGACCAACCGATGAGGGGTGAGTGGTCGTGGTGGGAGAGCTTGAGGTCTTTCAGGAAGCCGGTGGGCTTGCCGTGGTAGTGGTATTTCCCGGTGGGCTGGACGTGGGCGTGGTTTTCATCGAGGCCGAGATTGATCGCGCCGCCGAGGGCTTCGTAGTTCCATGTGGTGCCGCCGCCTGTCCAGAACTCGGCGGTTCCGGCTTCTAGGAAGACGCCGTTTAGCAGGACTCCGACGGCGGTGCGTGCGTCGGTCGCTTCTTTGTTGGCCTTGGGTTCGAGAGGGAGTTTGATTTCGGCTTTCTGGGGGGAAATGGCGTTTGGGTTGGCGCGGTTGGGGAATTTACCGACGAGGTGCTCGGGGATGTTGTTGGCGGTGATGATGCGGAAGCCGTCCTTGATCTCGATGGTCACTTCGTTTTCGGCGGGTGGTTTTTCGTCGGCCGGGATGAGCCTGAGAGGCTTGGCTTCGGTTTCTGTGTGGGTGCGGCCGCTGCCACCGCCGGGAGGTGGGCCGTTGGGGCGTTGTGCGTGTAGCTGGGCGATCATGGTGAGGTAGGCCATGGCTATGCATGCAGAGAACGGTTTCATGGAGATAAGGAGATTGGATGATGGATAGTAATAGATGGCGATGATAATGAGCGGTCTAGGGGAGGATCGTGCTAAGGAGATACTGTGATTGCGGTGGTGGTGAATATTCGAGGGTAGGTGACGTTGTTAGCGGTGTTGTCCGGAAAGTCGATGGTGGCGGTGGAGTATGATGCGGCGGCAGAGGGGATGGTGCATCTTACCCAGTATCGGTTTGCGACTTGTGAGGTGGTGACCCGGGAGACGAAGGTGGCGGGGGTGCCGTCTATGGTGATGGAGTCTGGGGCGAGGCTGGTGTTTTGCGGGACGCTGCCGGGGCCGGTGGTGTTGGCGGTGATGTTTGAGGGGATTTCGAGATATAGAGTGACGGGGATGTTGTTGGGGCCTAGATCTTGGTCTTTTTCGATGAGGGCGAGGTAGGCTTCGCAATGGGCGTCTGTGAGTGCGGGGGGGATGGCGAGTGGGGTTTGTTGGTTGCTGTCAGTTGTGATGTTATACATCTCGTAGGTGGTAGTGTCTGAGGCACTCGTTGGATCTCCTAAGGCGATGAGGGCGTAGTCGGGAAACTCGGCTAAGACGATGGTGCGTCCATCGCCGGAGACACTAGGAATCTGGTAGCGCTCTGAGACGATGTGGCGTTCCGCTCCGTCCTGGCCTTTGAGTATGGGGATGAGGCTTTGGGAGTCGATGGTATCCACTGATGATGTGGCGGATGGGACATCGATGCGGGCTAGTTCTAGGATGGTAGAGAAAAGATCGACGCAGTGGACGAAGCGGCTGCTGGTGCCGGTGATTTCCACGCTGGGGCCAGCGATGACTAGGGGAACGTGGATGCCTCCTTCGTAGAGGCTGCCTTTTGAGTGGGCGACGGTGTAGGGAGCTTGGACGACTTGTGCGGGGGTGCCGTTATCGCCGATGAGGATGATGTCTGTGGTGTTGAGATCGACTGAGGTGAGGAGACGACCGATTTCCGAATCCAATGTTTGGAGGGCGGCTTCGTAGGCGTTGCGGCGGTTTGCGGCGGAGACTTCGCCATTGGTATCAGTGGCGTAGGCAGGATAGCTGTGGAGGGCTGAAGGAGGATTGTGGAAAGGGTCATGGGGTGCATTGAAACCCATCCAGACGAACCATGGTGTGGAGCCTTGGGAGTTGATGAAGCTGACGGCATCGTTCACTTGGTCGGTGGTGGTGTAGGCAGTGGATGGTGATGTGGTGCCATTTACGGTCTTGTCCCAATCGTAGAAATTCCGAACGCCTCCGCCGAGTATGCCCCGGAATTCCGGCCAGCCGCCGATGGTTGCGGGGCCGTCATCTCCCCCTCCGAGATGCCATTTTCCGAAGGAGGCAAGGGAGTAGCCGGAGACCTGGGCGGTGAAAATCTCGGGGAGTGTGAGTTCGCTGGCAGGAAGGTCTGAGGGGCCGGATGGGTGGCCTACGCCGTTTCTGAAACCATAGCGACCGGTGATGATGGAGGCGCGTGTGGGTGAGCAGATGGGCTGGGCGTATGCGTTTGTGAAACGAAGGCCACGCGCGGCGAGGGCTTCCAGATTCGGCATGGGAGGGAAGGTGGCTCCTGGGGTGCCAGCGCTGTCGATGGGGCTGGAGTCGATGCCCCAGTCGTCGAGGATGAGGAGGAGGATGTTGCGTTTTGCGGAGACGGTGTGGGTGTTGGTGGAGGAGACGGAGCCACCGCTGAAGGTGACGATAGCGTTATAATTCCCTGCGGGGATGTAGTTTTCCGTAAAGGTGAGGAGGAGTGAATTGCCCTCGGTGCCTACGATGGTGGCAGCTGCTCCGCCGACGGTGACACTGGTGATGCCGGTGGGGAGTGAGGCGAATGTGGCAGTGAATGTGGGGTGGACAGGGGTGGTGTAGTCGAAGCCATTTGCGTCAAAGGGCGCGATGCTGTTGAGCGAGGTGCGGTAAAATTGCTTTGGTTCAGTGGTGGCGCGTTTTTCATCGATGCCGGTGCCTTGGTTTCCGTTGGTGGGGGTGGCGGAGTCGTTGAGGAGTTTCCAAGCAGCGAGATCCGGGCTTCGATCTACTCGGTAGGTGCCCCCCTCTGCTCCAGACCATGTAAGGGTTACGTTTCCGTTGGAGGAGTCTATGGAAGATGTAGTGATTTTCGGGGAAGCTTCGGGGCCACCTTCAAAGAGGATTTCACGGTCAGTGGGGAGGGTTACGTTGTCATCACCCAGGACGGTGCCGAAGTAGTAGCGTCCTATATTGTAGGGGAAGACCGGGGTGCCATTGGCGGCGATGCAGGTGAAATAAGCCCATGTACCTGCGGGGAACTCGGGAGTGACACACCAGCGGACATTGTATTCGTTGAGGTCGAAATGGGTGCCGAGTGTGAGGCCGCGATCGCCCTTGTAGTCGTAGTCTTCGAGGTAGTGCCCGAGGATGAAGGTTTCGCCTCCGGCGGTGGAGTTCACGGCGGGGCCGTATTGGTTGGTTGCGAGTGGATTGGTGCGGGCGGTTTGGTTTCTGGTGACCCAGGTGGGAAGTGTAGTGCGGCCTGTGGTGGCGAGGTTGGTGGAGCCGTTTGATCCATCTCGGAGCTGGTATCCGGAGATCATGCGGCGGACGGCGGATGATGAATCGAGCGGATCGGAATAGCCGTATGGGCCGTAAATTGGAAAGCCATCGAAGGTGAAGCCGATGATGGGTGAGTGGTTGCCGTTAGGAGCTTCGGTGTAGGTGTTGGAGACGGAATCGTAGGTTACAGAATCGTCAAGGAGGTGGCGGAGTGCGGGAGGGTTTGCGTGGTAGTGGAGGAGGTTTCCGGCGGGGTGGGCGTTTCCGGGATCGAAGGTGAGAGATTCGTTGACGAAGGCGTCGCGGTTCCAGATTCCGTCGCCACGGTTCGCGCCTGTGGAAGGGCCGGCGTCGGTGCCTGTGGAGTTGATGAAAGAGAAGGCGTCGCGCGAGTCAAACATGGCGACGCCATCGACGAAGTAACCGATCGCACCCCCGGGTGTAAGAGTCTTTGGAATACTTTTCTCTGTAGGTGAAAGGGGAAAGCGAACGGTGCGTGCGATGTTTCCGGGGTAGTTGACAAAGAGATTCCCAGTTTCCCCATACCACGGCCCCATGATGTGGAAGGCGAGGCCGCTGGTGCGTAGATAGACATCCGTGGATGTGATGGATATTTCGCTGACGCCGGAGTATGTCGGGGAGGTTTGACTGTTGCCGGTTGGGTGAATCCATGTGGTAGCTGTTTTTCCTGCAGCTTCGTCCTCGTAGTTAGCGTAAATGCGTGCGTATTGGCCTGAAGGCTCAGTGAACCAAGCTGAGGTGACTGGGTTTGAAAAGGCCTGGGTAGTGAGGATAGCTGCTGTTAGAAGCTGAGAAATTGGGCGGTGCATGGCGGTTTTTTGGAGAATCTTGTCGCTGATTAGCTAAACACCAGCTTCGGGCATTTGTTGCGGATGGATTTTCCGTGCAGGGGAGGACTTGTGGTGCTTGGTTATCGGTATGAATGAAAACCTATTTTCCCGTCGTCCGTTTATGAAATCCGTTATCGGGGCGGGCTTGGCAGTGTCCTTAGCCAAGGGGCAGGATGAAAAGGCGGAACCGAAAAAGCTGGGCTGGGCATTGGTGGGGCTGAGTAGGCTATGCGAAAATAACATCGGCCCCGCGCTTCTGAAGACGAAGCATTCACGGTTGGCGGGTCTTGTGACCGGGACGCCGGAGAAGGCGAAGGCGTGGCAGGAGAAATACGGGGTAGAGGACAGTGGGGTGTATAATTACGAAAATTTCGACAAGATCCTCGATAACCCGGATATCGATGTGGTTTACATCGTGTTGCCGAACTCGATGCACAAGGAGTTCACCCTGAGGGCGGCGAAGGCGGGCAAGCATGTGTATGTGGAGAAGCCGATGGCGATCACGCCGGAGGACTGCCGGGAAATGATCGCGGCGTGTGATGAGGCGGGGGTGAAGCTCGGGGTGGCGTATCGTTTGCAGTTTGAGCCGCACCATATGGAGGCGATCCGTTTTGCGAGGGAGAAGGTTTTTGGGGATGTGAAACACATCGATGCGGGCTTTGGCTTCCGGATGGGGGGTAGCAATGCGTGGCGGCAGAAGAAGGAACTGGGTGGTGGGGCACTGTTAGATGTGGGTGTTTATGCGATTCAGGGAATTCGATACATTTACGGCGAGGAGCCGGTGACGGTGTGTGCACTGGAGACGAAGACGGATAAGGAGAGATTCGCGGAGGTTGATGAGACGATCACGTGCACGATGAAGTTCGCCTCGGGGAAAACGGCGAACCTTTTCACGACATTTAATCTAGGCGGCTACAACAGGCTGACGGCGTTTGCGGAGAAGGGTCAGTTCGGTATGGAACCGTGCTTCGGCACAAATGGGCAGGCGGGCTGGACTTCCGATCCGAAGGTGAAGCTGGACTTCCCGAAGACGGATCACTTCGAGGTACAGATGGATTTGTTTTCCCAAGCGATCATCGAGGGCAAGGAATGGAAGGTGGATGGCACCGAGGGCTTGCGCGATCATCTGGTGATGGAGGCGATCCTGAAGTCCATCGCAAGCGGCAAGGCTGAGGCGGTGGGTAAGGTGTAAAAGCTGCCCGAGGTGGTTTTGATGCGAAATGACTAATCGGGAGTATTGCTGAAAATAACCCGACGATCCACGCGTATGAAAAAATTCATGAAATTTCACCCACTGGGCATTGTAGCAACAGTAATCTTGGCTTGCTCGCTAGGAGTGTCGGCGCAGCAGAAGCCGAATATCATTTTTATCCTCGCCGATGACCTCGGCTGGCAGGATGTCGGCTTCATGGGCAGCAAATACTTCGAGACGCCGCACCTTGATGCGCTGGCGAAGGAGAGCTTGGTTTTCGAAAACGCGTTCATGTATCCGACCTGCTCGCCATCGCGTGCGGCGATCTTCACTGGGCAGCAATCGTTCCGCACGGGATGCTACACGGTACCGGTGCTGGAGAAGGGCAACGACAAGGATAACATTTTCTCAAAATGGACGGTGGGCACGGAGCATCCGATCTATTCCGAGCCGCTCAATGCTGAGGGCTACAAGCTGATCCATCTCGGGAAATACCACATCGTGGGGCCCTATCCCGAGAAGGAGGGTTCTTACCCTTTCCATAAGAAATTGAATCAGCCGGGGAACGGAGATTTCAGCTGGGTGGAGCATCACAAGTCACCCGAGATCGCGAAATTCTATCCGACGGGACGAGGCTTCCACGAAAATGTCGGAGGGACATGGTGGGGGGATCCTGCACGCGGTTACGACAAGGGCTATGCTTCGGAAAGTGGCGGCTACATCGCGCCTTTTAATAACCCTTTCATCGAGGTGAAAGACGGTGACGAATGGCTGACGGATCGGCTGACATCCGACGCCATCGATTTCATCGAACGGCATAAAGAGGAGCCGTTTTTCGTGAACCTGAATTTTTATGCGCCGCACATGCCATCGGTTGCGAGAAACGAGGAATGGTTGAAGCATTTTATGGATAAACCCACCGATGAAGCCACCGGACAGGGAAAAGGTAAACGAGGAGGAATCGCGGCGTATGCGACGATGATCCGTTCGATCGATGATAACTTGAAGCGCCTCACCGACTATCTGGATGCGAACGGCCTGCGCGAGAATACGGTGATCATTTTCACCTCGGACAACGGCTTCAACGGTGTGCAAAGCAAGAACGACAACCTACGCGGCGCGAAGGGCAATATCTATGATGGCGGACTGCGCGTCCCTTCTCTGATCAACTGGAAGGGCACGGTCGCTCCGGGCAAGAATGCGGAGCCGATCCAAGGGCTGGATTACTTCCCTACACTCATCGAGCTGGCGGGTATCACAGGATACGAAGGTGTTCTCGATGGTGCGAGTTTGGTTCCGCTGATGAAAGGTGAGAGCATGGGCGGTCGTTCGCTTTTCTGGCATCTCGCCAGCGCCTACAAAGATCCTCCGTGCTCTGTCATCCGCCAAGGGGATTGGAAGTTGATCCAGTTCCTCAAGAAGGGGAACATTGAGCTCTACAATACCGGCGATGATCTGAAGGAGAGCAAAGATCTAGCTAAGCAAAACCCCGAACGAGCAGAGGCCATGCTTAAAGAACTTGTGGCCTGGCGCAAAGAAAACGACGTGCCTCTTCCTCCTAGCTCGGTACTCGAAAACTAGACTCAATTTATGAAATACCTGATTTTAACCGCCCTTTTTCCACTTCTGTCTGCCGTGGCTACAGCAGCTGAGAAGCCGAACATTGTGTTCATCATGGCCGATGACTTGGGGCCCGGTTGGGTCGATTACGACGGGAGCAATCCGGATGTGAATACGCCGAACCTCGAACGTCTTGCCAAAAGCGGGATGGTTTTCACCAAGGCCTACTCCGCTGCCACTGTCTGCTCCCCTACGCGTGCTGCCTGCATTACTGGGATGTCTCCGGCGCAGATCGGGCTGACGACTCACATCCCGGGGAAAGCGGGAAATGAAAGGTCTTCGAAAGGCGGCCCTAAAGATGCGGAGTTTCTTAAGAAGCTTCCGCTAGATCTTCCCAGTTATGCGAGGGAGCTGAAAAAGCAGGGCTATGCGACGGCTTTTATTGGCAAGTGGCACTTAGCGGGTGAGGGCTCTGCGGGGTCGAAAAATGGCATTGTGGATGCGAATCATCATCCTGAACACTTTGGCTTTGATTCGAATATTGGGGGTTGTGCCTATGGACAGCCGCCATCGTGGTTCGATCCCTACAAGAATGGGACGATAGAGAATCACGAGAAGGGAGAATACCTGACGGATCGGCTGGGTGATGAGGCGGTGGATTTTATCACTGCACATAAGGATGAGCCATACCACCTGAGCCTGTGGCTCTATCAGGTGCACACGCCGATCAAGGCTCCGAAGGATCTCGTAAAGAAAAATGGAGGAAACGCTTTCCTCGCGATGCTCGAGAGCATGGATATCGCGATTGGGAAAGTGATGGATGCCGTGGAGGCGACAGGAAAGGCTGATAATACGATGATTGTTTTCTACTCCGACAACGGGGGAGATAGGCCGACCGAATGGCTTGCTGATAAAAAAGGATCACTACTAGAAGGCGGTATCCGCGTGCCGATGGCGGTCTCGTGGCCTGCTGTGATTACGAAAGGAACGGAATCTGATGTGCCTGTTACCACGGTGGATTTCTTCCCGACCTTCGTGCATGCGGCTGGTGGCCCTACGGATAAAATTAAGCAACTCGAAGGGCTCGATCTGATGCCTGCCTTCAAGGGCGGGAAACTGGATCGCGACGCGCTTTTCTGGCATTACCCGCACAACCGCCCCGATGTAAAATACTACATGGGTAGTTCTGTTATTTCCGGTGACTGGAAGCTCTACCAGGGCTATGGCTTGATCGAGGATGCGCTCTTCAACCTCAAGGAAGATCCGATGGAGAAGGAGAACGTAATCGCCGCAAATCCGGAGCTTGCCGAGCGCCTACGTGGATCGCTCAACAAGTGGTTGAAGAGGGTGGATGCGAAATTCCCGGATTCCGAGAAGGTGCCGAAGTAAGGCGGTTTCGAATTACTTCTCCTGTCGTAGTTGCTCAAGGCGGGAGAGGGGTTTCGCGGCGGGGTCTTTGGCTGCCTGTTCTTGCTTCGGCTTGTCTGGGGCGTTTTGTTGGGCGGGATCGATGCGGAGGGTGCCGCCCTGGGCGGTGAGGTGGAGGATGCTGCCGCCGTTGCCGGGGATCAGGATCTTGCAGAGGATACTGGTGTTTTTGCCGGGCTTGGCCTCAGAGGAAATGGTGAGGGGGAAGGTGATTTCGGCTGTGTCTGCCTTGAAATTGATCGGCGTAGATGTGACTCCGTGTGGGAGAGCAAGTAGCTCGGCGGTGGCGGTGCCTTGGAAAGGGCGGTTGTGTTCGATTTTCGCGAGCATGGCGGATGGCTCGCCGACACGGGCGGATGCTAGATCCAATGTGGCGGAGACGAAAGGCGCGGCGACTTCGAGGGTGACAAAGCTCGACGACACGATGCGCCGTCCGGTTGGAGTATCTGCTTCGGCGACGACGCAGATCTGCCATTTTCCCTCGGGGGCATCGGCAGCGGCGTTGAGTTCGTAATCGGCTTCGCTCTTTTCAGGGGCGATTTCGGTGCCGGCGGGGGCGGAGATACCCGGAGGACTCCAGAGGAAGCGAGTGGAGATTTTATTTTTGAATCCCTCGGCGCGCGTGACTCTCATTTTCAGCATCGCCGTGCCGTTGGCGACGATGGGGTTCTTCGGTGCCTCTAGCTCTATGGAGAAGGAGGCGGGTGAGGTGACGGCGAGTGGGATGCGGTCGAGGGTGATGCTGTGGAAGACACCAAGGTTATTGATTTCGACGAGGTTTATGGTGTCGGAGAGTGAGCCGCTGAGATCGCCTTCTTCCGCGCGGATGGTGAAAGGCTGAAGCGTAGCAGCGAGCGGTGCTCCGGGATCGGCCTCAAAGATGACGGGGAAGCTGTTGATGGATTTCGGGACATCCGGGGCGATCATGCGCACGCCTTGCGGGAGGTTTTCGGTGAGGAACTTGATAGCGGAGCCGTTGTTTTCACGCTTGAGCTGGATGACTGAGGCGTAGCGGTTGCCTTGTGGAACGGGAAAAAACTTGGCTTTCTGAGAGTCGTTGCGGTCGGCGGAGGGCAGGCTGGCGGAAAGCTTCTGCTGGCGGCTGGTGATCTCGATGCGGAAGGTGAAATCGTCTCCGGTGCGGCGAAGCTGATCGTAGAGTTGAATGAAATATTCTCCATCGGCAGGGCATGTCCATTTCGCAAGGCTGTCGGGGAAATTGCCATCATCATCGATACGGACGATGTTTTTGTTTTTGGAATCTCGCAGGTGGATGACGGGATCTAAGGGTGAGTGGAAGCTGCGGGCGAGGGCGCGGATTTCCAAGTTTTCGTCTTTCTTTGCGGTGAAGCGGAACCAGCGTTCTTGGTTTTCTCCATCGAGGATACCATCTACTGCGGATACCGTAGATGGGAAAGGGTGCGCGGATTCTTTGGTGAAATTTTCACCTGATTGATTGGAATGCTCTAGTGCGGAAACAATGACTGGAATGGGGGAGGGGGAGGTCTGTCCCTCGAGGATAGGGTAGAGCGGGAATTTCCCGTCGTAATCCGGCGGTAGGGTGGTCGTTTGTGTGAAGGAGCCGGCGGGGTCACCGAGGAAGGTGAAGGTGAGGGTTTCGCCGGGTTTTCCTCCGGGTGGAAAGACCGCGGTGGGGCGCGGGAAGGTGCCGATGTGGAGGCGGTAGCGGGATTGGCCGTTCCCCTCCCATGCGGCCTCGCGGATAGAGACGGCGTAATCGCCATCTTGCGCGGCGACGATGGATAGCTGTGGGTCGATCTTTAGGAGGGCGGAGTCGTCGTTGGTCGCGATTTCCTTTCCGGCAGGGTCTTTGATGGAGAGTCGGGCATCGAACATGATGCGGCCAAGGCGGACGGCTTCTGCCTCGGCGGAGAGGCGTTGGCCTTTTTTCATGGAGACGATGAAGGTGTCTTCATCCTCTTGGTCAATGATGCCCTGGACGGTCGAGTTCAGGGGGACGGGCTGCGAGGCATCGTCTTTTTTTTCAGAAACTGTGGGGAAGGGGCCAACCCAGAAGGAACGGACGTAAGAGATGTCGTGGGAGGTGCGGATGCGGAAAAGGTGCTCGCCGAGGGCGGCATCTGGAGAGATGCGGAGGGTTGCGGTGGCGGATTTGTTGTCTTTTTCGTCGGGCTTGAGGTCGATGAGTTCGAGGCCGGGTTGGTAGGTGATGAATTCCTGGAAAGAGGTGATGTTGTCGTCACGGAGGGTGATGGGGACATCAGTGCCGCGTTGGCCGCCGGGGGGGGATATGGGGTTCAGGGCAAACGCTTTTGATGCGAGGAGGAGGACGAGGGATGAACATCGAACATAGAACGTCCAACGTGGAACATCGAATGGGAAGAAACGGGGCATGGGGGCTGGGGTTGCGGGTTGCGGCGGGACGCCGCTTGCACGGCCTGCCGCGGGACGCGGCAGCTACGTTACGCTTTCTTGTCTAGGATGGCGTCGAGGACTTCGCCTCCGTCGACGATTTCGATGGGGCGGTCGCCGGGGGACATGAGTTCGTTTTCCGCGTTGATGCCGATTTGGTTGTAGACGGTTTTGGCGAGATCTTCGATTCCGACTTTGTCGGTTTCCGGCTCGCCGCCGAGGGCGTCTGAGGAGCCGTGGACGTAGCCTGCTTTCACGCCACCGCCTGCGAGCATGGTGGAAAAGACGCGTGGCCAGTGGTCGCGGCCACCGGTGGGGTTGATCTTCGGGGTGCGGCCGAACTCCGAGGTGACCATGACTAGGGTGTTCTCGAGCATGCCTCGGCGGTCGAGATCGCGGATGAGGGCGGCGATGGCACGATCCGTCTGGGGCATCTGGTTTTCAAAAGCGCCCTTGATGTTGTCGTGGTGATCCCAGCCACCGGCGGTGAGGGAGACGAAGCGGACACCACCCTCGACGAGGCGGCGGGCGAGCAGCATGCGCTGGCCGGCTTCGGTCTTGCCGTATTCCTCTTTGATTTTGTCAGGCTCTTGTTTGAGATCGAAGGCTTCGCGGGCTTTCTGGGAGGAGATGAGCTTGTAAGCGTGCTGATAGAAGGCATCCATGGAGTCGAGCGCATCGGAGTTTTCCAGTTTCCTGAAATGGTCATCGACGGTCTCAAGGAGGCTACGGCGGCGGTGAAAGCGGTCGTTGTCGACGCCCTTGGCGAGGTTGAGGTCGCGGACTTCGAAATCGCCGCGCGAGGGATCGGAGCCGAGGGCGAAGGGGCCGTAAGCGGAGGGGAGGTAGCCGGAGTTTGCGTATTCGTTCGGGACGTTTGGGACGCAGACGTAGGGAGGGAGGTCGTTGCGTGAGCCGAGTTGATTGGAAACGACGGAGCCCATGGACGGGAAGGCGAGGGCGGGAGAGGGGCGGTAGCCGGTGAACATGTTGTGGGTGCCGCGCTCGTGGGCGGCCTCACCGTGCGACATGGAGCGGATGATGGAGATTTTGTCGGCGATCTTTGCCGTTTCCTTCATAAACTGGCCGAACTGGACTCCGGGGATCTTCGTGTCGATGGCTCCGAAGGGGCCGCGGTATTCGGCAGGGGCGTAGGGCTTGGGATCGAAGGATTCCTGATGAGCGAGGCCGCCGGGGAGGAAGATGTGGATGACGCTCTGGGCGATGGGATCCGGATTTGCGAAAACTTTGGTGGCGGCAGAGGCGCGTTGCCCGAAGAAATCAGGAAGTGCCATGCCGACGGAGCCGAGCAGGCCGACGTAGAGGAACTCGCGGCGTGACGAGTAGTTTTCAAGGGGATTGCCGGGGCACTGGACTTTCATGGGCGTGAGGCGGTTGCGTAACTCATAGGATACGGGAATTTACTGGCACATATTGCACCATTTTTGCCGGGAAGTGAAATGGAAAGACGAGTCGCTGCGCTCTGGTGCCGAGTGATCAGTGATCAGTGATCAGTGATCAGAGGTCGGTATCGTCGAGTTTTCCTTCGTCGAAGAAGTTGAGGTCGCCGGGGCCTTTGGAGACAGTTCGTTTTCTGCCTACCAAATTTGCGGCGAAAGTCCATATTATCACGATGGCTACAAGGATAGGGTAAAAAAAGTATGCGTCAATACGGCCTTCTAAGAGGAATACATAAGCCAAGATGATGCCAACCATCATCTTGGGAATCCAATCTCTCCAGAGCGAGTGCACTATCTCTGATTTCAGCGAGGCTCCACAGGCCTCACATGGCATGGTGATTTTATCTAGGGCTGATTGATTCCATTTCAAACGCAATTCGCCGTCTTTGCCACAGCAAGGGCAGGTGTAGGGAATGGGTTTCATAGACGTTTGAAAGATAACGGAAAAGTGGAATCGTGAAAGCAGGATTGCAGGTGGTTTGCGCCCTTCGTTTTGGGGGTTGGCGGGGCGTATTGGCTGGGCTAGCGTTTTTGTGATGAAGTTGCCTGAAATGAACGGCCTAGAAGTACTCGGACTGATCGGGACGGGTGAGTGTGGCCGGGTTTTTGCGTCTAAGGATGACAATGGCAACCTGTGGGCGGTGAAGGTTTTCGAGGGGATGGCTGTGAATCGCGGGCTGCTCTCGCGCATGGTGGCGAGGCTCGAGGAAGGTGGCTGGCCGGAGGGTGTCGCGGAGGTGCAGTCAGCAGATTTCGACGGTAGGCCGGCGTGCTGGGTGCTGCCGCTGTTTGCGGATAAGCAGGGGGAGGGAGATGAGGCGAGATGGTTGCCGGACAGTCTTCAGCACAACTTGCAGGAGCATCCGGGCGAGAACACATGGGCGCTGGTGCGGGAGATCGGCGAGGCGCTGGCGGGAATGCACCGGAAGCGTGTGGCGCACGGGAACCTGAAGCCGGGCAATGTGTTTTTCGACGAGGCGGGGAGTGTGCAGTTGGCAGACTGGACGCTGGGGAATATGCCGGGGATTGCGCATTTGGATTTCACGGATGCGCTTCTCTATCAGCCGCCTGAGCAGCTGGTGGATCCGGGTGGGTATTTCGAAGGGGAGGGGTATGGCTGGGATGTGCATGCCTTTGGTGTGCTGGCTTTTAGGTTGCTTACCGGGGAGTTCCCGAGGTGTGCGGAGAGTTTCGCGGGAGTTGCGCCCGAGCCGGGTGAGACGATGAAGGAAGGCATTCATGCGGATGCCTCAAAGATGGCAAAGAATCTGATGGTGCAGGAGGATCCGGTGTGGCCTTCGCCGCCGAGCAATGAGCTGGAGGCTGGTTTCCGCGAGTGGATAGATAAGTGCTTGAAGCTCAGTCGTCTGGACAGGCCGGTCTCGATGATCGAGGTGATGTTGGGTTTCGCAGAGGTGGAGAAGAAGGTGGAGACGGATACGACGAGGGAGGAGCTGCTGGACAGGAGGAGGCGTGCGGAGCGATTGGGGCGGCGCGTGATTTTCTATGCGGGCATGGCGACTGCGGCGTGCCTAGTGCTCGGTGGTCTGTGGCATCTTTCCCAACAGCAGCTTGGCAAGGAGCGCACGGAGCGTGAGCGTGAGAAGATTTTCCTAGATACGAAGGCGACGGATGCGGTGGTGAAAATGGAAGAGGCTGTCGTCGCGAAGGACAAGGCGGAGCAGGAGATGGAGTATGAGCACGAGCTCGGGCTGGCGCGGCTGGAGGCATCGAGGATGATTGGTGATCGCTTGTTTGCGTGGGCGATGGAGAAGGGTAATCGTGATCTGCCTGCGCTGGATGGTAGAGAGCTGCGGCTGAAACGGCTGGAGCGTTACTTCGAGGATTTTCTGTTTAGGAATGCGGAGATAAAGTCGCTCGAAGATGAGCGTGCTAGGGCGCGACTACAACTGGCGGAGGTTTCGCTGGCGGCGGGGGATGCGAAGGTCGCGGAGCGGAGGCTGGAGGAGGCTATCGATGGCTGGACAGGAGGTGAGCTTGATGCAGACATGAAGTTGCGGCTCGGGCGCGATGCGTTGCTGCTTGCGCTGCTGAAACAGGAGAGTGGCGAGGAGGCGGCGGCTGAGGCTTTCGTAAAAGCGAGGGAGGCTCTGGCCGCGGTGCCAACCAGCGGTGCGGATGTGCAGAGGCTGGAGCAGCTCACGGCGATTCTCGACTTCAGCGAGGCGAAGATCTTAGCGGCATCAGGCGATGATACGAAGGCACTCGAGCAGCTGATGAGAGCTACGAAAAAACTCAACGAACTGGCAGATGCGCGGCCGGAATCGGCGGTGCTGAGATCGGAGCTGGCGGCGTGTTACCTTTCCTCTGCGACGATCCTGGAGGGTATCGGGAAACTGGGCGATGCGACGGCGGTGCGCAGCCTAGCGGTGGGAGAGATTGTGGCGCTGCTGAGAGAAAATCCGGAGGAAATCGAGATGCGACTTGAGCTGGCGGGATGCTACGGCGCGATTGCGGAAGCGGCGGTGCTTTCCGGGGATGTGACCTCGGCGGAAAAGGTCTCGGCGGAGGCGATGAAACTGCTCGATGAGGTGCTGCAACGCAGGCCGGATTCCGTGGTGGCGGCGACTCGGAAGGCGGCGCAGCTAGGCCTTAAGGCCGGGCTTTTGCTGGACAGCGGGAAACAGGAGGAGGCGCTGGCAGCCTTTGATGAAGGGATAAAGCTGCTGGAGCGGCAGGGCACGGGGAAGGTGCCGATGGTGGATTACCGTCTGGCGCTGCTGTGGTGGCAGAAGGGGCGGATACTTGGCTTTTCGGGGGATAGGGTGAAGGAGCTGGAGTTCCTAGGAAAAGCGCGGGAAACGCTGCGCGATCTGGAATCCTCTGGCGATAGCAGCGGCATACGCGCGGAGGAGTTGCAACGCTCCAGCGCCTATCTCCTAGGTGATTTGGCGCATGCGTATGAGCTTTCCAAGAAGGCTGAGGAGGCTAGGGCGGTTTACCGCGAGGCGATCTCGCTGTGGGAGCGTCTGGTGAAAACACGCCCGCAGAGTGAAGAATACACTGAAGGGCTGGAGTGGATACGGCAGCGAGCGAAGGGGATCTGAAACTCTAAACTTTAAATTTTAAACCTCAAATGAAGAGACTTGGGCGCGGTCTAGCCAGGGTTTGAAGTCGAGAGGTGGGGGGGCAGTGAAGGAGACTTTTTTCCCGGAGACGGGGTGGTTGAAGGAGAGCTTCCAGGCGTGGAGGAGAAGGCGCGGGGTGGGGAGAGAGTGTTTTTTCCCGTAAATGGGATCGCCGAGGATGGGGGTGCCGATGTGGTGGAGATGGACGCGGATCTGGTGGGTGCGGCCGGTGTGGAGGTGGCACAGGATGAGCGCGGTCTGGGTGGCGGGATCGGTGGCGAGCGTTTCGTAATCCGTGATCGCGGTCTTGCCGCCGGGTGGATTGACGACGGCCATTTTCTGGCGGTTCACTGGGTGGCGACCGATGTGCGTGAAGATCGTTTCCTTGTCCGGCTTGGGGATGCCGTGCGTGACTGCGAGGTAGAGCTTCTCCATGGTGGAGCGCTCGGCAAACTGGGTGACGAGGCCTTGGTGGGCGGGATCGGTTTTCGCGACGACGAGGCAACCGGAGGTGTCTTTGTCTAGGCGGTGGACGATGCCGGGCCGCTCGACTCCGCCGATGCCGGAGAGCTTGCCGTTGCAGTGGTGGAGGAGTGCGTTGACGAGGGTGCCGTCGGGGTTCCCGGCGGCAGGGTGGACGACCATGCCGTGGGCTTTGTGGAGGACGATGATGTCCTTGTCTTCGAATATGATGTCGAGCGGGATGTCCTGAGGGGCGGCTATGTCCGGGACTGCCTCGGGAACTACGACGGATACAGTATCTCCACTTTTTACGCTGTCGCGCGGCTTAGCGGGCTTATCATTGACGAGGATGTATTGCTCGCGGATGAGCGCCTGGATACGGGAGCGGGAAAGATCCGGGATTTCTGAAGCGAGCCATGCATCGAGGCGGTCTTGGTTGGAAGATGCTACGATCTGCATGGGTGATTCGGGGAAAAACTTTAAATCTTAAACTTTAAACTTCAAGTGGGATGGCTACCGGTGAGTCGGGCTCTTCCTTGAGGTTTAAAGTTTAAAATTTAGAGTTTAAGAAGGCGAGGCGGTCTGGAGGAGGACTTCGCCGATGATTTTCACATGGGGCTGCGAGAGGGATTCCGGGACGAGCATGCCGAGGACGATGCGGCCGTAGGGTGTCTCGCTGGGGATGACCTCAAGGATGGCGCCGGGGCCGATCTTGACGTGGATGTTGCCGGGGCCGCTGGAGGCGATTGCGAGGTTGCGCGCCATGAAGTGGAGGCGGTCGTGGCCGCTTTCGTCGAAGATGACCTTCCCCTCGCGGTCGAGGATAAAGATGTCTTTGGCTCCGAAGTTTTTCGCCAGCCAATCGCGGAAGATCTGCACGCGTTCGAGGAAACGGCTGCGCGAGGGTGGCTCGGGTGGGGCTGGGTTTTGTCCGGAGGGCTCTGGTTCTGGAGGGGTTGGGTCTGGATCTGCGGGTTGAAAAACTTTTTCCTGTGCTGGTGCGCTAGGAGTGGCTGGCTGTCTGGGCTCTGGCTCCGAGGTCTCGTAGGCGTTTTCTTGGCGCGATGCATCGGCAAAACCTATGAAGGCTTCATCAAATCCAAGGTCGTTGGTGGTGAGACGTGCTTGGGTGACGGGGCGCAGGAGCTGCTCGGCGAGGTGCCGGACTTCAGCGGGGTCTATCCATGGATTGAGCGGATCCATTAATGCGTCTGCAGGATGGGGCTGTGCCCGGATTTTTCGAGTTTCGACTGCACTTCGGCACGCAGGGAGGCGAAGACGGCTTCGGCTCCTTCGCCCTCTTCAAGGATTCCGACAGGGAGCCCTTTTGCGCTTGCACGGATGAAAATGTCATCACGCGGGATGAAGGTTTGGAAAAGCATGGCCTCGGGGAGGAGCTGGCGGAGGGCGTCGGCGGCCTCGATGCTTTCCGCGAGACCCTGCTGAAGCATGGTCAGGCAGACGCCGAGGACGTTGAGACGCGGGTTGACGATGCGGAGGCGATTGAGGCCTTCGAGAAGCTTCGGCACGGAGCGTATGCCGAGCGGCTCAGCCTGCTGTGGAATGATGAGGGCGTCTGCGGAGGCGATGACGTCGTTGGTGACTCCGAAAAGGCCGGCGGCGGTGTCTATGATGCAGATATCGTAGCGGCGTGAGTTGACGTTGCGCAGGAAGGAGCGGACGCGGGCGAGGTGAGAGCCGGAGGTGCCGTTGCCTGCCTCATAGTCACTGGCTTGGCCGGCGGCGATGAGGGAAAAAGTTTCCAGCCGGGTGGGGACGATCAGCCGCTCCATGGGGATGCCGGGATCGGCGAGGAAATCGTAGAAGCCGGAGAGCAGGCGCGATTGGCGGGTGAGCGAGAGCCCGACAGAGCCCTGCGGATCTGCATCGACGAGCAGGGTATTGAGTCCAGCGCGTGCGAAAGCGTGGGCGAGGTTGATGGAAAGGGTGGTTTTACCCACTCCTCCCTTTTGGCTGGAGATGGCGATGCTGATCACGCGGCGTGAGAAAATACTGGTTGGCGGAGGTTAACTAAGGGCGGCGGCAGCGGAAGTCTTTTCTTCCAACTTGGTGCGAGAAGGTTATAGATTGGGTTTCTGCGAAGGCAGCAAATAATACGAAGAAGCATGCGCATCATTTTCAACGCAATCATACCGATCGGGCTATGCCTGCTGACCGGCTGCCGCGAGAAGGCTCCCACCGTGGAGCTGCCGCCCGAGGAGTTTGGCGAAATTAAGTATGCTGTGGAGGAGGGCGATGCCATGGCAGGGCTGCCGGGGCCGGTTTACCAAACGCAGGTGAATTCCTCCATCGATTGGCAGCCTTGGACAGAGGAGTCCTTCGAGAAGGCTCGGCAATACCGTCGGTTGATTTTCGCCGTGGTGGTGATGCCTCAGCAGCCCTCTTACGAAGAATCCCTTAGGGATCTGGAGTCGAACAGCGATGTGGTCAGTGAAATCAACTCGAACTACGTGCCCATTTTGATCGATGGGGATGCGGTGCGCGAGATGGGGCTGCTCACAATCCATCTTTGTGCCGAGATCCGCTCTGGGCTTAAGCTGCCACTGATGATCTGGATGACTCCGAAAGGTGCTCCGGTAGCTTGGATGCCGCTTTCCGGTGGCTCCGGACAAGATGTAGGCGATATTTTCCCGCAGTCCCACGTCGTCCTGAATCGTATGTGGCAGGATGAAAATGAATACATCCTTTCGAACAGCACGATGGATCAAAAGATGCGTAGGGAAAGGTTGATTGAATCATACGTCGGTGAGGAAAATGACGCGGATCCTGCCGATGTATCGGTGAGATCTCTGCGCCAGCTCGTTTCGCTCTACGATCCTCTTTCCCGCACTTTGGATGAAACTGGCGGCCTCTTTCCCACTGGTCCGCTCGATCTTCTTGCGGCGGGCGTGCAGATCGAGGGACTACCCGGGGATCTCAGGAAAAGGTGCAAAGATGTGCTCAAGGATCTACTCGATGATCTGCTGCGCAGCGCAATGTTCGATCCTCTGGATGGCGGTGTGTTTAGCTCAAGGGTGGGAACGGATTGGTCCATGCCTGGTTTTGCGAGGGACTGCTCTAGCCAAGCGAGGGTGGTGATGTGCCTCTTCGAGGCCTATGCCGCTACTGGCGACGAACGCGCGCTTGCGAAGGCCATGGATTTGATGGATTTCGTTGAAACAAATTATCGCACTGACGACGGACTGTATTCGTTCGGCGGTAGTAGCATGAAGGATACGGAAAGCTGGTTGTGGGAGTTTGACGAGGTGCGTGATCTGCTTTCCCCTGATGAATTCCCTGTCTTCTGGATCGCCGCAGGGCTGAAGGAAGACGGCAATATCCCCTCTGAAAATGATCCGGAGAGGAAATTCTTCCGTCTGAATAGCCTCAGGAACACCAAGGATGCCTCTGAAGTGGCGGCGGTGCTTGGCACGGATGTGGGGCAAGTTGCTGACCTGCTGGAGAGTGCGAAGGCGAAGTTGCTCAAGGTCAGAGAGGCTCGGCTTGGGCTGGTGGTCAGGAAAAGGGATGCCAATGCTGGTGTGACCTTGAGAATGGTGTCCGTTTTCGCGACTGCGTATCGAATCACCGGTGACGAGAAATACCGGGAGCGTGCCGAGGAGTTGATGGCGAAATCTAAAGAGGTGTTTGGCAAGGGGCGCCAACTCCGCCTGTATGCCGGAGAAGCCCCGGAAAGCCTCGTCGGCGGCAGGGCTTTTCTCTATGCACTTGCGATTCAGGCCGCGCTCGATGTTCATGCCATTACCCTCAGCGAATCTTGGAAATTCTGGGCCGCCGATCTCGTCTCTACCGCTACCGAGCTTTTCGCTGAAGATGGATATATCAGGGAGGCGAGTGTGGATATGGATCTCTGCGGCCTGCCAGTATCGAACAATGCCATGGTTTTTGAAGAATCCACGATAGGCCTGTTCGCCATGGCGCAAAAACGACTCAAACTGCTGGATATCCCCGCACCACAGGCACTAGAGTCCATGATCGGGGACTATCCTGCCAACGTTTCCTCCAATCCCATCCTCTACACAGACCTCGTCCAAGCTGGGCTCGTAGGAGCTTATGGAAAAAGCTACCTCATCGGTGAAAATTCCTCTGGCGAGCTAAGAGAGGCGATCCTGAGGCTACCACTGAGAGCTGCGACACGGAATATTTCCTCCGACGAACCCGATAAAATCCGCGTAGTGGATACGGAAGGAAATACCACCCAAGTCGAGGATTCTGAAGATCTCGATGTCCCTTTCTTGCCATAAGCCGCCTCAACGGCAACATTCTCTTTTGTATAACCCAATTATTCCATGAAACCGATCATACTGACTGCAGCCGCGCTGCTCATCTGCCAAGCCGCTGGCGCCGATACCATTGTTTTGAAATCCGGGAAGAGCATAGAGGGCTCTATCGTGCGCGAAGATGCCGAGAACTACTATATTGACGTGAATGTCACGAAATCCATCAAGGAGGAGAAACCCGTCGCCAAGGCGGATGTCCTGAGTATCGAGAAAGACAGCGAGGATACCAAGGCCTTCGCCGCTATCTCCGGGCTTACCCCAACCCCTGACCTTCTGGAGGAAGATGCTTACGCCGCTCGCATCGCGAAGATTGAGGAGTTCATCGTGGCCTACCCAGACAGCTCATTTAAGAAGCCTGCCGAAAAAATGGTGGAGGAACTCAAGGGAGAAATGGAAATCATCGCCGCTGGTGGCGCGAAGATCGAAGGCCTGATGATCCTGCCGGACGACTATGCCGCAAACGCCTACGCCTTCGATGAAGAGGTCGCCGCGAAGCATATCCATGATGCCGTGAGCCGCCGCGATTTCCTTAGCGCTCTGAGACTCTTCGAGGATTACGAAGCTAGCTTCTCGCAGGCAGCGGGCAGGGCTGAGGTGGTGGACAAGATTAAGCAGGTGCTGGCGGCCTATGGCGCTAGCCTAAGTCAGAACCTCGATAGCTTCGACAAGCGCATGGAAATGCGTGCCACCGGGCTGGAGCGTATGTCCCCCGAAGATCGTGCCCAGACACAGAAGGCACTCGATGAACAGCACGCCGCGCTCGAAGCGAAATTCGCCGAGGAAAAAGCTGCCAAGGAAATGTGGATCACCCCGGACGCCAACCTTAAGGAGAGCCTCACCGAGGCCTTGAGGCAGGTCGACGCCCAGTCGAAAAAGCTGGAGTCCGGTAAGGCCACCCCGGCTACCGAAAAGCCTTTCGAAGAGCTTTACCGTGAGATCTGGTCGGCTCTTGGCAGTGGCGATGCCGATGCCAAGAAAAATACCCTCGATGTAGCCCGCAAAGCGAAGCTCCCTGATATTTATCTGGAAAAACTGACCGAACGGGCTGGAATCCCCGCGAAATAACCCCCACCCAAGCAACCACTTCACATGACAAGCAGGACGGCGCAGAAAGACAGAAAAACGGCGGAGACGGACATCTCCCTGAAGATCGGGCTCGATGGGGAGGGCGTGTCGAAGATCGATACAGGTATCCCTTTCTTTGACCACATGCTCACCCTGTTCTCCAAGCACGGCCTCTTCGATCTTGATGTCAAAGTCATCGGCGATACCGATGTGGACGCGCATCACACCATTGAGGACACCGGCATCGTCATCGGCGAGTGCATGAAGGAAGCCCTCGGCACCAAGGAAGGCATCCGCCGCTACGGCTGCTGCTACCTGCCCATGGACGAGACCCTCGCCCGCGTGGTCGTGGATCTCAGTAACCGCCCACACCTTGAGTTCCGCGCTCCTGCCGGCACACCCTCCGCGCCGAACATGCCCTTCACTCTCGTCGAGGAATTTTGCCGCGCCGTGGCCAGCAACCTCCGCGCAAATATTCACGTGGAGCTGCTCTACGGGCGCGATGGCCACCACATCGCCGAGGCGATTTTCAAAGGCCTCGCCCGCGCCCTGCGGGAAGCCTGTGAAAAGGACGCCCGCGTGAAAGGCATCCCTTCTACGAAAGAAGCACTGTGAGAGTTGGCCTCGTGAATTACGGCGGGGGGAATCTCCGCAGTGTGGAAAACGCCCTGCACGCCCTCGGCGTTTTTCCGGAGCTCATCACCGATGCCTCGGAGCTCGGTGACTGCACCCACCTCATCCTCCCCGGCCAGGGCGAGTTCGGCGATGTCATGCGCCAGCTCGACAAGCGCGGCCTCGTTGAGCCACTGCGTGAATGGATCGCAGCAGGGAAACCTTACTTCGGCATCTGTGTCGGCTTCCAAATTCTCTTCGAGGGCAGCGACGAGGCACCCGGTGTCGAAGGCCTCGGCATCGTTAAAGGTCGTTGTGTTCGTTTTCAAGAAGAGGAGGGAAAAAAAATTCCGCAGATGGGCTGGAACGGCACCGTCCCGCAGAACTGCGCATCCGCTTTCTGGAAAGGTCTCGGTGCAGAGCCGTATTTCTACTTCGTGCACTCCTACTTCCCCAAGCCCGAAGACGATGGCTGGAAAACCACCGTCACCGACTACGCCGGGGAGAAGTTCGTCGCCGCTGTGGAAAAAGGCGATGTCCTCGCCTGCCAGTTCCACCCGGAAAAAAGCCAAGACGCCGGCCTCGCCCTCATCTCGAACTTCCTCGGACTCTAGGATTACCTGCCGTATTGGTTAAGGTTCAACCGCGAATGCACACGAATTTTCGCTAATTTCATGTATGCGACTTCATGAAATTAGGTTTGATGAATCTATTTCGATTTTCCTCTAACTGTATTTTTCACGAAATCCAAGATTAGCGAAAATTTGCGTTCATTCGCGGTTAGAATCTCTCCAGCTTCATCGTCCTGTTCGTGGTTTAGGTATTTCACGCTTGTTGGCCTGCAGCCGCATTCTTTATATCTAAGGGATGTTCAAAGCCCCGTTGTTGGTTTCTCTGTTTCTGCTCATGGCCACCGTCTCACAAGGCGAGGAGGCCGATGCCGCTCCGGCGATCAAAGAAGCCCGCGCCCCGGTTTCCCTGTGGTTCGGCTTCGAGCCCATCGGCGGCACCACCCTTGAGATGAAAAGCACCCGCGAGGAACAGGAACTCACCGGCTGGACACGGCACACCTGCGCCATCGGCTACATGCAGGAGGGCGAGAAAGGCGATGTGTTTGTTCCCGTCCTCACCCTACCCCCGCTGGAGAACGACCAATACCTCGTCGTCGCCGTGGGTGGAACCATCTCCATCACCACTGCCAAGGGCAAGCAGACCGTCGCGGACTTCCACCTCGCCAACATCGCCCCCTCTGCTGTGAAGCAAAAGGTCGAGCCGGTTGAGGAAAAGGGAGCTGGAATCGAGATCAAGATTGGGCAGTAGAGGGGGCGGGTGAATACTGCCGCACTTTCAATGCATATATCGTCCTGCAAAAAATGGAGGCTCTAGTCGAAATTATCGTCGCGATTGCCACCTTCATTTTCGAGGTGACGATTCATGCTCTTGTCTTCGTTTACCTGCTCCTTCGGGCTGCCTTCAGTGCGACATACCGTCAGAAGCTGAGCGAGCATTGGAATATATCGACTTGGAAGCGGGTATCGATCGTGCTCGGCATCGGGCTTTACTCTGCCGCGTTGGTGTTCGCTCTCTTTGTGTGGATCCCGATTCTCACTTCGAGCGATCAGGAAGAGGCGAAGCAGACTAGGAGTAGCGACGACACGATTCAGATCGAGTTCACAGCGGAAGAGATCAAGAAGCTTAAAGAGACCAAGGAGATTGAGGAATTGGTTGATACGGCTGGTGAGTTCATCAAGCGGAAGCTGGAGGAACGAAAAAAGGCGGAACAAGATGGCTCCGCCGAGTGAGCCTTCTATTGTTCGATCCTTATCTTCGGCTCAGAGTTTGCGTAGGGGAAAGATGGTGACGTCTACGGGGGAGGCGGAGAGTTGGGAGTCCGGGAGGCGGGTGGGTTCCGGGAAGTTGTTGAGGGCGAAGGCGGTGGTGGAGCAGGTGGCGGCGGGCATGGGCTGGATGCGGTAGGGGCTGTGGTGAACCATGCCGCTGAAGAGCTGGCCGTGGCGGTTTGCGGAGAAGAGACGATAGCGCTCGACGAGGAACCATTCGAGGGTGCCTTCCTCGGCGGGTGAGGGAGAGGTGGGCTGGGGGTAGGTGAATTCGGCTTCGGGGAGGGGGTGGTTTTTCCGGAGGCTGCGGTAATGAATTTCCTCTGCGGTGACCTTTGAGGACATGCGCGCGTGCTGGTAAGGGAGATTGAAGGCTTTGCGGGCGATCTCGACGGCGAGGGGTTGGTTGCAATCGAGGGAGAAGAACCAGACACCGGGGTTACCTGCGTCATCGAAGACGTAGGTGCGGAGGTTGAGCTCGTGGAACCATGAGAGCCAGGGGAGGGGCGGCAGGCAGACGGGGCGGATGCGCTGCATGAAGAAGGGGACGACTCCGAGGTAGGCTTTTCCTTCGAAGGTATCGAGGTGGATGCCGGAGGGGAGGCGGGTGGCGATGAGTTCGGGATCGAGCGCCCAGTGGAAGAAGCCGAGGCCAGCCCAGCGTTGCTTCATGACGGGGAAGCCGGGGGGGCGGTTTCTTTGGGCGAGGCGTTGGGAATTGGTTGGGGTCATAGGGGGGATTTCACCGCAGAGACGCAGAGGTCACAGAGGGGACGCGGAGCTGGGGTTGGGTGGCTGGGGATGTGGTAGGTTTGAACCGCAAAGGCGCGAAGGCGCTAAGGCTGGGGTTGTGTGTTTTTAAGGGGGATGTGGAGGGTAGAAATGTGGCTGGGGATGTTGGTTTTCTCAGCTCTCAGCTCTCAGCTCTCTGCTTGGGGGAATTGAGGTTTATAGTTTAAAATTTAAAGTTTCCGAGAGAGGTGGCAGGAGTGGGCGGCGAAGCCGGCGCCGAAGGCGGTTAGCCAGAGGGAGGTGTCTTGGGGGTGGGTGTTTAGCCGGTTGGCGAGAGCGTAGAGGACGGAGGGGCTGGACATGTTGCCGTGGTCGGCGAGGACTTGGCGGGTCTCGGTGAGGTGGAAGGGGGGGAGCTCGGCCTCGATGGCTTCGATGACGTCGCGGCCGCCGGAGTGGGCGAGGATTTGTTGGGGATCGGAAAGGCGGCGTGCGTAGAGGGTAGAGACTGCTTTGGCGGCGAGGCCGGGGACGGAGCGGTGGAGCTGGTTTTTGAGTTTCCCGGCGGAGTTGGTGAAACGGATTTTCTCGCGGTCGGCGGGGACGTGGTGGGTATCGAAGCCGTGGAAGCGTAATGCGTTTCCGGAGGTGTCTTGGCCGGTGAGGATGGCGGCGGCGGCACCATCGCCGAAGAGGCAGAGGGAGATGAGGACGCCGGGTTCGTCGTCGATGTAGAAGGCGGCGGAGGAAATTTCCACGGCGATCATGGCGACGGTATGGGTGGGGTTTGCGGCGAGGTAGCCGTGGGCGGCGCGGAGGGTGGGGATGGCGGCTCCGCAGCCGAGGCCGACGAGATCGCAGAGGTAGGTATCCGGGCGGAGGCCGGCGATTTCGGCGACATGGCTGGAGGGGCCTGGGCAGAGGTAGCCGGTGCAGGTGCAGAGGAAGAGGGCGTCGATGTCTTGGGGTTTGATCCCTGCTTGGGCGATGGCTTTTTCGAGGGCGGCGGCGGAGAGTTTTGGCGCTTCGTGCTCGAAGGAGTGGTTGAGCTGCTGGGCATCGCGGCGGAAGACGGGGTCGAGATCGGCGGCAGTGAACTGGCGGTGGTTGATGCCAGAGGAGGTGTTGGTGAGGATTTTTTCTAACAGGGTGATGGAGCGGGGCTTGATCTCGCCGAACTGGGGGTGGGTTTGGAGGGCTTGCCAGGTGTCTGCTTGGGTGAAGGAGTGGGGTGGGTTGGCGGTGGCGAGGCTTTTTAGGTACATGAGGAAGTGGAAAGTGAGCAGTGGGAAGAAGTTTGCTAGTTTGCTAGTGTTCAGTTTGAAGGGGGGGCTTGGGTTGGGGGAGCAGCCGCCATCGCCGCGACAGAGGCGAGCGACCAACTGCCGATCCGCCGTCTCCCAGCCAGTATACCGACCGGCGGTGAGTGGGACGGACCGCCTGCACCGGCAGCCAGGCAGGAAGCCCGGTCTGTAAGCTGGGGGAGTCTTGGATTTCCAGTTCTACTACCTTTACTAGTATCCTCAGTGCGATAAAGGTACGGGGTATTTGCCCCGCTTTCTCAGATCAAGGAAAGTGACCTTTCGACGGTGACGTACTCGAGTACCAGTACGGTCCGTGTACATGTGTTCTAGAT